>JAOZOF010000118.1 GCA_029933425.1 Marinilabiliaceae bacterium
GTTGAGATAGATGCCAGCCGGAGAGCTTTGGCATGGTTGAATACCAGTGGAATTACTTCAGGTGCAACACAGGCAAAAGCTAAAGATGCCTTGAAATGGGCCGCTTACACATATGTGGTTGCAGCACTCGCATCGCTGGCAACATTACTTTACTATATAATGATATTTATGGGAAGAAGGGATTAAGCCGGGAGGCAATTGAAAATGAAAAGGCTGTCGATGATATTTCATCGACAGCCTTTTTTCACATTGTAAGCTCGTGGAATACTGCCTCAAGGTCCCGTTCTTCTTTTGAGATCTCAAGTAAGATCAGGTCATTGTTCACAGCAAAACTGAAAATTTCAGGACGGATATCTTTATCCGGATCACATTTTATCAGAAGTTTATTTCCTGAAGGCTCTATTCCGGTGATGCCTTCTATCTCTTCAAGCTTTTTCAGGTCGGGCTGTTCATTGAACTCAACCGTTATCATGGTACCGGAAACGGAAGATACTGACATCAATCCGTCGGCAGCTTCATCGGCAACTATTTTTCCGTTATTAATGATTATCACTCTTTCACATATCGCTTCAACCTCTTGCATGATATGAGTTGATAACATTATTGTTTTGTCCTTGCCTATTTCAGTTATCAGATTACGGACCTCAAGTATCTGGTTGGGATCGAGACCAGTGGTGGGCTCATCGAGTATCAATACTTCGGGATCGGGAATGAGGGCCTGTGCCAGGCCTACCCGCTGTCTGAACCCTTTCGACAGAGCTCCTATCTTTTTATGTGCTTCGGGTGTAAGTCCGGTAATGTTGATTATATCCTCTGTTTTACCTTTGATATTTTTAAGCTTATAGATACCACCCACCATGTTCAGGTATTCTCTCACATACATGTCGAGGTAAAGAGGATTGTGTTCGGGCAGATATCCGATCTTTTTTCTCAACTCAAGCGAATGTTCCTTCACAGGGATGTCGCATACTTCAACACTTCCCGAGGTCGGAGTAAGATACCCCGTTATTATTTTCATCATGGTTGATTTCCCTGCGCCGTTGGGTCCTAAAAACCCGACTATCTCGCCTGAACTTATTGAAAAAGAAACATCATCAAGGGCTTTCTGCGTGCCGAATAGTCGTGTTACATTTTTTACCGTTACTGACATAGTTTTGTTTTTTCATGCTTTGTAAAGGTATAATTTTTTGAAAATATTAAAGTTGAAATCTATTCATGAATGATTAATTTTTATAACAAAAATCTCTGCGTTTGTATAATAACTATGATCGGTCATCATAAAAAGTTGGCTTTGATATTTTTAATGTCTATTTTTATTTACCTGAAGAAAATCTCAACTCAAATCTTACATCCTGCTACAATAATGAACGACAAAGCGGTCATCCAGTCAATAAAAGAAGAAATTCTTAATAAATCTTTTTTTGCTTTTGCTTTTCTCGGCATTCCCACACTCATATCATCTTTGTTCCGTATTTTCTATACCGGCTGGACGCCGTTATTTATTTTTCAGGTAATATTTGTTGCGTTATTGTGGGGAGGTTACATATTTCGTAAAAAGATATCACTTGATATTAAAGTATTCTCTTTAAGTATTATTGGGCTTGTTGCAGGACTTTGGGGTGCATACACGTGGGGTCTTGTAGGAGGATGGCTGATATTGCTGACTCTTCCTCCTGTTGTTTTCTCACTTTTTTACGGAAAAAAGTTCGGACTTATCTCTGTTCTGTCTGCCGGTATTGTCCTGGCCTTCATCTCGGTTTTACATATTAACAGGGGGGAGCTGATGTTTGCCGGGGAGTCTGATACTCCGGTGGCGCTTTTTTGGTTGAACACGATAGTAACCTATCTTTTCCTTACTTCTCCATTGGTTATCCTTGTGGGAGAAACAAGCATTTTCCTTGAGAGTTATATTCGTAAACTCGGAGAAAAATCGAATGAGCTTAAGAATAGCAATCAACGTGTACTTGAAATAAACAAGCAGTTGAAAAGGGCCAAAAGGAGAGCTGAAGAGAGTGACAGGTTAAAAACATATTTTCTTGAAAATATTTCCCATGAGATCAGAACACCGCTGAACGGAATTCTTGGGTTCTCTGAAATATTGAAGCAGAGCGACCTTTCTGAGGCGGAGAGGAACATGTATTCCGATTTTGTGATAACGAATGGGAGGAAGTTCCTTTCGATACTCGACAATGTGATATACCTTGCAGGGTTGGCAGCAGGGAATGAAGAGATAGTTTCAAATACCATCAACCTGCCTTTGATGATGCAGGAACTTGAACACACTTTTTATTCCTATGCTGTCAAAAAGAAGATATCTCTTTATTTCGATGATGACAGGGGGAACAATATCGTTGAGATAATCTCGGACCGGGGGAAGATCAAGAAAGTGCTTTCGGAGTTGATAGGAAATGCCATCAAGTTTACCGACGCCGGTGAGGTTGCTTTCGGATATTTTGTAAACGGGCAGAATGAGATATCTTTCTATGTCAGGGATACGGGCATCGGTATACCTGTCAGAAAGAAAAAGGTCATCTTCGACAGGTTCATGCAGGGAAGTCCCGATATTTCTAAAAAATACGGTGGTGCCGGAATGGGGTTGGCAATAACAAAATCGGTGGTCTCGATACTGAACGGCTCTGTCGATCTGGAATCAAAAGTAGGCAAGGGAAGTGTGTTTACAATAAGTTTCCCGTTGACCATACCTGAGTTCAAGCTTGCTGCCAAAGAAAGATCAGAACTGTCTTAGATCGCTTCCGACTGGTATCTTCTTTCCGAAACTATCATCAATGCCTCTTCTTTTATTATGCCGGGAATTGTTACATTACGCAGTTGCAGGCTTTTGAGCCATTCTGCCACCTCTTCCTCTTTCAGGGAATAAAGTACTTCTCTGAATTCTTCGATCTGATCGTCGGTAAAACTTTTTCCGGCGACTCCGGCATATACGTCAAGTTCTTCGTCTTCGAAATATATTACATTATTGCTGCTCGAAAGCAATGACTCACTCTCACAAACCTCATGTTCACCACAGCATCCTTCCGTTTGGGTTTTTACAGGCTCTTCCTTTTTGTCCTTCTTTGAAACAAAGAAAGATATTACAAGAATAAGTAATATGCCTGCCATCAGATATAACATTGAGCAAAAATAAGAACTAAAATCTACAATTTAGATATTACTTTTGTTAAAGATGTGAAAAGCCTGATGGTTAAACTTTCGGGTTTTACTTTTTTATCCCATATTTGCTGTTGCAACAATAAGAACTATGACAAAAAATAATCAGCCGTTGACAGATGAGGAGCTCCATTTTCTGGGCATCAAAGTTGTGTTCAAAGCAATGGTTGATGACGGATATAAAGTATTGCAGGTTCGTAAAGAGACTGATATCAATCCACAGATACTTGCCGTGAAAAATGATAAACGGTATTTTATTGTTGTACGTACAGCAAGATATCCCGACATGGGAGTGCTGATGCCCGATGTTGCCGCAAGAGTACTGATGCATGCTAAAAAGAACGATGCAACCTGTCTGTTCGGTGGTGTGGGAATAGCAAATGCGAATGGTGAAGAAGAGCAGGACATGAAAGATCCTGTTAAGGGGGGTGAATATTACATAAATTTTAAAGGGTTGGTCCCGTTTACAAAATGAACGAAATATTAGCCAGAGTCAAAGAATTTTACTACCGGAACAGGAAACTGCTTATCGGAGGCTTTGCATTCCTGTTACTTCTTCAGTTATGCAGCAGGGGAGCTCAGGCTCCTTCGGAGCATCAACAGAAGAAACGTGAAACAATACGGATTGAAGTGCCTGAGGATACTTTGTCCAATGGTGAGGAGTCGCTTGAAAAGGCATTTTATGAGGGAATGACAAAACCTGCACAGAAACAGCCGGAATTCAATCCGCTTTTTATGGAGTTCTTACTGATGACCGCTTTGGTGCTTATATTTTATATTGCAGGTAAGCGTGGATGGTTAAGAAAACTCATGCCCGCAATGGTAATAATAAAGGCAAGGACCGTAAAAAGTCGGGCTACGGATGACCTGTTACTTGCAATAGAGATAAATAATAAAACCAGGGACAGCATAACTTTTGATCCTCCCGTTTTAATATTTAAAAGATTCAGAAAAGAAAGGAAGTTCAAGATGAAAGGAGGCGGAGGCGAAAATGTCTTCCCGTTAACTTTAATGCCTGACACCGGTCATAAGGTAATAATTAACCTTGACAGGTTCAAAGAGCGTATTCCGGAGATAAAAACATACAATAAGGTCAATATCCTGATAACTGCCGATAACGGCAAAACATACAAAGTAAAACCCAATTCCTGGTTTAACTTCATTTAGCAGGCACTGTTTCAGTGCATTATGACTTTTCGCTTCAAAGATATTTTTCTGTTAAAATATGTGTGAAGTTTCTTCTAATTGTTTTTTAACGTAAAAGAATTTTAACAATTAGTGATAAAAAATAAACATTTAATAAGAAATTAGCATGTTGATTTTCTGTCATATTTTTATTGCATATAAAATAATGCAGATCTCGATGGTGCTGTAACTGCTTGAAATACTATTCGATACTTCTTGTTTTTAGCTGTGGATATTATTTTGATATTGATCTTCAAGGTAATGCACATATGCTCACAATGAGTGGCCGATTGTTAAAAAAATGACAATATTGTTAAATAACCATGTATCTTTATTAAGAATAACCTAATAATACTTTTATAAGGTATCTATATTTGTCCTGATTTATTGTGAAATGGGTAGGAAGAGAAAGTTATGGAGTTGACAAATACCTGCTTTCAGTTGACAATCCAAACAGAATTTAGTTTTATCTATTTACAAAAATTTAATTTTTACTAATCAAAAGTTAAAGCTTATGAAAAGAAAGATTCTTCAATTGTTGTTTTTGTTTGCCATCTTTGCCACCAGTGCAATGGCACAAAAGACAGTAACCGGTACCGTCAAGGACGATTCCGGTGATCCGATGCCCGGTGTTAATGTTATTATTGCCGGCACTACGAACGGAACTATTACTAATGTGGATGGCCATTACAGTATTCAGGTTCCGGATGACAACGCGATTTTACACTTTTCCTTTATCGGAATGGAAGCGCAGGATATTCCTGTTGCAGGGAAAAGTGTTATTGATGTAGCATTAAAATCTTCAGCCGTAGGCCTTGATGAGGTGGTTGTTACTTCACTTGGTATTACAAGGGAGAAAAAATCTCTTGGATATGCCGTTGATGAAGTTGAGTCAGATGAGATTGCAAAGGGTGCCACAAGTAACTACCTGAAAAACCTTGATGGAAAGGTTACTGGTGTTAATATTACAAGCTTTAGTTCTGATCCTACATCATCAGCTTATGTTGTGATTCGTGGAGCTACCTCACTTACAGGTCTTCTTGGAGGTAGTGGACATACAAACCTCTCTTCAACTGCTCAGCCTCTTTATGTTATCGATGGAGTCCCTGTTGGTAATGGAGGTGTTACTACAAGTGGAAATATTGATGCAGGTAACTTTATGTCAGAAATGAGTTCTGATGACATCAAGAGTGTCACTGTGCTGAAAGGTGCGAGTGCTACAGCTCTTTATGGTTCTGAAGGTGGTAACGGTGTTATCCTTATTACAACTAAATCAGGTAAAAGTGGTAAAAAAGGTATAGGTGTAAGTGTTAACTCATCTATGACTTTTGACCAGGCTTATAAATCATTACCTATTCAAACTGAATATGTAGGTGGTGAATATGAACGTACTGAAGCATTGGGCGTCCTGAAAAGGAGTAAAGGCTGGGGACTTCATTATACTGATGCTGCCGGTATAGTAGCCAAACAATGGGATATGGAAAAACAAATGGTAGTAGATGCTCCTATTGAGAGAAGATATACCAATGAGCGCCCTGTTGAAGATTTTATGGATACAGGAATTACATCTACAAACAACATTGCAATTAGTGGTAATTATGACAAAGGAACTTTCCGTTTGTCATACACAAACCTTGTAAATAAAAGTATTATTCCTTCGTCCAAGACTTCAAGAAATACTGTTGCGCTGGAAGCTTCATATAACGTAACAGATAAATTTAAAGTTTCCGGTAGTGCTCAGTATATTAAAACTTATGCTCCTAACAAGCAGATATTACAAGGCCGCGGTGACGGTAAATCAAGTTTGATCTTCAATATTTATGCAATTACTGCAGACAAGCAGCCTTGGTCAGCATGGCAAACTCCATGGATAACAGGATATGAAGGTATAATGCAGAATTCTCCATTTATTGAATATAAAAATTATCTTGGAAATGGAGATGAGTATGACAGAAGGAACTACAGAACTTACAAGAATGCTAACCCATATTTCGTAGCCAATGAAATTATTAAAACATTCTCTCGTGAGTCAGTTGTAGGAAAAGTTCAGTTTGACTGGGATCTTCTTGAGTCATTGAAGCTTACAGGACGTACAGGTTTAAGTACCGTTATGTACAATTATCAGGACAGGACTCCCTGGGATATTACAAAGTATATTCCTAAAGGTGCTTTTTATTCAGAAACATCTGAAAATTCTCGTATAAACAATGATATATTCCTTACTTTCGATAAAACATTCGGAAAATTCAATATTAATGCTTTAGCGGGTTATAACTTCCGTATTACCAACAATAACTATGCATTTATGGGAGGTAGATATCTTGCCCGTCCGAATGATTTTTCTATTGGTGCAATATCAAAAGATAACTTATCAAGAGCATACTCCTGGGGTACTTCCAAGTACTCAAGCATATATGCTACAGCATCATTTGGCTGGGCCAATATGCTTTATCTTGATGCTTCAGTAAGAAAAGACTGGGTAGGTATTACTGATCTTCAAAAGAACAGTTCTGTTTATCCTGGAGCTTCATTAAGCTGGCTTCCTTCTGAAACATTTGAAATGCCTTCATGGGTTACGATGTTGAAACTCAGAGGAGGTATTGCACAGGTAGGTTATGGTATTCCTACTTATCTGAATGTTGATACCTATGGAATTTCAGGTACATGGAATGGTGTAACTACCGGTTCTGTTGGTGGCTCTGTTGTTAATCCTGACATTTCACCTGAAACTAACACTACATATGAAGGTGGTCTTGATGTAAAATTCTTTAATAACAGATTAGGATTCAACGGAACTTATTTCAAAAAGGTTCACGCTAATCAGATACAGGATATTCCTATTGTATCTTCTACCGGTTTCTCAAGCTACAGAACCAACATTGGTACTGTAACCTCAGACGGTGTTGAGATTGAAATGAATTTTGTTCCGGTTCGTACCAACGACTGGGAATGGGATATTTCAGCTAACTTCAGTAAGTATAAAGCAACTGTTACAAGCCTGGATCCTTCATTCGGGGAAAAGTGGATTGGTTATCCTGATGGCACAAAGCTACGTTTGAAAGAAGGTGAGACAATAGGTAATATGTATGCTAGTGAAGGATTCCAAAGAGTGATAAATCCTGATAGCAAATATTATGGAATGATAATTTTGAAAAATCACACAGGTACTCCAATTGAAGATGATAATCCTGAAACTAGAGATTTCTTAGGAAACTTCAACCCTGATTTTATGATGGGATTCACCACTAACCTTAAATATAAGGCATTTGCTCTAAATGTTGTAATGAGTTACAGAAACGGTGGAGTTTATGTTTCTGAAACAGCTAAAAGATTAAGGGATGACGGTAAATCACCATATTCTGTGTCAGGTGACGGAATATACTGGATGGGAGGTCGTTCTCATGATGGTGGTTACGCATGGCCTAACCCGGCTGACCAGGCATTCGACATCTTACGTCTTTACAACACAGGCGAAGAAGGTCCTAACCAAAATGGAGAATTCAGAGATGATGCTTCATACTGGATCGGTGTTTATGTTGATCCAACTAGTGATTATGATCCAACAGGACGTGATCTTCCTGATGATGCTTATATCCTGAACGGTGAAGATCCTAATACTACATTCTATGGTTCTCCAACACACATTGTGGGTAATACTTGGGACTTCCCACAAACACGTACATTTGATGCAACTAATTTTAAGGTCAGAGATATTTCTTTGACATATGATCTTCCTAAATCATTTGTTGGTAAAATAGGAATGCAGAGTGCTTCATTCTCAGTTATTGCACGTAATATTTACCTTTGGACTAAGAGCGGAAGAAATGAAGATCCTGAAACTGCATTTGGTGGTGCAGGAACAGGTCAGGGTGTAGCTCACTATACTTTGCCTCCTGTTCGTCAGGTTGGATTTAAGTTAGGATTAACATTTTAATTGAAAAATTGAAAAATTAAAAAATATGAAAAAAAATAGATTTATAGGATTACTGCTTGTTATTCTGTTTAGTGTATCATGTACTGATCAGTTGAGAAAAGAACAGCAGGAAATGGCGGAGGATGTTAATATCAAGACTCTTCCGGAGTATTTGTTATCTGGTTCTATTGTAGCTGTTTCTACTTTTTATCAGGATAAAGGTGTAGATAATGATGAATTCAATGCATTAATGTTTTATTATCAGCAGCTTTTTAGTGTAAAAGCTCAAACACATGAGGAATTTCAACAGGCTCCTGATGATTGGAATAGGGAATACAATATAATTTATGATCTACAATCTGGCATAAATTATAATGAAGAAGAAGGGAGACCTTCTACTGCTGCTGCATTAAAGGTTCTTCAAAGCTTTATGTTTGAGTATTTAACTGACATCTATGGAGATATTCCTTACAGTGAAGCATTGAAAGGTCGTGAGGGATTATTATTGCCAAAGTATGATACTCAGCAGGAAGTTTATGAAGGTCTGATGGCAACTCTTGATGAAGCTGTTGCAACTCTTAAAGGTGAAAATGACGCTATTGATGCGGTTTATGACCTTATTTATAAGGGTGACAGAAGTAAGTGGATCAAGTTTGCCAATTCTTTGAAGTTGAGAATGCTTATGCGTTCATATACAGCTTTTGGAGACAAGCAAGGACAACTGGAAGCAATAGCAACTTCAGATCTTATTACTTCTGCAGATGATGATGCTTATCTTACTTATGAGGGAACTAATTCATCCAATTCATGGGTTTGGGGAACATGGCGCGATGAGGTTCAGAGTGAAATGACAAGAAGAAAGCCTTCTGCTCCGTTTGTTAATTCACTTAAAGGTGATCCTCGTCTTTCTGCATGGGTTGCACCTTCATTATACCGATGGACAGCTCAGGAACTTGGAGATCCTGAACAAATAGATACTCTCTATTTTGGTGAGCCTGAGTTGGATTATTATGGAAACGAGTATTCTGTTTCTTGTTTCGATACTTCTACTGTTGGTCAAATGGTAGCAAAATATCCGTTTAATGATAGTGTTTACGTTGGTGCACCACCACAAGGAGGAGGTTTGAATATTGTTTATGCTCCTTCATCACTTAATAAGTTTGATCCTTATAATAATGTAACATTATCATCGTATACACAAATTTTCAATCAGAACTCAGGTGATTTTCTAAGAGCAACCTTAATGGAAGCCGGAGAAGTAAACTTTGCACTTGCTGAAGCTAAAATAAGAGGATGGTTAAACGGTGGACAAAGTGCAGAAACTTACTATCACAGAGGTATTGAAGAGAATATGAAAAGATGGGGTATCAGTGCTGACGACATAGCTGCTTATATAGCTGTTAAACCACTGCCATCAGGAACTGATGAGGCTTTGGAAGCTATAATGACCGAGAAGTATAAGGCATTATTTACCCAAGGACACCAATCATGGTTTGAATACCGTCGTACTGCTAAACCTTCATTCATTAAAGAATCCATACCTGAATCTGTTGTTCTTCCATTCCCATTACGTTGGAGATATCCTACTATTGAAATGGACAATAATACTGCCAATGTTGAGGATGCTATCAGCAGACTTGAAGGTGGTGACGTTCAAACAGGTGTAATATGGATACTGAAAGGAACAGATTATGCTAAAATAAATGATTAATTGCTAAATTGATTTATTTTATAATTGAAAGAGCAAATGAGCAAGTCTTATTTGCTCTTTCTTT
>JAOZOF010000119.1:0-4812 GCA_029933425.1 Marinilabiliaceae bacterium
TCAGGGAAAAGTTCCTTTTCATAAACTTCCCGTACAAAGTGGTTATTGCGTTGTTCTTCGTCCTTTTTGATGTAATCGGGGGTAAGAGGAGTGGTTCGCTGGAAAAGAGGATCGATAACGTACCATGCCATACGGGCACGGTTAATACCATAGGTGAGGTCATTTATCGTATTGGCTTCGGGAAACATACTTTGTCCCTGTGGTGTACTTGCAAGCTTCCATGCAGTCCAGTTCTTGATGTCGTATGAGATACTTGTACCCTCAAAGTCATCGATATAAGCATTACCGCTGGCATCAATAACATTCGGATGTCCGGGGATTAACTGGGCAAATTCGCCTTCGAAATTGAAATTTGAAGTTTCTTTTGTCTGAATTATAGGCAGCTTATCAATTAGTCTTGTCAGGCCGTCCGACTCTGTAAAGAATGACGTGTTCAAACCCCAGATAGTATTGGAGATAGGTTCATCTCCAATATTCACCTTCGTTGTCAGAGGCTTTTCACGAAGATGCAGAACGGTAGCCCCGATATTGAAATTCTCATTGAATTGATAATCGAGATGTGCTCCCATCATTGTTTTTGTCTGCATGTTGAAAAGCGACTGGTTTTCCAGAGAGACCTGGATAGGAGTGCCTGATTCCAGCAGACCGGTATTGATTATCCTGACCCTTCCGAGGGTGTAATCAACGGTATAGTCAACATTCTCAACAAGCTTTAATCCACCTGCCGTAACGATCACCGACCCCTGAGGGATATTCATGGCATTAAGAGCTATCTCGGAGCCCGTCGATGATTTGTATTTACCTTTTAATTTGAATTTGTTATGTTCGGCATTCTCTATGGCAACAACCAATGTGCTGTCGTATAAAGCCTGGTAAACATATTTATCGATAAGATCCTGTTGACCGTTAAGAACCTCCTTCAGATGTTTACCGAAAGGCTCAAGTACCGGGAATATTACCCGGCCGTTATCGGGCCGTATGGTAAAAGGCTGGATAAAGTCGAATACACCGTCAGGTTGCGGGTCTCCCCGGGAGTTCAGGTTGTCGAGTCCCATCAAACGCAGGAAAAGCTCACCTTTGACACCTCCGTTTTCCGAGTCTAATCCTTCAGGAAAATAGTTGATATCGGTACCTGTTGAATCGTTTACGTAATAGATATCAAGGAAAAAATCTTCCCTGTTCACATTGTATGCTCCGATACTGTAAATGTTCTTCATCATCAGGTCCCACATTTCCTTAACCTCAGGTGTCAAATTGGTACCTTTTATAAGTTTCAGGTAAAGTGTCTGAGGTGAATCAATCCCATCGGACGAGAATTCCCCCACCTTGTACACTTTCCCTTTATAGGTATACTCGTAGGCAACGGCCAGCACCTCGTCGGCATTGAGCGATGTATTAAGCGAGATATATCCAAGTGTGGGATTAAGGGTATATTCCGACGGCGACAGCATTCTGGCATTCTCAACTTTCTCATAATCAGTTCCGGCAATAAAATTTTGTGACTGTAGAGGTGCAAAAACATAAGTTACCTGATTAATATCTCTTACCGCCGAATACTGGTTGGTCATTTCATCGTATAGATTATTTGCCTGGTTCGACGGTGCAGAACCCGGAGGGCCGCTCCACATATTATCGTTATAAATAAATTGATTGGGTTCACCGAGATCAAGGAATCCGAGAATGTTACGTGCTTCGTCATAATTGCCGGCTTTGTTGGTTACCCACACCTCGATCTTGTTTACGTTGATCTGTGACGAAGGTGTCGGCAGGGTTGACATCGCATTGTTGTACATACTGCGAAAGAAGTTATTCAGGAAGAAGTGGCGGTTTTTGTCATACTCATCAATGCCGAGTTCAAAATCCTGGGTCATGGCACCTCCTTCAATGTTCATCACCTTAGTTTCACCTTTCTGCTGAGAAAAGATACCGGTGACCGAAAGTTTACCGAACTGCATATCAGCCTTTAAACCGAAAAGGCTCTGACTACCGGTGATCAACGTACCGGGCAGGGGCAATGTGACATTTCCGACCTCTATCTTTTTTATGATATCATCTTCATCGCCCTCAAATTCAAGCTTTACCTGGTTTTCAAAATCGAAAGTTGCCTCTGTATCGTAATTAACGGCCAGTTTCAGCTTATCACCTATCTTTCCGGTGATATTCATCTGTATCTTCTGCCTGAAATCGAAAGTCGTGGTCTTCCTTAGTCGTTCCTGCAAGGTAGGATTATCGAGCTTCGTACGCTGAATGCCAACTATTATCTCAGCCACTCCTTGCAGGCGAATATCGATATTGTTACTTCCGAAAATGCTTTGAAATCCTTGTCCTCCCACATTCCAGCTTGGATTAAAAATGGTCGATTTGCCTCCGCCCTGCTGAAAAAGTGCTACTTCATCATTTTTCTGGTTCCAGTATGAAATAAGGGATTTTCGAGTGTCAACATCAAGAAATTCCTGTAGCGACATAGTGTATGGAAGCCGGACGTTCAGATTACCGATCTTACGGTACACCGTGATATTTCCGGTTTTATAGTCGTAATCAAAACTGTAATCCAGATTATCGGGGTCTTTCAGATCAATACCTTTTTTTCTTTCTTCATCAAGAATGGGATTGCCTGATTCATCTTCTATCTGGTATTTAAGCTCGGTTTCAAGTGTATCGGCCGACTGGAAAAACAGGGCCACATCAGGGGATGACAAATTGTTTGAAACAGCGGGAATTGCTGTTACAAAAAACAGACAGCCGGAAACTATCGTAAGAAGTATATATTTTACTCTTTTTTTATTCAAGTCAAATTCTAAAAAAAGGAAAATCGGATAACCGGATTACAACATCTTAAGCGCCTGCTTTATAACGCTTTCTACTTTTTCGTCAGGACTGCCGGCAAGTATTTTATCAATAACCTTTTGGGCACTGCCTTTATTAAAGCCTAACATCACTAAAGCAGATAACGCTTCTTCTCTTATTGTATTGTCTATTTTTGCAAATATTTTTGCGTCTGCAGACGTTTTTCCGAGCTTATCTTTCAGATCAACTATGACACGTTGTGCTGTCTTTGCTCCTATACCCTTAATTGCCTTGAGCACAGCTACATTTCCTGTCAGTATGGCGTTGCTTATCTCATCGGGTGCCATCGACGATAACATCATTCGTGCGGTATTGGCTCCGATACCCGACACAGAGATCAACTGACGGAATAAATTCCTCTCCACATCATCGATAAAACCATACAGACTAAAAGCATCCTCACGGATATTCTCATGAATAAGCAGAGTGATCTCACTTTTTTTGTTAAGCTTGGTGTAAGTGTTAAGCGAAATATTCAAAAAATATCCTATTCCGTTTACATCGATTACTACATGTGCAGGACTTGAATCTGCAATCTTTCCGCGTAGATATTCGTACATGATTTAAAGTGTTAAATGGTTCTATGGTTCTATGGTTAAAGGGTTAAAGGGCTATAGGGTTAAAGGGTTCTATGGCTTACTGATTTTAATGCAAAGAACTTTCACCTTTTCCCTTTTCCCTCAAACATGTTTCCAACCTTGAGCCGACAGCTTTACTTCCTGTCCGGCAGTGGTTATCATATAGGCGCCTTTGCTTTCTTCGGTGATATGACCGATGGCATAAATGCTCATTTTGCTGTCTGCATTTACGAATTTTTCGTAATCCTCCTGCTTAATGGTAAAGAGTAATTCATAATCTTCACCTCCGTTCAGTGCCGCCACCAAAGGATTTATGCCCATCTCCTCCGCCAGCATAGCAGTTGTCGCATCAATGGGTACCTTTTCTTCATACAGTCTGCACCCTACACCTGAACTTTTACAGATGTGCAGCAACTCTGATGATATTCCGTCAGACACATCTATCATTGAGGTGGGTTTTACATCGATCTTTCTCAGCAATTCAACAACTTCTTTCCGTGCTTCAGGTTTTAAGAACCTTTCAAGCAGATAGTCGTGGCTTGCAAGGTCGGGCTGTACTTCCGGGTTGCTCTGGAATATTTTCTTTTCCCGCTCGAGCAGTTGAAGTCCCATGTAAGCAGCTCCGAAATCGCCGGATACGCAGATCAGGTCATTCACTCCGGCTCCGCTGCGATAAGTGATATCCTCCTTCTCTCCTTCTCCTACAGCAGTTATACTGATGGCAAACCCTGTGAGCGATGATGATGTATCTCCTCCTATCAGATCAACTCCATACCTCTCACAAGCAAGGTAGATCCCCTCATAAAAATCATCCACAGCCTCCACACTCATTTTAGAACTTAGCCCTATCGATACGGTTATCTGTTTCGGATCGGCATTCATGGCATAAATATCCGATAAATTCACGACCACAGCCTTGTATCCTAAATGTTTGAGCGGTGTGTAAGTAAGGTCAAAATGTATCCCTTCGAGAAGAAGATCCGTACTTATCACTACCTGCTTGTTCCCGTAGTCGAGCACGGCAGCATCATCCCCCACTCCTTTCGCGGTAGAATCGTTTTTGATCTTTATGTTTTTTGTAAGATGATCTATCAGCCCGAACTCACCAAGTTCAGCAATTTCAGTCTGTTTTTTCTTTGACATTTGTTATCCGGTTTATTTCACACAAAAGTAACCAAAAGCTTTGTGTTAACAAACTGTAAAAAATAATTATAAGTTATTATAAAATCAATAAAAATAAGATATTCACACAGGTCTGATAAAGAATGGTAGTGGTGTCATTAACCTAATCTCAACGGAGAGCATTTCGTTCCTACGGAACTTCCCTGCTTCAGGATAGCAAAAACAAGGGACTGACATCCCTTGTTAGAGTATAACCTGCCTACGG
>JAOZOF010000119.1:4912-9996 GCA_029933425.1 Marinilabiliaceae bacterium
AGTCCTGTTAGTCCCGTAGGGACGACATGTTCTAACAAGGGGCATTAGCCTCTTGAAAAAAGCATCCAAATAACAATAAGTTCCGTAGGAACGGCATAAAACATCTCCGGGATTCACGATTAGGTAGTTAAAAGTTATTTCTCCTTAAGAGTGTACCGAAAATATGCCCGAATAAACAAATTTGTTATCTTTGAACTTTTGATAAAACCGGACGATTAATGTTTTTTCGCGATATAAAAGGTCACACACAGGTAAAGAGATCATTGGCAAACATGCCTGCTGAAAACAGGGTCAGCCATGCATACATGTTTGCAGGTCCCGAGGGCTCAGGCAAGTTGCCTCTTGCCATTGCCTTTGCCCAATATCTTAACTGTGAATCACCTGTTGACGGTGACTCCTGTGGCGAGTGTCACTCATGCAAAAAATTCGCAAAGCTGGTACACCCGGACCTCCATTTTGTATTTCCGGTTGTTAAGATCGGTGAAGGAGCATCAAATCCGGTGAGCAGTTCATTCATGAATGAATGGCGCGAGTTCGTGTTACAGAAAAAATATTTCAATCTCACTCAGTGGTTCAACTATATCGGGGCAGAAAAGAAACAGGGAATGATCTATACTCAGGAGAGTCATGAGATCATAAAAATACTAAACCTCAAAATATTTGAGGGAAAGTACAAGGTGATGATAATCTGGTTCCCTGAAAAGATGCATCTTACTGCTTCAAACAAATTACTTAAATTGCTCGAAGAGCCACCTGCCGGAACAGTTTTCATCCTTGTTTCAGACAATCCCGATGACGTTATATCGACCATAACATCTCGTACACAGCAAATAAAGATACTTCCTTTTTCCGAAGAGGACATAGCCCGGGAGTTAATGGAGGACGGTCTTGAAGAAAAGGATGCTCAGAGTTTTGCCAGACTGGCAAAGGGTAATATTGTGACAGCCCGTGAGATAGTTGAAGGAAGTGAGGACCTTGACTTCTTTTTCGAAAATTTTGTTTTCCTCATGCGAAATGCTTATTCGAGGAAACTGCAGGACCTTATTGCATGGAGTGATGAAATGAGCCGTTTGTCAAGGGATAAACAGAAAAACTTTTTTGACTACTGCCTGCGCATGGTACGGGAAAACTATATTTCGAACATCAAAGAGCCTGACCTGGTGTACATGACACCGCAGGAGAATGATTTTTCAGTTAAATTTGCACCGTTCATAAATGACAATAATGCGCATCAAATGGCAGAGGAATTCAGCCTTGCACATGCACATATTGCTCAAAACGGTAATTCGAGAATTATTTTCATGGATTTAATTCTCAAAATTATTATATTGATAAAAAACAGATAGATAAACGAATTACATGCTCCGTGACGGGAGGATTGAATTATTTGGGTTAAGAGATAGTAATTCTGTTTATCTGCCAAGTAGAAAGTATTATGGAAGAAGATATATTAAAGAAGAATGAAAAGGTCGCCGGATGTACCGGAAGGTGCGGAAAGCTGGATGTGTACGACTGGCTGGCAGATTTGCCGAAGTCATTCAACACAACCGACCTGGTGGAGGTGCAGTTCAAAAATACACGCAAAGGATTTTACAGGAACAGCAACGGACTTCGTTTGGCAAAGGGTGATATTGTTGCGGTTGAAGCATCACCGGGTCATGACATCGGTACTGTGACGCTCACAGGTGAACTTGTTTTGCTGCAGATGAAAAAGTATAATGTCTCTCCTGAAACGTATGAGTTCAAACGTGTTTACAGGAAAGCAAAATCGGTGGATATTGATAAATGGAACGAGGCCCGTGCACGTGAGCATGAAACAATGCTGGAGTCCCGGAACATTGCGATGGACCTGGACCTGAACATGAAGATCGGGGATGTTGAGTATCAGGGCGACGGCACAAAAGCAATATTCTACTACATAGCCGACGAGCGAGTTGATTTCAGAAGACTGATAAAAGTACTGGCCGAAAGGTTCAGGGTACGTATTGAGATGCGTCAGATAGGAGCCCGTCAGGAAGCCGGTCGGATTGGAGGCATCGGTCCTTGCGGTCGCGAGCTTTGCTGTTCGTCGTGGATGTCGAACTTTGTTTCGGTAACAACTCAATCGGCAAGATACCAGGAGATATCGCTCAATCCTCAGAAGCTTGCAGGACAGTGCGGCAAACTGAAATGCTGTCTGAACTACGAGTTGGATGCATATCTGGATGCTCAGAGTGATTTCCCTGATACATCGATCCCGCTGGAAACTACCGACAACAGATTCTTTCATTTTAAAACGGATATTTTCAAACGTGCAATGTGGTACTCTACCGAGAAGGACATTCCGGTCAATCTTGTTCAGCTGTCTGTCGACAGAGTGAAAGAGGTCATTGAGATCAATAAGACGAACAAAAGAGTTGACGAACTTGAGGACTCAATTCTGTCTGTTAACAAGAAAGAGCCTGACTACCATAATGTGATCGAGCAGGAGAGTCTTACCCGTTTCGATGACAAGAAAGGTGGCAGGAACAGAAGGTTCAAGCCACGTAAGAACAAAAGACGTTCCAATAATCAGAATCGCAATGCACAAGATAAAAAGGATTAAAACAGGTAACCTGTTATGGGCTTTTCTGCTGCTTATGTTTGCAAGTTGCGGCCCCGATGTTATCTATGAGGATTATGTTACCATACCCGAAGGAGGATGGAGTAAGGATTCAATGGCATCATTCAATGTGAAGATCGATGATGTAAATACCTATTACGACATATTCATTAATGTCCGGAATAAGTCGGACTATCCCAACAGTAACATATGGCTGTTCATCGATGTTACATCGCCCGAAGGTAAAACCATTCGCGATACCATTAACTGCTATCTGGCCGATGAACACGGTAAGTGGATTGGCAGTGGCTGGGGCGACCTGTTCCTTGTTCATTACCCGTACCGCAGGAATGTGAAATTTGCCGAGCCGGGAGATTATAGGTTCAACATCATCCAGGGTATGCGTTACGATGAGCTTGAAGGCATACACAATATCGGTATAACCATCGAAAAAAGTCCGCATGCCTCATCATCTGATCAATAAGACGACAGGGCAAAACATTTTAGCATTAGATCATTTTAGCAATTTATCATTCCGGTCATGGGAAAGAATAAGCTGAAAAAATTTGCCGAAATGGCAGAGTACGACCATGTATTCCAGGCAACATATTCCGATCTGAAGGAGAAAGAGTTTCCTTTGAAAGGAAAATGGAACAGCGACTTCTTCAAAAATGACAATCCCGTTGTTCTTGAGCTTGGATGCGGAAAAGGAGAGTATACTGTTGGGCTGGCACGCCTGTTTCCCGGTAAGAATTTTATTGGTGTCGACATTAAAGGAGCGCGCATGTACCGCGGAGCGACCGATGCATTGAACGAAGGGCTTTCGAATGTTGCATTTATCCGCACTCACATTGAGCTGATAACTTCATTCTTCGATAAAGATGAGGTTGCTGAAATATGGCTTACTTTTCCTGATCCGCAGATGAAGAAGACCCGCAAGCGCCTCACATCAACCCGTTTCCTTGAGCTTTACAGGAACATACTTACCGATAACGGGCTGATACATCTGAAAACCGACTCCAATTTCATGTACACATACACCCGTGAATTGCTTAAAGAAAACAACATCACTCCTGAAGTAAATGAAAAAGACCTTTACGCATCTGGTTTTTCAGGAGACATCTTGTCGATAAAAACCTATTACGAAAGTAAATGGCTCGGACACGGTATCCCGATAAAATACCTGCGATTCCGCCTGCCGGCAGACCTTGAACTTAAAGAGCCCGATATTGAAATAGAGTACGACGAATACCGGAGCGCAGGACGCGGGGTTAAGTCACGGGTTGTGAAAAAGAAGAAAGTGTGAGTTTTTTGAGAAAGTAAGGAATTGAGTATTAGAGGAATTGCAATAATCCCTGGAACCTGGAACAAAAACAACAGACTTCCTCATTCTTCGACGTTTTCCATCCCTCACTACGTTTCGGAATGGAAAAGTCTTTTGAGGCGAATATACACACAAAGACTTTGATGCGTCAAAACGATAGTGAAGACACATCAAACGTCGAGGACGAAAAACAAAAAGTTTTCATTAATTTCACAGGGAATAAATTATTCGATAAAACTTAAAACAACACAGCCATGAAAAAACTACTCATTACATTTTTTGTCCTTGCAGGAACAGTGCAGGGATTTGCCCAGACCAAGAACTTTATTGATCAGCCTTACATTGAAACAACTGCAAAGGTTGACACATCAGTAACCCCTGATAAGATATGGCTGTCGATAACCATCACTGAGAAAGACTCCAAAGGAAAAGTTTCCGTTGAAGAGCAGGAGAACAAAATGGCCAAAGTACTGAAGTCACTTGGCATAGACCTTAAAAAACAGTTGAAGCTAACTGATCTGTCAAGCAATTTCAAGAAGTATTTTCTGAAGTCACAGGACGTATTGAAGAGTAAATCTTTTTCGCTTGTTGTGTACGATGCACTGACAGCCGGCAAGGTAATTCAGGGACTTGAAAAGAAAGACATTGCCAATGTTGAACTTGAAAGAACGGAATACTCAGCTCTTAAACAATTGAAGTTAGAACTTAAATCGAAAGCCGTTGCTCAGGCACGAAAAAATGCCGAAACAATGATAAAACCCCTTGGTCAGAAGTTAGGTCCTGCCATCTTCATTTCCGACGGCAGCACATACAGCATCAACTATGCCAAAGGACGTTCACGCATGGAAGTAGCTTATGCCGCCGCTCCCCGGGCAGTTTCCGAACCCATAGCTGTGGATTTTGAAAAGATAAAAGTAGTAAGTCAGGTTTCGGTAAAATTCAAACTGGAATAAAGTTGAAGGACAAACACAAAGACAACTTTTTTGAGAAAGTGTACGAAGTTGCCCGCCGGATACCTTACGGCAGGGTAACATCGTACGGAGCCATTGCCCGTGCCATTGGCGCTCCCGGGGCTGCCCGCATGGTTGGCTGGGCCATGAACCGATCGTATGAGCAGGACGAGTACGTGCCGGCTCACCGTGTTGTAAACCGCAAAGGCCTATTGACCGGCAAAATGCA
>JAOZOF010000120.1 GCA_029933425.1 Marinilabiliaceae bacterium
CATCCACATCGGGGGCATCGGCCAAAGCTTGATAGTTGTCGTAAGCCCTCGGGACATTATGCTCTTTGGCAAACTCATCAGCACTCTCCTGTGTTCGCGATGCAACTGCAACCAACTCCGCATCCGGCAGTATTGCCAGGGCACGTGCAAATTTGTTTGAGATATGTCCTGTACTTAGGATGCCCCAACGGATGGAAGCCCCCCTCTTATCCCAGCCTGACGGTTCCGATTTGTCATCAGACAGGCGGGCAGGCCCCCTGAGGGGGGAAGATTTATGAGTTATCTGTTTTTTATCCATTCACTTACTTTTTATGTTTAGTGCAATATGTCGATGAACTTCCGAAACCTCCCACTAACTGAGAAATTATGCTCCTCCCCCTAAAAAGGGGGAGTTAGAGGGGGCCATTTTCTCCCTCCCCTCAGGGGAGGGCAGGGGTGGGGCTCACGTACAACACATCCGCCGGCACCTTCTGCCTCTCAATTCCGGGACCTTCGTAGAACAATTCAAGGCCTCTGCCACCTCCTGCCTGGAAGTACTCTACTTTTATCTTATGCATTCCTTTTGTAAGCTTCACCTTGCCTGACCTCCCTTTAAAACCATGCAGACCGTCGTTGTTGATCAACAGCTTTCCGTCGATGTACATATGACTGCCATCGTTTGAGAAGAGCTCAAATGTATAACTTCCCGCTTCCCTGATATCCAGTTCACTTGTCATAACAAGAGCAAAGTTATCAGGCAGATTTGCCATCTCCTCAATACTCACCCTGTATGTTTTACCCGTTCTTTCAGGTTTCATCCTGCTTAAAGAAGGCAGTTTGCGCCAGGTCCCTTCATAAAATTTATACGCTACGCCATTTCGTTCCTTGTCAACAAACACAATGTTCCTTTTTACGGTCACCGACGGGTCCTGTCCTTTTTTAAACACTTTTGCTTTGATCACCGTGCTCTTAGTTACCTTGAACGGAGTTTCGTAGATTGTTGAATTTTCATCCGGCTCACTCCCGTCAAGAGTATATCTGATAACTGAGTTTTTGTTAAACTGCCAGATGTTAACAGTCACGACCCCCGGAATAAAAAGTGTAGTATCGAGAGGTTTTATCGCAGGAGCAACCGCCATTACCGGTCTGAGAATACCCTTGATATTTTTTGAGATAAAAGAGTATTTTCCCGAAGGAACCTTGTATTCGGCATAACCATCCTTAAAACCATTTTTAACCGCCATCTTATCCGAAACCTCGACATTCGCCGCATTTGAGGCTGGCACGTAAACTGTTGCCGTAGTATTGGCCGGTATCTCAATGTCCATTTTAAGATCACGTCCCGATACCCGCCACTCACACCTGATATCACCGTAAACAGATGCGTATTTTGCATTCACACTGTCCAGCTCGTCAACTACCGACGGTTTGATCACAACATGCTTAAATCCCGGCATTGACGGGTCGGGATTGATACCCGCAAGTCCCTGATAGAACCAGGCACAAACACTGCCGAACATGGGATGGCTATGCGATGCCTTGCCGTCCCATGTCTCCCACAAAGTGGTAGCACCAAGCTCAATGTTATACCCGTAACTTGGGAAATCGTGCTGGTTCATCACAGTGTAGGCAAGGTCAGCCCTGCCGTACTTAGTTAACACTTCTAGCAGATAGGGAGTTCCCATCATGCCTGTATCAAAATGCCCTTTGGTATCTTTTTCGATATGGTTAACTAAAGTGTTGAAGACCTTTGTTTCATACTCTTTGGGTACCATTCCGAAGGCTAACGGAAAGACATTTGCCCCCTGACGTCCGATCGAATAACTCATCTTTTCGGTGTCAAGATACTTTTTGTTAAAGGCCGACTTTAATCGCCGGGCCATCTCGTTAAATGCCTTTTCCTCATCTTCTTTCCCCATAACTACCGCCATCTTTGACATCAATATCAGATCGTAGAAAAAATATGCCGAACTCACAAAATCAGCAGGTATCTCGGTCGGTGCAGGCGGAACCCATTCGCCCAGATCACTCATTCCTCCTTTGCCAAGAAAGAAAAGATGGTTCTCATCGGTGTGATCTTTAAGATAACCGATGTACCTTTTCATCCCCTCGTAATGTTTCTTAAAAACAGCTGCATCACCATAGTACAGATACATGTACCACGGAATGATGATGTACGCCGATCCCCAGGCTGTTCCTCCTCCGCCGCTCATGTACGGCGCAGTGTAAGGCACATAACCCGTTTGCGTATCCTGTGCATCAGCAATGTCGTTGAGCCATTTTGTGTAAAATGCCCTCATGTCGAAATCATAGATGGCAGCCTGAGCAGCTATCTGGCCGTCGCCGGTGTAACCCCTGCGCTCTCGATGCGGACAATCGCTCGGCACTCCGCCGTGCATGTTATCAAACTGTGTTTTTACAAAATCACCGGATATGGTATTAAAGAGATCGTTCGAACACTCAAACTCTCCTGTATGCTTAACATCGGTGTGAACCACCTTGCCAATCACATTGTTGAGGGTAAGAGGTTCAGACGAGCCCGCGATCTCAACATATCTGAAAGCATGCCAGGTGAAACGCGGCTCCCACAACTCAACGCCATCACTCTTGAAAATGTATGTATCCCGCTGATCATAGTTATTACCGTTATCTTCAAAATAAACCATTTTCAGTTTTTCCCCCTTCTTCCCTTTTATCTTGAATTTTATCCATCCGGCAAACATGGTCCCGAAGTCATATCGGTAAACCCCTTTCCTGACCTCTTTCACCGACACAGGATGTATCAGGGATGTTACCCTGTCGGGAGGCGACATTTGTGCATGAAGTTTCCCGTCAGGAACCCTCACAAGCTTCGTACTCTGCCAACTGCTGTCATCAAAGCCCGGCTTATACCATGCCTCATCGTCAAGACGCGCATCGTATATCTCTCCGTTAGTGATGCTGTTATCCCTGATCGGGCCTTCAGTTGTCATCTTCCAGGTATCGTCGCTGACGACAACCTGCTCGCTGCCTCTCGAAAGATCGATCTCAAACTGTGCTATCATCCTCGGATAATCGTACGACATAGGCAGGTACTCCTCCCGCTCCGTTCGCAGATACCATCCGTTTCCCAAAATAACCACAGCTGCATTCCTGCCCTCCTGAAGAAGATCAGTAATATCGAAAGTTTCGTACAGGATACGTGTCTTAAAATTTTGCAAATCCACATTGTACACCTCTCCTCCTACTCTTCTGTCATAGTTTGTCTGGTTAGGAGAAAGTACATGATCGCCTACTTTTTTACCATTTATGTAAAGTTCGTAATATCCTATCCCTGAGATGTAAACTCTTGCCTTTTCGGGGATGCTTTTCACTTCAAAAGTCTTACGCAGATATATCGCAGGATTTTTCTGTCCGAGCCTGATCTTCTCTCCGTCCCGGTCTCCTATCCACTTTGCTTTCCAGTCCGAAGGTTGCAAAAATGCCGTTTCCCAGGTACTAACCTTACTCCAATCCGACACATTTCCCCTGTTGTCCCAAACCATGACCTTCCAATACACCTTTTGCCTCGACTGGAGATCTTTGCCTGCATATTCCACCTGCAGCGATTGGCCTGAACGAACGGTATCGCTGTCCCACAGATCACCGATATTATTTTTCAGCTTTTCCTCATCCGATGCAACAAGCACCCGGTAAGCTTTCTGCATAACACCATTCCCCGATGCCTCCAACTTCCATGAAAGAAGAGGTCTTGCCGCATCAATCCCCAGCGGATCAATCAGATATTCACATTCAGGATCAACAACCTTCAATTCGTTTTTCTCTGTCGTTGAACAGGAATAGAGGGTCAAAACAAGAAGCAAAGCCCATAAAAAAGCCCCCCTCTTATCCCCGCCTGTCAGTCGGGCAGGCCCCCTAAGGGGGGACAATATTTTTTGCAAGAAATATTTCATTTTCATTTCTATAAATTATTAATGTAATCCCGTCTTAATTTCTCTCCCCCCATTGGGGGGAGCCGGAGGGGGGCTTCATTTCAACCTCCAATGCGTCATCATAAGGGACGGTTTTTCTCCTTTTTTATCCACCTGATAGTAGATCGTAATTATTGATCCGTCGTCTAACTGGACAGATGCGGGATATCCCAGGTCTCCCCCGCCTACAACCGAAAGAGAAAGGATTATCTCATTTTCCACATCCCAGGTATTTCCATCGTCTTTGCTTATGCAGGCACGTTCACTGTACGGAACCCTTCGCACGCCATAGACTACGAGAAGCTTGCCGTCTTTCAGCCTCAGCAGATGAGGAGGGAAACCCCAGATATTAGTAGGATGTGTTACCGTCCATGTCTTGCCTCCGTCCGTGCTTTCTGACTGACGTAGAAATGCCTGTGACTTGTCTGACGGGTTGTACCTGTACATTGCTATCAGTTTACCATCCGAGGTTTCAACAACGTGAGGTTCTGAGTATGGCCCGGCATCTTCATTCTCAGGGATATCAATAGTTGAAAGAAGCTGCCAGCTTTTGCCGTCATCTTTTGATTCCTCAACCGACAAAGCTTTTTTGCCGTCAATATCTGCCACACCCACATAAAGCAGTCTGCCATCCTTTAAAACTATGGGGCCGTGAGGAGCTGTTCCGAGGGTCCTTACAGGCTCATCCCATGTTTTACCTCCATCGGTTGAACGGCGCGTCCAGTTACCAAGCCATCTTTCAACCGTTTCATCACTCAGTTTTCCGCGATGACGTTTCCAATCGGGGTGACGGGCATAGCTGGCGGTGTTGTCAAAAGCCATTGATGTGAACCAGCTGAGCACCAGTGTACCCTTTTGAGTTTGAACAATACCTGCATCCCTGTCGTCAAGAGGAGTGTTGTTGATGGTTACCGGCTCTGTCCATGTCTTGCCGTTATCGCTGCTCCGTATCATCTGATCGACACCCCACGGGCAAACATGCTCGTCGCGATCACCAGAGAACACAACAAGCAGTTCCCCGTCCGATGTCCTGGTTATCGAAGGCCAGCCGATATACCTGTCGGTTTCCTTACAGATAACTTTCGTTTCGAGTATCTCAGCAACCTTTTGGCTCTTTTCAAGCATCAACTTCTCGCGGTTTGTATATTTCTCATGCTCCTTTTTGCTGTAAATCTGAACATAAGTTCCCCAGCCGCCGCCGAGCTGATCCACTTTCAAAAGAATAGTGTTCTTTCCTTTCTTCAATTCAATTTTTGCAATATCCTGCGATTTCTCCGCCCCTCTTCCATTCTTAGTTACATGATCGATCACCTTTATCCCGTTAAACCATATCTTGGCTCCGTCATTACTTCCCGAGTGTAAGTATGCCTCTCCCGCATAATCACTTTCAACTTCGGCATACATGTACACAAAAACATCGCTTGGTCTGCCGTAAAGCTCTGTCAGATCGAGATAATCCCCTTTCCATGTATGAGGTTTAAAACTGTTTTTCTTACCGTCGGGTGTTTCAAACTCTTTGCCTGCAACAATTGCAGGAGAAGCTTCCCCTCCAATGTCTTTCAGATAATCCTCATTGTAAACATAAACCTCCTCGCTTTTGCCTTTTGGAGTAAACAAATCAGGAACAGGTTTTGACACAAGAAAACTTTTAAGAGTAACGATCTTAAATTTCTTGTTGATCTTAACAGGTGCTTGCTGCGCATTAACTATGGTCATGACCAGTAAAAAAGTTAATGCCGATAATGTCTTGATGGTTGTTGTTTTTTTCATTGGTATAATGTTATAATGTCTTTTAAATTAAACAGCTCACGAAACTAACCTTTTACGCAATTCATAAACAGGGATTATCTCTACCCCCTCTTTTAATTCTTCTTCCTGCGACAATGTAACAATAAACAGTTGATCAATTTTTAATTTTTTTTTGACGAACAGCAAGGCACTTAATTCTCGCTCCCTGTTAACTGCATTAATTTCATACGACGCCTGAATTGCAGCATAATTGTTCCCTTTTTTTACTATGAAATCACATTCTTTGGTATCATTAAATAAAAATACTTCTTCATACCCCGATTTTATTATCTCTGAAAATACCATGTTTTCAAACAACTTACCTTTATTCTCAGAGAAATTTAAGGATGTAGCAGTTATCAATCCATTATCAATCGTGTATAATTTTCGTTTCGATCTTAGTTGTGTTTTTATTTTAAAAGAGAATTGAGTTATCTCATATATCATAAATGCATCCTGCATTGCATTTATGTATTCTTTAACCGACACGTCATTAATTGCTGTGGCTTTTGATATGCTGTTGTAAGAAAACAAAGCTGCCAGGTTATTAAAAACATAAAAAGCCAACTCTTTAAACGTTTTGTATTCCCTTAAATTTTTATTTAACACACAATCCTTAATCAATATGCTGTCGTAATAATTGGCCAACAGTTCATGTTTTATCTGACGATTAGACTTTAAAACTATTTCAGGAAAACAACCATATTTTAGACAACCCTCCAAAATATTTAACACATGAGGTTTATTTTCCAGAATTGAAAGATTATCAGTTAATTTATAATATTGCATTACTTCTTTTAAAGACAGGGGATACAATTTAGAAACAATATATCTTCCTGATAACAGTTTTGAATAATCACTTAACAACAATTCCGAATTTGAACCTGTAATACATATCTTCTTGAACAATTCAGCATCATAAACACTTTTTATGTATTTCTCCCATGCCGAAACTGATTGTATTTCATCAAGGAAAAGGTACTTTACTTTTGTTTGTGTTAACTTCTCCGCAGTTTCAACAATGGTATATATCTTTTCCGGATTTTGATATATTTCTGAGAAATTAGGATCATCAAAATTGATAAATAATATGGATTTGGGGTCTTCTGTTTTTATCAATTCATTTATGTAAAGTTTAAGCAGGGATGATTTTCCACTCCTTCTTATTCCTGTAATTATTTGTATCTCTTTTGTATCCTGAAACATTAACAGTTTGTCAAGAAGATCACGCTTTATTGGTATCTTAAAATATTTTTTCTTCCAATGTAAGTTATGTAACAAGATGGCATTTTGCATAATCAAAATAATTACAGATAAAATTATCCTAAATTTACAAACTATAGTTTGCAAAAACAAGCATTTTTACAAATCATAATTTGAATAACAGAATATTTTTTCATAAATCTTTTTCAATTAGGTAACCCACCCCTTACCTTCTGTTATGCAACAGAACAGGCTCTCCCGGGAGGGATTTTTTCTCCCCCTCAGACCTGCTCGACGGTCAGGCGGGGGGAGCCGGAGGGAGCCTCTTCTTTACTTCTCATGCCACAAAGCACTAGCAGGTATTTTCTGCTTCGGTATTCCGGGGCCTTCCCAGCTCACACTGTTTTCAAGTCCGCCGGCCATCTGGAAATATTTTTGTTCGATCTTGTAAACACCTTTTTTCAGCGCCACAACCCTGAACGTTTCATAGGCCGGATGGCCTCCGTCGGTGTTTATGAACTCCTTGCCGTCGATGTAAAGGATACTTCCGTCATTGGTCTTGTTGTAAATGGTGTATCGCCCGCTTCTCGGGACTTTCAGATATCCTTCATACACAAACCCAAAGTATGTATCCGTCTTGCGGCCGTCAATGCTGAATACCGGAACAATGCCTGTTCTGACCGGTGTCAGGTCATCCAGCTCTTTCACAAACATCACCTTACCTTCGTAGTAAGTATATTTCAAACCCGGAGCGAGTTTCAGATAGCTGTAATCCTTGTAATTCTCATATTTCAGCTTCGTGAATTTCTCTTTCACCACGATGCTTGGAAGCAATCCCTTTTTGTATGCAATAAATTTAAGTTCTGATGTTTTACTTATCGCAATCTCTTTTTTGTAAAGAGTTGATTTATCCGTCGGCTCTGATCCGTCAAGAGTGTAGTAGATCTTTGCACCCGGAGTATCACATATCAGTTTAACTTTTGTGCCTGTGATGAACTCTTTTGTTTTGGTCTTCATGTACGGCAGCGATACGGCAGGCATGAACTTCTGAGTATGCGGCCTATCCTTGTCAGATGTCCCCCAGTTGTAATTCGGCTTGTTTCCCATTGTAAACACGAGGTGTCCTCCGTTGGCAATATCACTGTGGTTGATCCATGACTTCGTGTACGGACTTCCGTTCAACTCTGCCGACTGCACATAAAAGTTATCTTTTGACACATTTTTTGCTTCGATGACAAACTGCTTACCGTCTTCAAGATTGATGGTCACCTTGTCGAACAGCGGCGTTCCGATGATGTACTGGGGCAGTCCCGGGGTTACCGAATAAAATCCCATGGCGCTCAAAATGTACCATGCCGACATCTGCCCGCAATCCTCATTACCTTCCAAGCCGTCCGGTTTGTCATCGTACAGTGTTTCCAGCACCTGATGAACGATGGCCTGTGTTTTCGGGGCTGCACCGGCAAAGTTGTACAGGTATGCCATGTGATGGCTCGGCTCATTTCCATGGGCATACTGACCGATCAACCCCGAAGCATCCTTGACCGTGGCATCATGCGGCGACTTATGGGTGAACAGGGTGTCGAGCCAGGCGATGAACTTCTCATCCCCGCCAATTAAATTTATCAGACCGTTAACATCCTGAGGTGCAAAAAGGCTGTACTGGAACGAATTTCCCTCAACAAAATATTCAGAACCTTCGGCCGGATCAAAGGGAGAGACCCAGGTATGATCACTGTTTTTGGGCCGCATGAAGCCGGTTGAAGGATCAAACAGATTCTTGTAAAACTGTGCCCTCTGCTGATATTTCAGGTAATCTTTCTCCTTCCCGAGATTTTTCGCCATATCGGCAACACACCAGTCGTTGTAAGAGTATTCAACGGTTTCCGACACCGATCCGCTTTGCTTGTCAGCAGGAATGTAGCCCATATTCGAATAGTACTTAATGTTTTCCACCTCATGCTTCATGGCTTCAAAGGCAAGCTCAACATCGTAATCCCTGATACCTTTGTTGTACGCATCGAGTATCATGGGCAGAGAGTGGAACCCGATCATCGAACCGGAGTACTCGCCCCATATCTCCCACCGGAACAGATGACCTCCGACTTTGTACCCCTGCAACGATGATTTAATGTAATCGTTGATCTGCGACGGTTTGAGGATAGTGTAAAGCGGCAGCTCCCCCCTGAAAACATCCCAAAGCGAGAAAACAGTGTAACGGGTAAAGCCCTCTGCCTTATGCACTTTGTGATCGACACCGCGGTAGTATCCGTCAACATCGTTCAAAACAACCGGAGCCATGGCAGAGTGGTACAGAGATGTGTAAAATATCCTCTTCTGCTTTTTTGTTCCTCCCTCAACATCGATCTTTGCAAGATGTTCGTTCCACTTCCTTTTGGCATCTTCCCGAACACCTTCAAAATCCCATTTTTTATTCTCTGCTTCAAGGTTCTTTTTTGCCCCCTCAACGCTTACCGACGAAATACCTATCTTAACAAGTACCTGCTCTTTGTCTTTTGCCTTGAAACTCACAAACGCCTTTATGTTGGTTCCTTCGGCGGTCTTCAAACCCTCTTTTATCTCATCGTCAATTGCTATGCCCGACTTTTCAAACGGCTTAGAGAATTTTGCATAAAAATAAACATGCTGATCCTGTGCCCAGCGTATCGAACGGCGATAACCGGATATCTCGCTGTCGCTTTCAAATTTTATTGCCGACTTGATCACCCTGTCGCGGTTTTTAAGGTCGATGATGATATTGGCCTCATCCGTCTTGGGAAATGTGTAACGATGAAATCCTGTACGTGTCGTTGCCGTCAGCTCGGCCAGCACATTGTAATCGTCGAGCTTCACACTGTAATACCCCGGCTCGGCAAACTCATTGTCGTGACTAAACTTCGAGCGATAGCCCGTACTGCTGTCCTCCTCATCGCCCACAAGGACATTCACCTTTCCGGTAGTAGGCATTAAAAGTACGTCACAGAACTCCGGTGCTCCCGTTCCGCTCAAGTGAAGCTGACTGAACCCCATGATGGTTTTATCCGACCAGTGGTAACCCGATGAACCGTCCCA
>JAOZOF010000413.1 GCA_029933425.1 Marinilabiliaceae bacterium
TAAAAGAAGCCATACAAATGCGGTTTACACCGGTACAAAAATCAATAAAAACTGTTGCCAGGCTATTCCTTGAAAAAATATAACATGCAAGTTTAAATTAGAAAATGACAATTTAATTTTAAAATCGTAAAAAAGGTGTCATTAAACCGAAGCGTATAACTGACAAGTGATGATCGAAATGTATATTGTAATAATCCATTCCTAAATAGTAACGGACAAACAGTCCAATCTCACTAAAGAATTTTGGCCGGTAGAAAAATGTCAGATCTAATGTTAATCTTTTGTAATAACAAGGGCTCCAATGATTTATCTCTCCAAATGACCAATCCAAATTTACATCTACCTGATAATCTCCTTTCTTATGAAAAAATTCAGGCGGAGATACTATCGAAAAACGGTTGTTCCATTTGTACATAGCATACTTTCCAAGAATTTCGGGTTGAGTATGATTTTTCATATGTATCTCAAATGATGATTCAAAAAACAGGACCTTCTTGATTGGTTTGTAATAAAATGCACGAATAATTCCCGGCTCAAAATAGTTTGTGCTAAAATCACCGGAGTCAAGATTGAGTTCACCCGTTGGAAGATATGTTGAAGCCTGCTGGCCATTGGAATGATGTTCAAACCGCAAAAATATACTATGCATCTTGCGACTTGAGGAATCCCCTATTGAATAATAAAGCGTAAGATGAGGCATGTAAGAAGGCGTTTTGACAGGAGAAGAGTAAGAATTAAAGAGCCTTAAAATAATCTGGGGCGTAAGAACCATCATTAAATGTGCCCTGTCATTTTCACGTACAACAAAGCTGGGATTGATATTTGTTTCAGTTATCAGATCCTCAATATTTCCAATATCCCAAGGGAAAGTGATGTAACTGTTCCCTTGTTCTATTTCGGTCATTTTCAGGTAAGTTGTGTGTATCCATGTTTCGGTTTTCGTTTGAGAATGCATTGAAAATGGCAGAAAAAAGACTAAAAACGTTAGAGCAACTTTTCGGCTAAAATATATTTTTTTGATAAACATGTGATTCTTTTTTTACCTGTTAGAGATATCTCAACAACAAATTGTATTATTCGTATCCTGTGATATTCAGGAATTGGGACTTTTACGGAATCTCGAGTTGATGATTCGTTAGAAAATAATTTCCTCAAAACATTTTTAGTGATTACTTACCACTCTTTTTGTAGTGCTCAACAACACTCACAACCTTTTGTCCGGGAGCCAGGTTCCCATTTATGACATCTGTATAAGCTTCTGATATGATCTTAAAGATCTTTGATTTTGGGTGAAGTTCATCGTACCAGTATTTTTCGGGTTTTTTATGATGCACGCTTGCATAATATGCAGTAATGCCGCGTGAATCTACATGATATACATTATCATACTCCCTGCCTAATTCAATGAGCATCTCATTGATCTCAAAGATCATCGTTTTAATAACTGACTGTTGTATGTAGGGATCAATAATCCCGCTAGTCATTAAAGGTTCTTTTAACCACTCTCCGTTATCCATCAACATTCTAAGTCCAAATCTTTTATGAAAACTTGGAATGGCATAATCGTATCCCTGTGTAACAATTGTTAATGATTTGAATAAAACAGGATCTAATTTTCTTAATGATTCAAAAAGTATTTTGTATTCAAGTTTCATGGTTGCCATGAAACGATAAAAATTCTTGTTCAGATATCTTCTTCCTGTTACAATTTGATTTACAAGTGATGTATCAATACTGTTCTTATAAATGGGTACGGAGTCTTTGTAATCATACGAATCCATTTTACAGTAGTTTACCCCGCATATTGATACATTTTTATTCGATAGCCTGAGAACAACATAATCGCGGTAATTTTTTAAAAACATGTGATTATCGGGCATAGGATTACGACGTATGAAAGCAGAAAGCCTTGCATCTCCTACAAAATCGTTTCCTCCTCCGCTTATGAGAAACACATCAGGTTTGATTTTTTTATACACATATTCGTACTGAAAATTTGAGATCATATTCGATATCCAATCACTTCCTTCAGCAATAGTGTAAAGTGCCAGATTTGGCTGTTTTTCAAGATTGTCCGAGATGTCTTTTAAAAATACCGGATATTCAAACCATGAATCTCCCTCTACCAAAACAATTTTATTGTCAGGATATTTTTTAGTATCCCTGAAACCGTTCCTTATTTTCTTATGAAATTCTTTTAATTTCTTACTGTCGGCAGTGCGATTTAACGTTCCTATGAAACCTTCGTTTGCATGTGATTTATTAAGAAGAAAAGAACTTTTTCCGAAATATATTGAATGAACCAATTCATTTAATTGAAGGATATCCACATTTTCAAGATGTTGGTTCAGCCTTATCCAGTTATGGTCATCGTGATTGATAAAGCTCGACGGATTTATCCAAAGTGAATCCATCAGCCGGCTGACAATTATCTTGCTGTCCTTTGGGGCGGTGTTTTGTGCTTCTGCCGCAAAAAACGAACAGATGATAAAAATTGTTAGGAAGAATTTGGTTTTCATGATAGTGGCATTAACGTTTAACAATAATCACGGAGTGTTATTCAC
>JAOZOF010000414.1 GCA_029933425.1 Marinilabiliaceae bacterium
CTGTTTTCCGGAGCCAATGAATCAAGATACTCATGTATATCTTCTAAAAGAAAAGGACTCCTGAAAATACTGAGATCAACCATCTTTAAGAATGTGATGACAGACTCCTGGGTTTCACCAAGATAAGGAGGCATTGAAGCTTCGCCATAACCGATAACACCTTCATATTCTATCTCTGTCAGAACCACAGGCGTAGTGTTCCGCGAATATTCGGCAACAGTGAAAGTATGTTTAAGTTGAAGATCGTACGGCCGGAAGGTCAGTTTCATCTTTCCGTTTTTCTCCGGTGTACGAGTCTTGGCGTAAGAATGTTTTCCTGTCACCGTTCCCAGTGATGCAGCTCCGAATAATTTTACAAAGTTTCGCCTGTTCGTTTTCACTTGAATGATCTTTTAGTACAATAAATCTATGCGAAATCAGGTCGTTCGGTAAGTATCTGTTCATTTTTCCTGTCCCAATACATTTTCTTTCCTTCACGATATGCCCTTGTAGCCATGATAATCCCTATCGAATGCCAGTAACCGGTCATGATATTTCCGTTTGGCATATAATTCCTTGCCCGCATGGCGTCAATCCAGTTGTCAAGATGAGCTTTGCTGTCATCCGAAAGTCCTGTAGGCGGCACCTTGCCTTCAAATTGCGGTACAACAACAGGTTGAGCAATACCTTTTTCAACGGCCTCCTTTACTCCTGCATAAAAATCAAATCCGCCGGGAAGCGTCTGATGTTCGGGAATGAAAAACCAACGTGGACTTCCTTCACCTCCCTGCGAATAGAGAGTGCCGTTCTTCCCTCGAATGATAGTATGGTCGCCAAACTTGTTGGCATAGGTCGAAGAGTAAGAATATAGGAATCCTGCCTTATCATAGGTTCCCAATGCCTGAAATGTGTCAGGATTCTCACGAATGTCATCCCATCCGAAAATGCCGCCGTTAGCAACCATCGTGTCAGGAATTGCCGTATCGGTATAAAAATGAACAAGCCCGATAGCATGACTCATCCATTGTGATGTTATACCTCCCGAAAAGTCTTTAAAGATGCGGAATTCAAAATACATCCATGGATTGAACGGCCTCCGGGGTTTTCCCAAGAGCCAGCGGTCCCAATCGGTATCTTCCTCCCTGATGGAAGCAACATCAGAATCATTGGGATTATGCCAGCGATGATTGTTATCGTTCCAGTTCTGTTCTATCTTGGTTATCTTTCCTAATTTGCCGGTTCGTATAAAATCCCTGACCGCAATATGAGCCGGCTCGCTTACCCACTGCGATCCCATCTGAACAACCTGTTTAGAGTTCAGGACAGTATCCCTTGCCAGTTTTGCTTCTTCAACATTCTGTGCCATGGGCTTCTCGCAGTAACAATCCTTACCTGCATTAACAACCTCAGCCAATATCTTTGCATGCTGATGATCACCTGTAGCTATCATCACCGCATCGAGATGCTTCATATTAAGCATGTCTTCCGAATACTTAAATTGCTTAACATTCTCGCCAAAACGCGTTTTGCAGTCAGCGGCAGCCTTCTCCCGATTGTGGGTCCAAAGGTCGCAGACAGCAGTGACCCGCAGGTTTTTCTCCCTGTACGACATTTCCACCATCTTTCTGTGCCCCCTGCTCCTTCCTCCCGTTCCAAGGAAACCAATGTTTATCCTGTCGTTGGATCCCAATATGTTAGCATACGACTTTGCAGTCATTCCTGAAGTGGCATACAAACCTGCCGTACCTATCACTGTGTTTCGCACAAACTTTCTGCGCGATATGCCTTTTGAATTATTTTTTGTTGATCCCATTTTTCTGATTTTTAATAAACATTACCACCTTCCCACTTCGCTCTCTGATTCTTGTAAAACTTCTTTGTATGGATAATGCCGCATAATTTTTTAAACTCCTTTTCAAAACTATCTTCGGGAGTCTCCACTATCCTGTTGATCTCTTTCCCGTAAATGGAGAAAATAAATGTGGGCACCCTCGTAACACTGTATTTCAATGAATCTTCAGCCGGGACTTTTTTATCCCTGTCAACATAAATAACCTTTATCTGATCATCAGGTATCTTTATTCCGTCAGCAACCTTAAAAAACCGCGGGACCTCTCTCCTGCTGTCGGAGCACCAGGTGCCGAGGATTACCATTACCTGCATGTCGGAAAGATGAGTGCCTTTAAGAATGTGCACAAGACTGTCATTCAACTGATATGAACCATATTCCTGATCGAACCACTTTTTGAACGGTTCCTTTTCCATTCCTGCCCTGTTGCCCGGTCCGACCAATATTTCCTGCTCAGCTTCCGATGAGAATATCCTTTTATTCAGATCCTGAGCAGCAGACGAATAAGGGATCAGAAATAAAGTGATCCCTGCTAAAATTGAAAACAACAATGATCTGTTCATAAATTCTGTGGTTAATTAATTTCATTTTCAAATCCATTAAAATTAACCATGTTTTTATGAATTAACAACTAAGTCACAAAAAACAGAATAAAAACAACCTGAAACAGGTAAGAGATTTAATATTTATTCAAATAAGAAAATGTGAAAAAGATGTTTTTCCGGGAGCTTTA
>JAOZOF010000415.1 GCA_029933425.1 Marinilabiliaceae bacterium
CTAACAAACCAAGAACTAACAAACCAAGAACTAACAAACCAAGAACTAACAAACCCTTTAACTATATATCTTATATTGTTAATAACTCCATCATAAATTTAATTTACTCCCAGAGGTTATTTTTTATCTTTGCCGCTCAACTTAAAATTTAATAAAATGCAGAATTTATTCGAGTGTAAAGTAAAGTATACAAAGACAGACGAGAACACAGGTAAAGAGAAGAAAGTAACAGAGACATACCTTATTGATGCCGTTTCGTTTACCGAGGCAGAAAGCAGATTGTACAAAGAGATGGAAATGATGATCAGTGGTGAGTTCATTGTTACCGGGATACGAAAAGCAAACTATACCGATATCTTTCCGTTCGATGACGGTGACCGCTGGTTCAAAAGCAAGATATCCTATGTCTCGGTTGACGAAGAAGCTGGAAAGGAGAAGAAGATCTCAAATCAGATACTGGTAATGGCCAATGACGTAAAAGATGCATGGGATAAGATACATGAAAGTATGAAAGGTATGACCGTTGACTATGAGATCAATGCCATTTCCGAAAGTCCTATCCTTGATTTTTTCCCGTACTTTAAAGAGGGTGGCGAAGATATTCCTGACAATCTGAAACCTTTGGCTGAAGAAGTTGTCGACACAGATGAATGAATTGACTGATAAGTATCTGAAAATGTAAGGCATGGTTTATTCCGTGCCTTTTTTTTAGTATGTATATTTCATATGTTGCAGTATCATTAATACTTGATGATATAACTGTTTATATGTATCTTAGTGAAAACTTAAAATCATCAATTATGAAAAAGATTTTAGCATGGATAGTAATTGTATCAGCAACCATTTTTGTAAATGGTTGTACACAAAAACCTAATGAAAAAGATATGGTGACAAAAACAGAGATCAATTCAGGATGGCAATTCAGCGAAGCAGGTAAAAATGACTGGAAGTCGGCTGAAGTGCCGGGTTGTATACATACCGACCTGTTAAGGCATAAGGTCATTGATGATCCTTTTTACAGGCTCAATGAGCATAATGTACAATGGATAGACAAAAAGGACTGGGAGTATAAAACTACTTTTGATGTTAGTAAAAAGCTTCTTTCCAACGGTCATGTTTTTCTGGACTTCAAGGGTCTTGATACCTATGCTGATGTTTACCTGAACGGAAAGCAGATACTTAAGGCAGATAACATGTTCAGGGAGTGGAAGGTTGATTGCAAGAATGATCTTAAATCCGGAGAAAATGAGCTGCGCATTTATTTTCATTCTCCCATAATGACCGGATTGGAGATATACGACAACTATCCTTATGTTGTACAGTCCTCGCCAAACGACCTGGCAAAGATAGGGAAGGTGCCCGGAGAGAAGTGGGTGAGCCCGTATGTTCGTAAAGCTCCTTATCAGTTTGGCTGGGATTGGGGGCCGCGATTGGTTACTTCGGGAATATGGAAGCCTGTTATCCTGGAAGCCTGGAGCTCTGCAAGGATATCGGATGTTCATACACGTCAGAAAAAGTTGTCGGAAAAGAGGGCAGATCTTTCATCCGAAATATTTGTTGAATCCGCTTCAGATCAACCGGCTGAAGTCAGAATACTGATCGATGGTGACAAGATAAAGGAAGAACAGGTTTCACTTGTTAAAGGAAAGAATGACATTACTGTTGATTACATTATCGATAATCCTGAACTATGGTGGCCTAACGGACTGGGAGACCAGAACATGTACAGGATAACTGCTGAGGTGGTAACAAATAAAGGCAAGGATACATTCACTCATAATCTGGGATTACGTACGGTTGAACTTGTCAGGGATACTGACGATTTAGGTGTTTCTTTCTATTTCAGGGTTAATGGTCATCCGGTGTTCATGAAAGGGGCAAATGTGATACCGAATGATATTTTCCTCGACAGGGTAACACCTGAAAAATATGAGCACATTATCGGAAGTGCGGCAAAAAGCAATTTCAATATGCTGCGTGTATGGGGCGGCGGTATCTATGAGAATGGTATCTTCTATGACCTTTGTGACAAGTATGGTATTCTGATATGGCAGGATTTCATGTTTGCCTGTAATATGTATCCCGGCGATGATAAGTTCCTGGAAAGTGTAAGGTATGAAGCTGAGGATAATGTGAAGAGATTGCGGAATCACCCGTGTATTGCATTGTGGTGTGGCAATAACGAGGTTCTTGAGGCATGGTTCCAATGGGGATGGAAGCAGCAGAACGAGAAAAAACAGCCTGTAGGTGCCAAAGCCATGTGGAAGGCATACAAAGATATCTTTACTGATATTCTCCCGGCTACGGTAAAAAAACATGATCCTGACCGTTCTTACTGGGCATCAAGTCCTCAGTCGGGTGATACCACAGTCTCTCATGTCATCGACGGGGATAAACATGACTGGCGTGTATGGTTCCATAAAGTGCCGTTCACCATCTATCATGATAACCCGGCAAGGTTTGTCAGTGAATACGGATTCCAGTCATTCCCTGAAATGAAGACGATAAAAAAATATGCTCTTCCGAAGGATTATGACATCAATTCGGA
>JAOZOF010000416.1 GCA_029933425.1 Marinilabiliaceae bacterium
CCTTCAGGTCCTATCCAGAATCGTTCCTCTCCTCCGTACACATTTATGTGTTCAGCCTTCTTTCCTGAGCTTATCAAACCATAGTTCATCCAGCCAAAACTACTTTTACCGTCGCATGTTGATGTCATTACTCTTCCCTGATAATCAGCCACAAGAAGTACCGCCGAATTACCATTTTTCAGTTCAATTACATCATGATACTTTTTCAGGAACTGCCTGTCGAAAGCATAGGTTCCTTTTTGTGGTTGATCTTCAGTATTACGCTCTTTCTTTTTTGAGGAATTACTAACGCAGCCGGAAAAAAATAATACCGCGATGAATAAATAAGCTAATGTTCTCATTTCTTTGAATTTTGTTTTCTAAAATAGATAAAATACATTTGTTAACCATACTTCAACGAAACAATTTTATCATGAGGATAAAAAGTATTCTTGCAATTTTAGCTTTTACACTGCTGACAGAAACAGGCTGTACTTCAGACACAGACAAAAAAGAGGGACTGATAATTCTGGAAAATACAGAGTGGACAAATCAGTGGGTTGAGAACACTAACGACAACTCACTGCCCAGGCTACTTCTTATCGGGGACTCCCATGTTCAGCAATATTACGGTTTTGTAAAACAGGAACTGGAAGGCAAATTCAATTTTGGCAGATACACAACTTCCAAATGTCTCGGCAATCCTTTTCTGGCAAAAGAGATACGAACTTTTCTCGAACAATATCCGTGTGATGTGATCGTATTCAACAACGGACTGCACGGACCTGAATATCCCGACTCTGTTTATGCCGCTGCCCTGCCTGAGATATTCAAAATTTTCAAAGAAGTGCAACCAACAGCAAAGGTTATCTGGGTCAATACAACTCCGCGACGAAATCCAAAAAACTTAACCGAATTCTTGCCGTCAGTCGAACATGTCAAAGCCAGAAACAGATATGCCAAAGAATACATGGAGAAACATAACATTCCAATCGTAGATTCATGGACTTTAGGTTATGAACATCCTGAATATTACTCCGGCGACGGCACACACTTTAACAATGAAGGTAAAAAAGCAGAAGCCAAAGGTGTTGCAGAAGCAGTTATGAAAGTGAAGTGACAGAGAAATAGATTATATTTTTATCCTAACCCCTTATTCTGGTCACCGAGGGTTTCGCTTCGAGATAAGCCTTCGGTAGAATCAGGCAAAAAGCCAAACCTTATTCAAACCAAGATCGAAGCTGTTAAGAAGATCCTTTTGCAATAACATTGCCGCACCAAGTGATGTAGCATTGTCGATCTCCGAAGTGTAAACCTCCTTATCTTTATAAAGTGTAGAGATCGCTTTTGTGAATATTCGATTCCTTGTAAACCCTCCGGTTATGTACAAGTGCCTGTTGTCATCATCCATTACAAGATCGATAGAATGTTTTACCAGTCGAACAAGATCAACGGTCAAAACGTGGTATGCATGTTCAACATCTTTAAAACCATCCAGGTCAACCGATTTGTCAACATGATCTGCCGGCACTCCGTCTTTAAAGAAAACAGCATCCTTTTCTATAAGTGAATGTGTCAGTTCAATATCCGCCTTAACAGTTTTGTAAAAACTGGTAGGGACATTGAAATGATCAGCCAGCCGCTTAATATTCTCATCATGTATACGACCGAGAAAAAGCCTTGATGACTTCACCGGTTTCATATTTATACTTAAAAAATTCAGGCAATCACTTTCCAGCTCCTCTTTTGTCAATGGTGAATGATTGAACGGATTCATGTTGATGCACCATGTACCTGTGGAAACGAGAATAAAATTTTCCTTTGCTGACACTAAGTAAGGCACAAGTGAGGCTGAGCTGTCGTGCACACCGATACCAACATCAATGGTCTTGCCGTTGATGCCCACAACAACAGGTTTCCCGATATCCTCCGGCTCCGGGAGTGAGACATCCTCATCTTTCAGCCACTTATGATATTTCATCTCATCAAAATCCCACATTGCCGTATGACAGCCTATTGAAGTATGCTCTGATGTTATCTTTCCGGTCAAAATAAATGAAAGATATTGCGGAAAATGTAAAACATATTTCACATATCTCCATATCTCAGGTTTCGATCTTTTCAGGTCAAGTATCTGAAATCCCGAATTCAAAGCACCCAATGCAGGTGATGCAGTTCTACGGCAAAATTCCGTTTTTCCTCCGTAACGCTCATAGATATCTTCATCGACAGGATTTTGCAACGGTTTTTCATAATTATAAAGTGGAGTTAATCTTTTGCCATTCTCATCAAGGTAGACAACAGTAGCACCATAAGTAGTAAAATTCACCGCACTAACATCATACTTCTCCGAAGCAATAAGTTCATTCATTGTTTCCAGTATCCACTCCTCCAACCTCTCAATGTCATCACACCTGAAACCGTCATCATCTGTTATCTCAGGAAACACGGCCTCTTTCTGATGAACGATCCGGAACTTTTCATCAAACAAGAGTATCTTTTTATTTGTCTTACCAATGTCGAATACTGCCGTTACTTTCATGTTTATAATTATTACTAACA
>JAOZOF010000417.1 GCA_029933425.1 Marinilabiliaceae bacterium
GGAATAAAATTTTATTCTGGAAAGAGAAAAAACTTTTATTTCCCCTCAAAGCATTGTAAGTTTGTATAAACTTGTAAATCGGTTTTGTTTTGAAAAATAAAATTTTTATGAAACAATTAATCCTTAATATACCTGATAGTTTATACAATACAGTTCTTAAGCTTTTAAAAAGCCGCTTTTCAGATATTCAGATAAAAGAAGAGACAACTGAGAACACAAATATTATATCTGATGTAGAGGGTGCATATGAAACAATGCTACTTTCGGAAGATACACTTTCAAAAGACTGGTTGTCAAAAGAAGAGGATGAAGCATGGAAAGATTTGTAAAAGGAGATATTATAGTTATCTCATTTCCGTATTCTGATTTATCATCATCCAAAAGAAGACCTGCTATGGTTTTATCTGATTTAAAAGGTGATGACATTATCCTTTGTCAAATTACGAGTCAATTTGTCAAGGATGATTATGCTATTTCTCTGAATGATAACGATTTCCTAAAAGGATCACTCAATAAACCAAGCAACATCAGGCCTAATCGGCTTTTTACAGCCGAAAAAGGTATTATTATCCGCAGAATTGGAACAGTGAAATCTCAAATGTTTGACAGAGTGGTCAGAATACTTTTTGAAATTATTTCATAAAGATCCGGAGGCAACTAATTTATTTTAGGCTATTCTCGCAAATCTGTTATCTTAAATCAATAACCAACTCTTTACAACTCCACATCGTACATCTTTAATCTTTCGTAACAACACTTCCCCACCAGTCGTTTCCGGGATTGAAATCAGGCGACAGCATGCGTTTTCTTTGATCTTCCAGGTGCTTTATTTTTTTTGTCCTCACATACTCCATGTACTTTGCCCGTGCTTCCGGGTCAAATTCAGGGTCTTTAACGGGATATTTTGCTCCGGCACCTTCAAGATAGCTGAATAAACGTTTATGCAGGTTTTTCACAATATCGGGATGCTGTGAGGCTACATTGTTCTTTTCCGAGATATCTGCACTCAGATCGTAAAGTTCATCTTCATCTGTTTCATAGTAGTGAATCAGTTTCCATTTTCCCCGTCTGATGATCGAAGAAGGGTCACCTCCCTGATTGCCGTAATGCGGGTAGTGCCATATCAGGTCACGTTCAGGAATATTTTCACCTTTCAACAATGGAACAATGCTTTTCCCGTCGATGTTCATGCTTTCAGGAACTTTTGCTCCGGCAAGTTCGAGCAATGTCGGATAAAAATCGACCGATGAAACCGGCTCCTCACATTTTTTTCCTGCAATATCCATCCATGGGATCTTTATGAAGAAAGGTTCGCGTATGCCGCCTTCCCACTGATATCCTTTGCCGCCACGCAAAGGCGCGAGGTTAGTTGAATAATTATCGCCTGAAGTGACTCCACCGTTGTCACCTGTGAAAACAACTATTGTATTTTTGTCAAGTCCCAGCTTTTTCAGTTCATCCAATACATATCCCACTGCCTTATCCATTTGTGTTATCAGACCTGCATACACAGGATTATCCTGATGCAGACGGTAAGGAAGCCGGCGCTCCATGGCAAATCCTTTTTCAGCTATCCCCATCGAATCTGCTTTGTCGCGATACTTACGCCATCTCTCTTCGGTTGTTTGGATCGGTGCATGAACAGCATAAAAAGCAAGATATGCAAGAAACGTTGTATCCCTGTATTCATCCAAAAACTTAATTGTTTCTTTAGCCAGTCGCATTGACAGGTTTTCACCCGGTTTTAAATTCGGAAGATTCGGATTTTTCCAGGGAGAAAAATATCCTCCATTCGGGCTTCCGGCATGCCATCCGCCAATATTTATATCAAATCCGTGATCCTGCGGCCAGGAACCTTTTCTGCCGAGATGCCATTTGCCCGCAAAGAATGTTTTGTACCCCACACTCTTCAGCACTTCAGGAAGGGTTACAAATTCAGCTTTCAACTCATGTGCATAATCGGGCGGAAGCAGTTTGGTATGACGACCGGCTTTTCGCCATTTTGTTCCTGCAGGTGCACCTATCCAGTCGGTTATTCCGTGTTTGGGAGGGAACATGCCGGTCAGAATACTTCCTCTCGACGGACTGCATACCTGACAGGCGGCATATCCGTTCGTGAATGTCATACCCTCTTTTGCTATCCGGTCAACATTGGGAGTTTCATAGTATTTGCTTCCCTGACAGCTAAGATCGGTATAGCCGAGGTCGTCCACAAGAATGAATAAAATATTTGGCTTTTTGGTTTCTGGTCTTTTATCTTCTACATTATTGCTGCATGACATTGTGACAATAGACAATGCCGTCAGAAAAACGGTTATTAAGTTGTTATTTTTCATGAGTCAGATTTTGGACAATAATGGATACTCGTATCATATAAAAAACTGAAAATACAAAATATTTGTTACATATTCGTTATATTTGAAATACACTTATAATTATTGTTTTTCCCGTTTAAATGAAAGATTCTCCCGATAATATAAAGTGTCCTAATTGTGAAAATGAGTTCGACAGCAGTTTTAACTACTGCCCTTATTGCGGCCA
>JAOZOF010000418.1 GCA_029933425.1 Marinilabiliaceae bacterium
GAATCGGGGACATAACGCTTCCACAAAGGTGTTCCGTTGTATGCATCAACAACAATTATCCTGTTGTCACCCGGAACGAACAAACGACCGTCCTTAAAAAGAGGTGACATAGGGCGGCTGTGACGGTTTATCATCTCACGAGGGCCGGGTTGTCCGAACCACTGTATCTGGAACGGCCCTTCGATAGAGTCGTTGCTGCATGCGGTATTACCGGGCTCAGCATAAAGGTGTGTCCACTCGCCGGATCCCGGAATTACACCCCGCTCGATCATCGCCCAGCCGTCAGCATCAGTCCAGTGCTCTTTCGACTTTTCAGTCCACTGCTTAACAAACTGCTTGTTGCCTTTCTCGACGCCAAGATATGCGATTCCTCCGTATGGCTTCAAAACACGATATATCTCATCAGCCGGTGTTTCCAGCTCTCCCGACATCATCAGCTTATCGGAAACAATGAGATTAGCAAAATATTTGTTCAACGGCAATTTTTTCAGGTCTGCATTAATCACTGAAACACGCTGACCATACAATCCTGCCTCATCAAGCAGGCGGCGTGATTTTTCCACCTTTTCTGAGTTAGGCTCAATACCGATAATTTTCAGATCCGGCTGCTGCATTGCAAGTTCGTAAGTCAAATGACCTGTCTCATCGCCAACTACAAGACAGTATCCCTTTTCAATTCCGGTATTTTTAAGGATACGTTTTGCCACATCGGTATAAAGCTGTGCATTGACATCGTTCTTGTAAGGGTTCTCAACAAAAACAGGTTTGTGTATCTCCGGCTTTTTAACCTTTTTGGACGAAAAGCTGTAAATGATACCTTTATCGGTACTTACCAGCAGATTTCCGTTTGCAGCAGCAAGACTGTAAACGATACCGTCAACCTTACGGGTCATTATCTTTTCGCCTGTTTCCGAGTTGTAAATATCGATCTTACCGTTTCCGCCAAGCACTATATCATTACCTGTAAGTATCATTGAATAGGACTGTCCGATTGGTGTTTTCCATAGCAGACCGCCGGATTCGATCCTCTGCCTTTTATCATCATAGGCATTGATCTGGTCGATCAACTCTGCGATACGTGTATCGATGTTATCAATTTCAAAAGGAGAAGCTTTTTTCCTTTTCTCTCGCATATCCCACAGATCGTGGGTAAGGTCCCGCCTTCTCTCTTCAACCTCTTCCCAATCCTTGTAATCCGAGATATATTTTTCACGTTTGATCGCCGAGAGCTCCTTATCCGATCTGAGATAAGATATCCCGTCCTTAACTATCAACTGCAACCCGAGGAATGTAGCTATCTCATCATCCTCTTTGATACTGCACGAAGGATAGTTGTTGAGCTGGCCTTCATCGCCTGCCCCGAAAATTATCTCATCGTTTACCAGCAAAGCATAAGTACCTCCGTTACCGTCCTCGAATTGTCCCACATAACTTCCGTCCTTTCGTGAGAATACGGTTGGCTGTGTACGTCCTGTGGGCAGGTATAGGTTATCTTTTGATGCAAGCATGTACCCCTGCGGAGAAACACTGATGGGCTTCTTCCAGATGATCTCACCGGAAAGAGCATTAACGGCATACAGGTCAACCCCCTCGTTGGGGAACATTCCCGATGCAAAATACGCAATATTGTCAGCGATCAACACTCCTGTTCTGATGGGAGATATCGAGATCATACGTTCATTACCAGGCAGGTAACGCTTGCCTTCGGCAGTGTTGATCTTCCAAACCAACTCACCGTTATCGGCATTCAAACAGTAAACAACACCGTCATCGGAGCCGAAATACACTTTACCTTCAAACCAGGTCGGTGCAAGACGCACCGGGCCGCCTGTAAAATACGACCAAACCTCTTCTCCTGTTTTGGCATCAAGACAGTAAACCTTGTCATTGGCCGAAGAACCAAAATACACCTTGTCGCCGGCACTCACAATATGATAAGCTCTGTCGTAGATCACACGGGGTTTAAGGTTAGCCTCGCGATGCCAGAAGTCTGTCTTTGCAGGATCCGGCCATGCAGGATCGGGAGCCTCTTTGGCCTGATACTCCCATTTCAGATTAAGGTTATCCGAAAGCTTCATGTCGGTAATACCGCTTCTCTGGTTGTCGTTTTGATACATCGGCCAATCCTGGGCCATCATACCTGTTTGAATTGCTGCAAACAACAATGCAAGCAATACTTTTGTTGATCTTACTGAAATCATATCTGTGGTTTATTGTGTTTCAATCTTAATCTTTTGTTTTAATAACAGTTACGCTTCCGGTTAGTTCATATTTTTGAATAAAAAAATCTTTTACCTCATAAACACAACTTCCCGGTCTTAACAACTCCAAAAATACCTTTAATACAAATGTTTGCTTTCGTGATTTTTGATACATAAACATTAATACTTAACTACTCTGAATGAGGAACTGATGATTTGAGTAATCGAGTAATTGATAAATTAACCTGTCTTGGCTTCTGATATTTCGGTGCGCTGCACCTCTAAATAATCACATCAATGCATGTAGTTCGCT
>JAOZOF010000121.1 GCA_029933425.1 Marinilabiliaceae bacterium
CTACCAGTAATTTCATGAACTCAGTTCCGTAAATTGAGCCGTAACTGCCTTCTTTGACCGTTTCTTCATTGTATTCGTTCACACCGTCAGGTTTCGTTCCGGGTTTGTAGATGATGAACGGCACGGGAGTTCTTGTGTGTGTACGTTTATCGCATGGTGTGGGATGATCGGGCAGGAATGCCACGGCAACCGGTTCATCGCTGTTCAGAACATGATCGAGGACAGGTCTGACCACATGTTTGTCGATATCCTCAATGGTCCTTATTTTTAGTTCAGCATCACCCTCATGACCTGCTTCGTCAGGCGCTTCGATGTGCAGGTACACGTAATCATATTTTTTTAATCCTTCAATTGCAGCTTCCGCTTTTCCTTTGTAATTGGTATCGTACAGGCCTGTGGCTCCTTCTACATGGATGGATGCCATTCCTGCAAATCTTGCAAGACCGTGAATCAGATCAACAGCAGATATCACGGCTCCCGATTCAATACCGTACAACTCTTTCAGAGTGGGCATTTCGGGTTTGTGTCCCGGTGACCATGGCCATGCCATGTTTGCAACGGCCTTCCCATTTTTTCTGCGTTCCTCGTTTACCGGATGTTTATTCAGGATCTCCCTTGAGCGAAGAATGATGTCCTTCAGTTTGCTAACGATCTCGCCATCACCATAGGGAAGATATTTGCCGAATTCCTCTCCCGGCACGTTGTGAGGGGGAGTGCACTCAGGCAGTTCTTTGCCAGCATCTTTTATTACCAGAACGTGGCGGTAACTAACACCGGTGTAAAACTTTATATTTTCATTGCCCAATTCTCCGTTCAATGTTTTTATCAGTTCATCGGCTTCTTCCGTGGAAATATGACCTGCTGAGTGATTTACCAGAATGTCTCCTTCTGTGGTTATCAGATTGCAGCGCATTACCAGATCATTATCATCAATGTTGATCCCGAGAGCTGCTGCTTCCAAAACACCACGACCACGGTAATAGGTCTCGGCGTCATAACCCATGATGGTCATATTTGCCACCTCACTTCCGGGTTCTAATGACTCAGGAACAGCCTGCAACAGACCCGTTGATCCCATACGGCAAAGTCTGTCGACATTTGGGGTATGAGCAACCATCAGAGGGGTTTTGTTACCAAGTTTTTTTATGGGTTCGTCTGCCGATCCGTCAGCAAGTATCACTATTTTTTTCATTGTTTATATTTTGTTAAATGACTAACACAGAGACCTGCCCGACGGTCAGGCGGGCACAAAGGCACAGAGTTTTATTTTGCTTTGTATTGCGTGAATAATGCACAATATAATCATCTCGCCAGTGTGTGTCTAATTTATTAGCCATGGATGTTTCATTTCTTTATATATTTCTACTCCTTAAGGGTTTTTAACCCTTCCTGCTTCAAACCTTGAGCTGTGATCACACATTAACCACTCTGATGATATCGGCGAAGACTCCGGCAGCGGTCACGTCGGCTCCTGCTCCGTAACCTTTTATCACCAAAGGATGTTCTTTGTAATACTCACTCCATACCAAAAGCATGTTATTGCTTCCTTCAAGATTGTACAGAGGGTTGTCGGCAGTCACCTCTTCAAAGCCTGTTTTTGCAATGCCGTCTTCAAACGAAGCAACATATCTCAGGCGTTTGTTTTCTTTTTCAAGTCTCTGACGTTGTTCCTCGAAAGATGCATCAAGGCCTTTTACTTTCTCCAGGAACTCATCCACACTGCCGGCTTCCATGTATTCTTCTGGAATGAAACCTGTTTTTACAATGTCTTTCTGTTCCACCTTAAAGCCCGATTCCCTGGCAAGTATAAGTATCTTTCTTACCACATCCATACCGCTGAGGTCGATCCTTGGATCAGGCTCACTGTAGCCTTTTTCCATTGCCTCTTTGATAACTGCCGACAGGGGCTTGTCAGTACTCAGCTCATTTACGATGTAGTTCAGCGTTCCCGACAGTACAGCTTTCATTTTAATGATCTTGTCGCCGCTGTTAACGAGGTTGTTTATGGTTGAAATTATAGGAAGTCCGGCGCCTACATTTGTTTCGAAAAGATATTTAATACCGTTCTGACGCGCTATGGTTTTGAGCTCCTGATAAATATCGTACGATGACGAACTTGCAATTTTGTTAGCAGTGACTACCGAAACGTTCGAACTCAGCAGTTTCTTGTAAACACCTGAAACATCCTCACTTGCGGTACAGTCGACGAAGACACTGTTTGCAAGGTTATTTTCGATTATCTTGTCAGAAAAACATGCGGGACAGGAATCATCACCTTGTGAAAGCATTTCCACTGATTTCCCGGGAGTTATACCTTCAGTGTCAATGACCATCTTCCGGGAGTTTGAAACACCAACAAGCCGCAGTTCGACCCTTTCCTGTTCCCTGAGTTTTTTCGAGTGTGATTCGATCTTTTGTAGCAAGTTTGCTCCTACAGTGCCTACTCCTGTAAGGTAGATGTTAAGTACCTGATAATTTATCAGGAAGAATGCTTCGTGAATTACATTCAGAGCCTTTCTCAGGTTATTATCCTTGATCACGAAAGAGATGTTCAGCTCCGAAGCTCCCTGAGCTATTGCAAACAGGTTGATACCGTTCGCCCCGATACTTCTGAACAATCGTCCGGCAACACCTGATGTATGTTTCATCCTTTCACCCACAATGGCTACAATGGCCATATCTTTTTCCACAAAAATGCTGTTGATGTGCTTGTAGCTTATCTCACGCTCGAACTCATATTCCAGTGCTTTTGCTGCTTCCTCTGCATCGTCAGCTTCCACGGCAACGGTAATACTGTTCTCGGATGATGCCTGAGAGATGAGTACCACATTTATGTTCTGTTGTGCCAATGCACTGAAGAAGCGCATCGAGATACCTGTTATTCCCACCATGCCTGTTCCCTGAAGTGTAATAAGCGCGATGTTGCGGATGCTTGACACTCCTTTGATATTAGTATTTCCGTTACTACTGTTGTTATCGATCAGAGTTCCCGGGAATTCGGGATTGAAAGTGTTTTTTATCAGTACCGGAATGTCTTTTTGCAAAACAGGAATTATCGTAGGAGGATAGATCACCTTTGCGCCAAAATGCGATAACTCCAAAGCCTCGGCATAAGTAAGATGAGAGATTGAGTAAGCACGCTTAATCACACGCGGGTCGCCTGACATGAATCCGTCGACATCAGTCCATATTTCAAGAATGGAAGCATCCAGAGCAGCTGCCAGTATCGCTGCAGTAAAATCAGAACCTCCACGCCCCAGTGTCGTATCGTCACCGTTCACGTCACGCGAAATGAAGCCCGGCCAGATATTTATCCTGCCTGCTTTTGCCTGAGCTTCTTTAAGTAGCTTTTCAGTTACTTCCAGGTCAGCTCTGTTCTTATCACCGACCTTTACTGTTTTTATGTAATCCCGGCTGTCGAAAAGTACTGAGCCTTCAACAATGGAATGAAGAAAACAGGCTGACAGCTGTTCCCCAAAACCTGTGACTATGTCAAGACTTCGGATGCTCAGCTCACACGTAAGAGAAATACCTTTCAACAGACTTAACAGAGCTGAAAATTTTTCATCAAAATCCTCTTTGATATTTTCGATGAGGCCGGGTCTGATCTCGTTCGCAACATCTACGTGCCTGTCGTAAAGCTTTGTGATCAGATCACTGTACTCTTCTCCATTCGAAGCCTTTTTTGCGGCATTTATCAGCATATCAGTGGTGCCGCCCAGTGCGGACACAACCACATGTATCTGTTCGTCTATATTTGAGATTATGTTTTTTACCCTTTTTATGCTGTCGGCTGTACCCATAGATGAGCCGCCAAATTTTAAAACTCTCATGTGTTCAGTTTAATGATGTGATTTCAGTTATTTAAAACTACAGCAAAGATCAATAAAATTACCGGATTTAAAACCCGTATCTTGCCGGATTCAGAATAACCTTTGGTTTGATTCAAGGTATATCAATGACGATTTGTGTATATATAATGATCATGACCCCCTAAGGGGTTGTTGTTGTAGTTGTAGATGTTAATATGTTAACAAGCTCGATCATTATAAAAAGTGAGGTTTTTGTTTATAATTCGTCACAAAAATAGGATTAATATTTATAATTCAAAAGCTGCAGGTGTAATATTTTTAAGGTTTCATCAAATGTATTATGTTGTCCGTAACTTTTCCTGCAACTCTCCGGGTTTGAATATTCCTTTTTCGGTGATTATTCCTGTGATCAATGAGGCAGGGGTAACATCAAAAGCAGGGTTCAGCCCTTTAGAGCCGGGTGATGCCAGTCTTATCTCGGTCATTATGCCGTCACGGGTGGGGCCTGTGTGATAAAGAAGTTCATCTTCCGAGCGCTCTTCAATAGGGATTGCAGCACCCGAAACACAATCGTTATCGAAAGTACTTGACGGAGCGGCAACATAAAAGGGAATGCCGAAATGTGATGCAATGATCGCCCTGCCCAATGTTCCTATCTTGTTTGCGACGTCACCGTTGGCAGCTATTCTGTCAGCGCCGACAATGACCATATCGATATCTCCTTTATTCATGTAAAATGCAGCTGCATTGTCGGCTATGATACGATGATCGATACCTGCATGAAAGAGTTCCCATGCTGTAAGTCTTGCCCCCTGACTTCGCGGACGGGTCTCATCAACAAAGACAAAAGGGTTTTTACCATCTTCGGCGGCAGTGTAAACAGGCGAAAGAGCAGTGCCGTAATCAACAAAGGCAAGCCAGCCTGCATTGCAATGGGTCAGTATCCTGTCACCTTTTTTTATGACCTCATTCCCGAATTCACCTATAAGTTTACTGTTTTTCTCGTCCTCTTCTGCCACCTCAAAAGAGGCTTTCACTGCTTCACTTACAGAAATTCTTCCTGCATTAAATACTTTATCGACAGCGTAGAACAGGTTTACAGCGGTGGGACGCGTACCTGATATCACCTCTTTGGCTTTTTGTACAAATGCTACCTCATCGTTCTCAACGAAAGCCTGAGCCATGGCATAACCTGCTGCGGCACCAATGGCGCCTGCACCTCTTACTATCATTGTCTTAATGGCATGGGCCGTCTCCCTGTAATTCTTCAGTTCAACTATTTCGAACGAGAAAGGCAATTTTGTCTGATCTATCATGTATACAATATTGGTATCAGGATCATACCAAACTGTTTTGTAATGTTCTCCGTTTACTATCATGTTTAAACCGTTATATTATGTGTAAGTCTTTATCAATTTAGTTTTTTCTTGATCACATTGTGTTTTTTAAGTGATAAATCATTTTAAATTGACTAAAAACATAAATAAATTTCTACTTAACTTTACTTTATCCGTTCAATTTTGTAATTTAAATCGTTGAAAAGTACTAACCTCTCAAAATTGCTTGCCATGAAACGTAATTATTTTCTTTTTGTTATTCCTTTTCTTTTTGTTATAACCCTTTTTACGGGATGTCATTCAAAAACAAAAATAGGTATTTTAATGGATAATACTTCTCTTGAAAGATGGAAAAAGGATAGGGAATTGTTTGAGAAGACTGCTAAAGATCTGAAAGCTGAGGCTATCATAAAAGTTGCCGACAGTAAGCCTGATGTACAGCTTAAACAGGCAGAAGAGTTGATTAATAGCGGGGTGGATGTTTTGGTTGTAATTCCCTGCGATCTGGTCAAGTCCGGTGAAATAGTGAAAAAAGCCCATGCTGCCAATATCCCTGTTATTTCGTATGACAGGCTGATAAAGAACAGTAATGTCGATTATTATGTTTCAACCGACAACATAAATATCGGAGAGTTGCAGGCGGATTATCTTTCAAAGATATCGCCCGTAGGAAATTATGCCCTTATTACAGGACCAACTACCGATAACAATGCATTTCTTTTACATCTTGGGTGGTTGAACGTTTTACAGCCGTTGATCGACCGGGGTGATATTAAAGTTGTGATAGATGATTTTACCGATTTCTGGCTGCCGGATGAAAGTTATCAGATAATGAAAAAATTCCTGGATGGAGGAGGAACAGTTGATGCAATACTTGCAGGGAACGATGCATTGGCAACGGGAGCAATAATGGCCCTTAAGGAATACAATCTTGACGGTAAGGTTCTGGTGGCAGGTCAGGATGCCGATGTGAACGCTATCAGGAACATTGTTGCGGGAGTTCAGACCATTACTATTTACAAACCGATCGAGTCACTTGTTTATGCAACCATAAATGCGGCCGTTAAGATCGCTGACGGAAAGGCTCCTTCAAACATGAACATTACGGTTTTCAACGGGAAGAAACTTGTTCCTGCAATCTTGCTGAAATCGCAGGTCGTAAACAGGCAAAACATTAAAATGACCGTTGTTTCAGAGGGGTTCATAACAGAGAAAGAATTGAATTGATATTTTAATTAAAGTTTAGTTTTTTAACTTTAATTCCGGATCATGATGTGAAAGGTTCCGGGATAACATTAATGGAAAATTAAGCCGCATTTTGCGGCTTTTTTTTAATTTTGGAGAAACAACAAGATATGTCGAAACTCAAAATATATAAAGCATCAGCAGGTTCGGGGAAAACTTACACACTGGCCAAAGAATTTCTGATGCTCCTGTTCCGCGAAACGTTCAACTACAAATACATTCTGGCTGTAACGTTCACTAACAAGGCTACGGCCGAAATGAAAACACGTATCATTAATTACCTCTATTCGCTGACAAAGGATGACGATCCGGAATTCATGAAAGAATTGAAGGAGCTGACCGGAAAAGATGATGAAGGAGTCAGGAAGCAGGCCCGCAGGATACTTACTTTCATCCTAAATGATTTTTCCCATTTCAACATTGAAACGATCGACAGTTTTTTTCAGAAAGTTATACGTTCTTTTGCTTTTGAAGCAGGGTTGCCTACAAATTTTCGTATTGAACTTGACAATGAATCGGTGTTGAACGAGGCGATAGATACGATGTTCAAAGAACTTGACATAAACGGCAGGGAAGAGCTGCGAAGATGGATACTCAGCCAGACTTTCAGTAAGCTTCAGGAAAAAGGTGACTGGAGGATCACGAGGGAGATGAACCTTCTCGGGAAAGAGATTTTCAAAGAGGAGTTTCAGAGACTTGAAGATGTTATGGTTGAAAAGATCAGCGATAAAGCTTTTCTTGACCGGTACAGGGATTCCCTCAGGATGATCATTGAAGATTTTGAGGGAAATATAAAATTACTGGCCGGGAAGGTTCTGAAACATCTTGCGGACTGCGGACTTGATATCACTGATCTGAAAGGAGTGACGCGTTCACCGATGAATGTCCTGAACAAAATTATTAACAGCGATAATTTGGGTGTAGATATCCTCAATGGCATGGAAAGGATAGAAAAGATAAAAGGCCCGGAAGAATTATATGCAAAGACAAACAAAAGGAAAGATGATATTATCAGTTGTTATAATTCAGGTTTGCAGCGGCATTTGGAAGATCTTGTCAGTTTTTATCACACAGGTAAGGAGAATTATTTTACGGCAACAGAAATATTACGAAATATTCCGTCTCTCGGGGTTCTTGTGGATATATCTCAAATGGTGAAAAACCTTTCACGGGAACAGAATCTTTTCCTTCTGTCGGATGCAAATCAGTTATTGAATAAGATAATCGACAACAATGATACCCCGTTCATTTACGAAAAAACAGGAACGAGGTATCTTCACTACATGATAGATGAGTTTCAGGATACTTCCGATCTGCAGTGGGCCAATTTCAAACCTTTGGTAATTAACAGTCTGAGTGAAGGTAACAGATCACTGGTAGTTGGCGATGTAAAGCAATCGATATACAGATGGAGGAATTCTGACTGGCAGCTTCTGGGCAAGTATATCGAGAGCGAAGTTAAAGATCAGGGGTCGGAAACCGAGAAACTGGATTTCAATTGGAGGAGTTTTGAAAGGATAGTTGAGTTCAATAATTTCATATTCGATAAAAGTGCAAAAACTTTGCAATCCGGTTTCATGGATTCTGTTCTGAAGGAGAATCCGGATATAGAGTTTGACCCTGAACTTGCCGGTCTCATAACCAATGCCTATGATGATGTAAAACAGAACGTTTCGGAGAAAGGAAAAGGCAAAGGCGGGTTTGTGGAGATGAAATTCATTAAGACCGGCATTAAGACAGAATATGAAGAGGAAGCGTTTCCTTTACTGCAGGAGAAGATCGACAAACTGCTTAATGCGGGATATGAATACAGGGATATTTGTATCCTCGTACGAAAAAAGGATGAAGGACAGAAGGTCTCGGAATATCTGTTGGGCAATGCAGGTAATAGGTATCCGGTGATCTCTGATGAGACCCTTGTGCTTGAAAGTTCCCCTGCGGTAATGTCGGTAATTTCAAGATTAAAGTTCATCAATACTCCTGAGAATGAAATTCTGAGAGCTGACATTCAAATGTATGATGAGTATCAGAAAGAGAAGGAGTTGTTTGATACTGAAGATTTGAGTGCCGGATTACTGATTCAGGATGATCCGGGAAAATATGAGGAATTGTTTGATCCTTTGCTTGAACTTAAGGGAAAACCTCTTTTTGAGATGACGGAGATACTGGTCAGAGATCTGCCGGAATGGCTTAGGGAAGATCAGTCGCCGTACCTGAGAGAACTGCTGAACAGGGTTCATGATTTTGTTACCGATCAGTCCGTCAATCTTGCCGATTTTATTGAGTGGTGGGACGATAAGGGAAGGACCACCGCAATTGCCATTCCCGAGGAGCAAAATGCAATAAAGATAATGACGGTTCATAAATCAAAGGGACTTGAGTTCAAGGCTGTGATAATTCCTTTCTGTCACTGGGACCTTGACCGTAAAAGCTCTGACAGTCTTATCTGGTGCAAACCCGATACTAAACCTTTTAACGACCTTGATCTTGTTCCGGTGGGTTATACCAATAAGCTGATACATACACGATTTTATGCGCAGTTCATCAACGAGCGGCTTTTGCAGTTTGTCGATAATCTGAACATTCTGTACGTGGCGTTCACACGTGCAAGGGAAGCCCTGATAACCATAGGTATGAAGAAGGAGATAAAGAGCAAACCGGATGCGTTGATGACTATTTCAGACCTTTTGATAAAGAGTATCAGGGAGGCGGATCTTCGAAATGAGGAGCAGATCAATGCGGATAATTTTGAATGGGATGATGAGGCACTTTCATTAAAATACGGTGAGATTCCTGTGAAAGAAAAAGCGACAGAGAGGATAGGTGCGATACCTGTCGGACCTTTCAAGACCATACCTTTGGGCAGCAGGATCAGGATACACAGTGACAGCAATGCAATGCAGACCGACATTCTGGAGGATTATCGCGTGCATGGCAGGATCATGCATCTTCTTTTTGAGAAGATAAAGACTGCCGGTGATGTGGAAGCTGCGATCGATTCCTTGATATTCGAAGGAAAACTCTTATCGGAAAACAGGGATAAACTTAAAACAAAGATAGAGGAATTGCTATCTGAAGATCCTTTCAGGGAGTGGTTCAGCGACAGGTATAAAGTGCTGAATGAGGCTTCTATACTTCAACAGTCGGGAACATCACGGCCTGACAGGGTATTGATAGGTGACGATAAGGTCATTGTCATAGATTACAAGTTCGGTCAGTTAAAGAATGCTAAGTACAACAGGCAGGTAATGCATTATGTCGATCTGATAAAGCAAATGGATGCCGGATACAAAAAAGTAGAAGGATATTTGTGGTATGTGAGCAAAGGTAGCGAACTTGAGAGGGTGGTTTGA
>JAOZOF010000017.1:0-4036 GCA_029933425.1 Marinilabiliaceae bacterium
GACAACATCCAAATTTATGGCTACAAGAACAAAGGTATAGTACGGGTTTCTGATGAGATGCTGATGAAGGCAGGCAATAAAGGAATTATCCGGATTTACAATGCTCTCGGAAGCCTGATCAAGGAGATGAAACTTACCGATGTAAAAACAACCATAAGTTTGCCGGAAAGTCATGGTATTTACATAATTGAGGTTCGTGCCGGCGACAGTGTTGCAACAGGCAAGATTACAGTTACAAATTAGGATTCCGTAAAAGGAATTTTATAAATTCTTCAGAGCGGGCGGCTTCAGGTTGCCCGCTCTTTTTTTATGAATATATATGCAGGGTTTCGTCAACAGTGAAACCCAGTCTGTCCCAAGGAATCTCAGGAGTGTTAACCCTCATACCTGTCCGATTGACCAAGCAGACCAATGTACATCAGGATGAGTTCAACGATTTTTATGTATAAGGTCTTGCCAAGATTGGTTAGCAATCGTATTTTGCTGAAGGTCTTGTTGTGTCAGCATGGCTAAATTGCAATGTTTAAGCAAGATCTGATAAGATAAGGAAAGGGATTCTACTTTAAAAAACAACGATCGCTCCTTCGCACAATAAGTTTTCGTGCCCCATCAGGAAAGAAGTTCAAGGGTTAAGAAAGATTCTTTTTTATCTTTCTTATTAGATCCTCAGGCTGGAATGGTTTACTGATGTAGTCGTCCATACCGGATGCAAGACATTTTTCCTTATCCTCGGGAAATGCATTTGCAGTGACCGCAATAATCGGAGTATGAGTATTGGTGCTTTTTTCTACCTCTCTTATTTTTCGTGTAGCCTTAAAACCATCCATTATCGGCATCTGGATATCCATCAGAATAAGGTCGTATTTTGTTTTCCCAAACTTGTCAAGAGCTTCTTTACCGTTAAAGGCTACATCTATTTTTTTAACCTCATTTTTCAGGTATAGAATGATTATCTGTTGATTGCTAAAGTTATCCTCAACAAGTAAAATGTTAGCATCATCAATGTCAACACTGTCTTTAAAGAAGCTTTCAGCCTGTTTTTGCGATTCTTTTATGTTATTGATAGATCTACTTTTCTGATTTTCCTTGAACTTGGCCGTGAACTCAATTCTTGTGCTTTCCGATGTAGGATAGATAAGAAGCCTGTTTCCGTCAAGTTCAATAAGTCTTTGGGTTAGACGAAGGTCGAGGAGATTGACATATTTTGAAGTGTCCAGTCTAAGCACATCGGTATCATACAACGATAGTTCATTGTCTTTGTAATCTTTAGGAAGCGAAATAACAGTGTTTGACGTAATAATGAATGTCAAAGTAATGAATCCCGGCAGTGTTTCCTGTTGCTTTACTTCAATATTTACCTCCTTTGTTTCAGAAGTGTTGTATTTAAGAATGCTGTTCAGCAGATTCAGTAATATCTGTTTTATCTTTATGCTGTTGCCTATCACATTTGTTGGGACATCAGCACCAAGCGATATGCTGAAACTCTTTTTTTCCTGGTCATCCTGAAAAAGGTGAACCGTATTGTTCAGCGTAGAGTACAGGTTAAAGTTTATCTCCTCGGCAGGAACCTGGTTGAAATTTGTAGTAGTGGTGGCTACCAGTGAATTAACAACATTTACAAGGTTGTTTGCAGAGGCATGAATAGTGTTAATGTAATCGCGCTGGTCATCATTCAGTGTTGTTTTTTCAAGGATATCAATTATACCGGTAATGTTACTCAGCGGAGTACGTATCTGATGTGATAGTTTTGAGATTAGTTCTTCCTGCGATTTGCTCAGGTTCTTTGAATCGAGCATCTGTTTCTCTTTATTCAGGATTATTTCAGTAGAAATAAAGCTTAATGTATAGGAAGTGAAAGTTGCAAACAGGAAATAAACAATGAGGATAACAGCCTCTATTGTTGTATATTTTGTTGCCAAAGGAACAAATTTTGAAATAAGGAAAAAATCGAGGATCAGAAATGCAATAAAACCAAAACTGATCAGAGTACCTTTGTTCAGATTAAAAAGGTTGATGGAAACAAACGGTATCACTCCTATCCATATATAATTTATATGCTCCTTGTTCCCGAAAAGGATAAGATATGTAATTGTCAGAATGATAAAACTCAGATTGGTTGTTTTGTATGAAGAAGATGATTTCAGCGATCTGTTCACATACAAAAATATGATAAAGAATCCCAGACTGAAAAGTAACAGAGGCAGTGCATAGAATATCTTATCTGAAAAAAGAGCATAAACTCCTTCTGAAATAACAACCAGGAATAGAAAAAAATCAACAAGGTTAGTTAATAAAAAGTTATGCCGCGCCTCTATCTCCAGTTTCGTTTCCTGTTCCTGAATGAACAGTGACAGAAATTTATTTATAATTCTCATTTAATCAATATTTAAAAGCCCTTCCTGAATCTAAATATATACAAAAATAATCTAAAAATAATATTTTAGATAACTTTATGCCTGTTTTACAGTATACGTAACAGATTAAAAATGTTATGGTTTTTAGTTAAAAAAATGTATGGAATGTAATTTTTTAACGATTTAAATTATTTAGTGATGAGAAGAGGTTTTCTTGTTTCGGTTTTAATGGCTTGGTCGGTTATTCTGATCAAAGGTCAGGAGCATCTTCCTACAAAGGCGGATTATGACTCTTTTTATAATTCAAAAACATTGGTTGTAATGGACCCCAGCCCAATGAGTGATTATAATTTCAAGATAAAGGATGTGATACTGAAACACTGGAATATTTCTGACTACGAATTCATAACAGAGCAGGAATTTGAAGATATGAAAGGAAATCCCGGTTACTCGTTCCTGCTTACTACCGTAGTAACTTTCGATAAAGATAAAACAAAGGCAAGATATAACTTTTTAAGTCTGCTCCGGGGAAAAGAGAATACGGATGTCAGGGATATGCCTGACCTGTGCTCCATTCCTTTATCTTATTTAAGAGTGGAAAATGACAGTTATACCTACAAAATGGATGCATTCATTACATTTATTCAGAATCATGTGAAACTGATGACCGCACATCCTGAGCTGATAAAAGCAAATGTGTTCAAATATTACAACAAAAATGTCAAGAGTCTGAAGGATAAAACATTGTATCTGGTTGCAGATGACCTTGAACCTAGTGTGAATACACAAAAAAAGATACAAAAGGTGTATCCGTACGACGTAAAGATAGTCTCGCGTGATGAAGTTATGGAAGCTATTGAAAGTAAAAACCCTGATGTCGTCTTTTTGCATAAGGTAGGACCGGAAGGAACAAGATATAAAGCACGATGCTATAAGTTCGTAATGGGAGCAGCCGATGCACAGCTATACTATTTTGACTATCACATGGTCACTCCCAAAAAAAGAGATTACTTACTTGAAAAAGACCTGAAAAAAATGGCAGGACATTAATCCTAATAGCCCCGAAAGCCGTAACTTTATCCCCGTATTAAAAATGAACAATTAAAATGGCTGACGATAAAAAAGTAATATTCAGTATGGTGGAGGTAAGTAAAGTTTATCCTCCCCAGAAGAAAGTATTGAACAATATCTATCTCTCATTCTTTTACGGGGCAAAAATAGGCATCATTGGTCTTAACGGTTCTGGTAAATCAACGCTGCTGAAGATAATTGCGGGTGTTGAAAAGAACTATCAGGGACAAGTGGTTTTCTCTCCGGGTTATACAATTGGATATCTTGAGCAGGAGCCTCAGCTTGACGACAACAAAACGGTTCGTGAGGTTGTGGAAGAAGGAGTGCAGGAAGTTGTTGATGTTCTGAAGAAATATGAAGATATAAATCTTCGTTTCGGTGATCCTGATGTATTGGAAGATCCTGATAAAATGCAGGAGCTGATGGATGAACAGGCAAAGCTTCAGGAGAAGATAGACCAGTACGATGCCTGGAACCTTGACACAAAGCTTGAAAGGGCAATGGATGCACTTCGTTGTCCACCTGAAGATCAGAAGATAGCTGTACTGTCGGGAGGAGAAAAGCGTCGTGTGGCTTTATGTCGCCTGTTGCTGAAAGAACCCGATATCCTT
>JAOZOF010000017.1:4136-29736 GCA_029933425.1 Marinilabiliaceae bacterium
AGAAAAGCGTCGTGTGGCTTTATGTCGCCTGTTGCTGAAAGAACCCGATATCCTTCTTCTTGACGAACCAACAAACCACCTTGATGCCGAGTCGGTCATGTGGCTTGAACAACATTTGCAACAGTACAAGGGTACGGTCATAGCCATCACTCACGACAGGTATTTTCTTGATAATGTTGCAGGCTGGATCCTTGAACTCGACAGAGGTGAAGGTATCCCCTGGAAGGGTAATTACTCATCGTGGCTTGAGCAGAAGACCAAGCGTATGGCAATGGAAGAGAAGCAGGCATCAAAACGCCGCAAAACACTTGAACGGGAACTTGAGTGGGTACGCATGGCTCCTAAAGCACGGCATGCAAAATCGAAAGCACGTTTGTCATCATACGACAAATTGTTGAAAGAAGATGTTAAAGAGAAAGAGGGCCGACTCGAGATATTCATTCCAAACGGACCACGCCTCGGCGAGAAGGTCATTATGGCAAAAGATGTGGCAAAAGGATATGGAGAACGGTTATTGTTCGACGATCTTAACTTCGTTCTGCCGCCTAACGGAATAGTTGGTGTTATAGGTCCGAACGGTGCAGGAAAAACAACATTGTTCCGCCTTATCATGGGAATGGAAACCCCTGATAAAGGTGAGTTTGAAGTAGGCGAGACAGTGAAGATAGGATATGTCGATCAGACACATACAGCCATTGATCCCGAAAAAAGTGTTTACGAGGTTGTTTCAGGAGGTGTCGATTTCATTAAAATGGGAAATAAAGAGATAAATGCCCGTGCCTATCTCGGACGCTTCAACTTTACCGGTGCCGATCAGGAGAAGAAGTGCGGTGTTCTTTCAGGCGGTGAACGTAACAGGCTGCATCTTGCATTAACATTGAAAGAAGAGGCCAATGTACTTTTGCTTGATGAACCGACTAACGACATTGATGTTAATACTCTTCGTGCTCTCGAGGAAGGTCTCGAGGATTTTGCAGGATGTGCCGTGGTCATTTCTCACGATCGTTGGTTTCTCGACAGGGTTGCAACTCATATTCTTGCTTTTGAGGGAGACTCTTCTGTTTATTTTTATGAGGGTTCATTCTCCGAATACGAGGAGCATAAAAAGAAGCGCTTTGGTGACATAACTCCCCACAGAATAAAATACCGTAAACTTGTAAAATAAGTGAAGTGGTTTCGTTTGGTTTGTCTTTTGTATTTGGTACAGGAGATAAGAGGCCTTTCTCTTTTGTTTCGATTGGCAGATCGACCAGCTGTTTTGATATCAGTACATCAAAGCAAGCTTGTTCGTGATAAAAACATCTTCTTTTTTCGGGATGTTGACCTTTGGAAGAGGATTGTGCAGATAGTACATTGGCATTATCCCTTGTCCTTTTACGTTGCGCGGTGACCGTTCGATAATGTGATATTTTGCTTTCAACACTTTCATCATGCTTTCCGGGATGTTTATCTGCATCGGGTCGCATATAGACTGATAGCGAGCAGCCATGTTCACGGTGTTCCCGAAAATATCGAATGTGTAGTTTGACAAGCTTACCAGTGAACCAATGACATCGCCATGATACATGCCGATCCGGACCTTCCATTTTATAGGATTAGACATGTTCCGGTTAATGATGTAATTACGTATGTCAAGGGCTATTTTTGCAGCATCATGAATAGCATTTTTATTTTCGGAAGGAAGACCGCAGGTGGCTATGTAGGCATCACCCACTGTCTTGATCCGGGAGCAATTGCAATGCGAGACAATCTCATCGTATGCCGAGTAGAGTTCGTTCAGCTCTTTTATCAACCTGTGAGGTGACATGGTGTTGGTTTTGCTTGTAAAACTTACCAGATCGATAAAAATCACCACAACATCCTGATAACGTTTAGGGATTGAGTAACCTGTCTTTTTTATGTCATGTATGATCTTTTCCGGTAAAAGGGCTTTTAAGATCGTTTCGGATTTTTGTTTCTCGGTAATAAGTTTTTGTTTCTGTTTTTTCAGTTCCTTCAATGCATGCGAAAGGATCAGTGCATTGTTGACCTTTATTTTTAATTCCTGCTTGTTGACGGGTTTTTTCAGGTAGTTAAATGCTTTACTGTCTATTATCGGCTCTATCTTGTCATACGAAGTATTTGTTGTTGTGATGATAACGGGGATATCTTTTATCTCGCTTCGGCGCTTGATCCGGGTCAGAGTTTCCAGACCATCTGACTCAGGAATATCGATGTCCATAATTATAACATCAGGCATATTCTTGAGTGCTGACTTGTAAGCTTCAATTCCACTTCCAGCGGTAATGAACAGGAAAAAGGGATCAACAGATGAAAGTACCTCTTTTATGTATTCAATAATTGCAGAAGTGTCATCGACAATTAAGATTGTCTTCCCCATTATTAAATTGTTAAAATTATATCCAAATGGTAACTATTTGCTTATACGTAAAAAAAGCAAAAAGTTTTCCTCCTTTGACAAAAATATTGAGAATGATGATTAATATGGATAAAAGAAAGGTAAGTGTGTTTTACAGAAAAAAGCAGCCCTCAAAAATGAAAATGATCTCTATTCTGAGGGCTGTGATTTTTTATTTTTTTGGTTCCCAATAACATCTTTTGGGAGAAGCGATCTTTTCCTCTTTTTTCAGAACTTTCATCGCTTTGTCAACCTCTTTTTTATCAAGACCTGAAAGCTCGGCAATCTCTCCTGCCTTCAGCGGTTTGCCTGCACTGCTCATAGCTATTAATACTTTGTCTGTAATGTCCATATTGTCAGTTTTTAAGTTAATAATTGCATGATTGACTTTTAAACATAGAAACAATGAATATGTTTAAATGTTCACATAAAATGGTTACGAATATTTTGGTAAATTTGCAGCTGTTTTGTTGATAAAAAGATATTGAACGATAATTATGGCTCAGAAACCAGGCATACCGAAAGGAACAAGAGATTTTTCACCCGAAGTGATGGTGAAACGCAACTATATTTTCAACACTATAAAAAAGGTATTTCAAAAGTATGGATATCTGCCTATTGAGACTCCGGCAATGGAGAACCTTTCTACTTTACTGGGAAAATATGGTGAAGAAGGCGATAAGCTTTTGTTCAAGATACTTAACTCCGGCGATTTTCTGAGAAAAGCAGACTCGCAACTGCTTTCTGAAAAGCTCTCGGACAAAGTGGCTTTGCAGATAAGTGAGAAGGGACTCCGGTATGATCTTACAGTTCCGTTTGCCCGTTATGTAGTACAACACCAGAATGAGATAGCATTCCCTTTCAAGCGATATCAGATACAGCCGGTATGGCGTGCCGATCGTCCGCAAAAAGGGCGTTACCGGGAGTTTTACCAATGCGACGTGGATGTTGTCGGAAGTAACTCATTGGTTAATGAAGTTGAGCTGATACAGATAGTGGATGAAGTATACCGTGAACTGAATGTTAATGTTATTCTGAAACTTAACAATAGAAAAGTGCTTGCCGGAATAGCAGAAAAGATAGGTGCTCCGGAAAAGATAGTTGACATAACAGTGGCTATCGACAAACTGGACAAAATAGGACTTGACAATGTGAATGCAGAACTAGAATCAAAAGGGCTGGATAAAAAAGCGATCGATGCTTTACAACCGATAATTTTACTCGAAGGAGATAACGACCAAAAGCTAAGTAAGCTAAGGGAAGTCCTGAAAGATTCCGAAACCGGGATCAGGGGAGTTGAAGAACTCGAGCAGGTATTCGAAATGTTGCAGGTTCTGGATCTTGACCTTGAAACAGAACTTGATCTGACCCTTGCCAGGGGACTTAACTATTACACAGGCGCGATATTCGAAGTGAAGGCAAAGGATGTTCAGATAGGCAGTATCACCGGTGGCGGTCGTTACGACGACCTGACGGGAATATTCGGACTTAAAAATGTTTCGGGTGTCGGTATTTCATTCGGCGCCGACCGTATCTTCGATGTTATGGAGCAGCTCGGACTTTTCCCCGAACATTCTGATGCATCGGTTCAGTTGCTATTCGTCAATTTTGGTGATAAAGAACAGATGCATTGTTTGAAACTACTGTCGGAAATCAGGAAAGCAGGCATCAACGCAGAGATATATCCTGACCCCGTAAAGCTCAAAAAGCAGATGACCTATGCCAACAGAAAGAATGTTCCTTTTGTAGCAATGGTGGGTGAGAATGAGATGAATGAGGGCGTGATCAACTTTAAGGACATGACAACAGGTGAACAGCAGAACGTGACGTTGGAAAAGTTGATAAGTATCATTAAAAATTAATGAAAATATCACGTTATTGTGCTTTTAACGGATTGTGATATGGGACGTATTTTTAGAAATAGTGATCTGATAATTTTTTCAATGGGAGGGGATATCCGTTTCCCCTGAGATTCTCCATCTTCTAAAGGAAGTTACTCCTTCCTGTTAATTCTTTCCCTGAATGATACATTAGTTGTTACATGACTCATGAATTGTGAACAGGGACAATGATCTGATTGTTAACATTTAATTTTATAAAGATGGATAAGATACATTATATATCACCCGAGAAACTTACTTTTAAAGAGATAGAGGCCATTCTTGAAGAGGGTTATGAACTGCGCTTGTCGGATGAGGCAAAAGAACTAATCGTAAAATGCAAAAATTACCTTGACGAAAAGATAAGGACAGAGGATAAGCCTATTTACGGTATCAATACCGGATTCGGGGCTTTACATAATATTTCAATATCGAAAGAAGATCTCAGTCAACTTCAGGAAAACCTCGTTATGAGCCATGCCTGTGGTGTGGGACGTGAGGTGCCTAAAGATGTTGTTAAGCTAATGTTCTTGCTCAAGATACATGCGTTAAGCCTTGGTAAATCGGGAGTTCAGCTAATTACTGTTGAAAGACTGATCGAATTCTTCAACAAGGGTATTTATCCTATCGTTTTTGAACAGGGATCACTTGGCGCATCAGGCGATCTTGCCCCCCTTGCGCATCTGTTTTTACCTTTGCTCGGACAAGGTCATGTTTATTACAAAGGAGAAAAAATAGAGGCATCTAGGATGTTGAAAGATAACGGATGGAAACCGATAAAACTTGAGGCGAAAGAGGGACTTGCACTCCTTAACGGAACACAGTTCATGAGCGCTCATGCTGTGTATACTCTGCTCAAGGCATTTCGGTTGGTCAAATATGCCGATATTATTGCCGCTATTTCGCTTGATGCTTTCGACGGCCGCATAGAGCCGTTCTTCCATCAGCTTCATGTTATTCGTCCTCATACAGGCCAGATCGAAACAGCAAAGAATATCAAAGCGTTGCTTGAAGGAAGCGAAATGATAACCCGTCCGAAAAAGCACGTACAGGATCCTTACTCTTTCCGTTGTGTTCCGCAGGTTCACGGAGCCGTTAAAGATGCAATAAACTATGTTTCAAAAGTCGTGATGACAGAGATCAACTCTGTTACCGATAATCCTATTGTCTTTCCTGAGGACGACATGATAATTTCAGGCGGCAATTTTCATGGAGAACCGTTGGCCCTGGCCCTCGACTTTCTGTCTATTGCGCTGAGTGAGATCGGAAGTATCTCCGAGCGCAGGACATATCGTCTGATCGCAGGAGAACGCGGATTGCCGGAATTTCTCGTTGCCAATCCGGGTCTTAACTCCGGTTTTATGATACCTCAATATGCTGCCGCATCGATAGTCAGCCTGAACAAGCAGATGGCAACCCCGTCATCGGTTGACAGCATACCCTCCTCAAACGAGCAGGAAGACCATGTAAGTATGGGAGGTAATGCGGCTACCAAGGCATTGAAAATTGCGGAAAATGTAGAACGTGTTCTGGCTATCGAGCTTTTTAATGCATCGCAGGCAATGGAGTTTCGTCGTCCGGCAAAGACCTCTCCCTATCTCGAGTCATTCCTTGAAGAATATCGTAAAGAGGTTACATTCGTTAAGGAGGACAGGATAATGTACAAAGAGATTGATGCAAGTATTAATTTTCTGCAGGAAGGCAGATTTGAAGAGTTTGCGGAGTAGAATATCACCATCGGTGTCACTAGAAGTGACGCCGACGGTTGATCAGAATTATTCAAATCTTTTATGAGGCGGGCGTTGTTGTCCGCCTTTTGTATTCTGATGTCTTATTTTGTTTAACAGGTAATTCTTAAATGCTATCTCTGACTGATAAAGTCTCAGTACCTGTTCAACACTTAAAACTTTTTTAAATTTCTCGTGATACTCAATATCCAGGTTAGCATCCTTCAATTTTAACCCCACAAACTCGTCAGCCAGGGATTCTTTTTCCTGATCCGTATAATTATCCCAGTTATTCTTTAATTCAAAAGTTATCTCTTTGCGTCGTTTGTTCAAAGCGTATTTTTTCTGAGACAATTCGTTGTAGATCGGCCAGAATACTTCAGCCTCATCGGGTGTCAGCTCGATACGTTGAGTTATGAATGCAACTTTCTGGGATCGCAGATTATTAAGTTTTTCCTCGTAAGTTTTCTGACCAAAAAACGGGATCGTTATTAAAACTAAAATAATAAGTAAATATATTCTTTTCATCTTGGTTGATTTTATGCAAAGTTAAAATAAAATAAGATCATCAATGTCTTCTGCAGTCAAACCCGTAAGATCAGGTTCATTTTCATTCACATCTTCATCCGTTGAGTTGTTTTGATCGCAACCTGTAAGGTAACATACAAGATCATATTCATTTAGCTGTGTTAAAATCGGATCATTGATCACATCATCAAAAATACTCGTTTGTTCTGTATCGTTTTTCGCCGTCTTAGTATCTGATATTTTTGGAATGAATGTGATGTAAACGGCAACTATCAAAAGAAAGCCGGCAGCCAGGCCCATCCATGGTTTTAACATACTGATGATGCGAGGTCTTTTCGTGAATGACTCTTGTTCAACCCTCTGCTTCAGGCGATCGTGGAAGGTATCGAAATAACCCTCGGGAACGCTGAATTGAGAATTGTTTTTCAACTCCTTCAGTTCATCGAATATGTCGTCATGTTTGTTCATGTTAAATATTCTTTGCTGTTTGTTTAGATACTGTAAATGTCAAAAGGTTTAATCGGGAACTTAAATTATTTGGTAAAAGTTATAAGAATTCCTTTTTAAACATTGCCTTGATCTTATTCACTGCATGGTGATATGATGCTTTTAATGCTCCTACCGAATTTCCGGTGATCTCGGCAATTTCCTCATATTTCATTTCATCAAAATATTTCATATTAAAAATAAGGCGTTGTTTGTCAGGCAGCAACAGAATAAACTTCTGAAGTTTCATCTGTAGTTCCGTTCCATTAAATCCGTCATCACTTTTAAGCCTGTTCTCAATTCCGCTCTCTTCGTCATCAACCGAAAAAGCCTTGTGTTTTTCTCGGCTTTTCAAAAATGTCAGGGTTTCATTTGTTGCTATTCTGTATAGCCAGGTGTACATAGCCGAGTCAGCCCTGAAATTGTCCAGAGCTTTCCATACCTTAAGGAAAGTATTTTGCAAAATATCATCGGTGTCATCATGCGAAATGACCATTTTACGGATGTGCCAATAAAGACGTTCCTGATATTTTTTTACCAGGAGCGAAAAGGCAGCCTCTTTATCAGAGGAATTCTTTAATCTTTCTAATATCTCTTTATCGGTGATCCCCGTTTCAGCCATTAATGCCTATTAATGTTCAGTTATTCTTTTTGACGTAAAATAGTTAAAAAGGTTTAAACTTTCATCATAAATATTCCTATCAGTGATTAATGTACACATTACGATCAAGAATTAATAACTGAACGGTGCAAACTAATGAAAAATGATGTACTTTTGCAGCCTGAAATAAAAACCGGATTAATTTAAAGATATGGGTTTACAGTGTGGTATAGTAGGATTGCCGAATGTGGGCAAATCAACGCTTTTCAATTGCTTGTCGAATGCTAAGGCACAGTCGGCCAATTTCCCGTTTTGTACTATCGAGCCTAATGTGGGGGTCATAACCGTTCCTGATGAAAGACTAAACAAACTGGAGGAACTTGTCAATCCTCAGAAGGTTATCCCCACAACAGTTGAAATAGTTGACATTGCCGGACTTGTAAAAGGTGCAAGCAAAGGAGAAGGACTTGGGAATAAATTCCTTGCCAACATCCGTGAAACAGATGCTATCATTCACGTGCTTCGTTGTTTCGATGATGAGAATGTAACCCATGTTGACGGATCTGTTGATCCCGTAAGAGATAAAGAAGTTATTGATCTTGAACTTCAGATAAAAGACCTTGAAACGGTTGAAAACCGTCTTGTGAAAGCCGAGAAGATGGCTAAAGCAAAAGATCCCGATGCAAAGCGTCTGGTGGAGGTACTTTATAAATACAAAGAGGCTCTTGAAAGTGGCAGATCGGCCAGAACGGTAGAACTTAACGAATTGGAACAGAAGGTAGCAAAGGATCTGTTCCTGCTTACCAACAAGCCGGTGATGTATGTTTGTAATGTGGATGAGGCATCGGTTGTGAGCGGGAATAAGTATATTGATGCGGTGCGTAATGCCGTGAAGGACGAAAATGCAGAGATACTTGTTGTGGGAGCACAAACCGAAGCTGAGATCGCTGAACTTGAAACCTTTGAGGAGCGTCAGATGTTCCTTGAAGACCTTGGGCTTAAAGAATCAGGAGTGGTGAAGATCATTCATTCGGCATACAGACTGCTTGATCTTGAGACATTTTTTACTGCAGGAGAAAAAGAGGTTCGTGCCTGGACATACCCGAAAGGGGCTAAAGCCCCGCAGGCTGCCGGAGTGATCCACTCCGATTTTGAAAAAGGATTCATTCGTGCCGAAGTGATCTCTTATGAGGATTATGTTGCATTAGGATCGGAACAAGCATGCAAGGAAGCCGGTAAAATGCGTATCGAAGGTAAAGAGTATGTGGTAAAGGACGGCGACATTATGCACTTCAGGTTTAACGTGTAAATAGTGGTCAGTTGTTAGTTATGAATGGTATATCTCTTACCACTGACCACTGACCATTCACCATTCACCACTAACCACTTATCACTACTCCACCAGTTTATGTGTTTCCAGCAGTGCGGAAGGTGTTCCGAATACATGAAGAATATCGCCTTTTCGTAAATAAGTATCACCATGCGGTATTTTCAGATCATCTCCTGATTTGATCATCATTAGAATGGCATTATTGGGGATGGGCAGTTCTTTTAATTGTTTTCCGAAGATTGACGTATTGGTGATTTTTATTTCTTCAATGATATAATTTTCTAAACTTTCGATGAGTGAATGATAAGTAGTCGGGCTTAAGATCAGGCTCTCTAATGTTTGGGCCATAACCAATCTTTCGTCTACTGTTTTGATATTCATGAAATATAATTTGTTTATTGTGCCGGCCGACTTAGTGCGGGCAATGATCTTTTCGTGATGGAAATATTCTGTAAGTAACCGGGCGATCTGAACGTTTGCTTCATCGTTACCGCATTCTAATATTACATAATTATCGGGCTTTAGTTTGAGTTCGTGAAAAATGCTTTCATCGGTTGCATCTCCAAGAATAACAGGCAGCCCCTTTTCCCGGATGATCTGAAATCTTTTGCTGTTTTTTTCAATGATCATTGATCTCTTCTCGTGAGAGTGAAGACGTCGGGTGAGAAGCACTCCTGTACTGCTGCCTCCGGCTATCAGTATTTTGGGGCCGTCTAAAATGTTTTTAGGATTAATGAGATTGTAAGCTAACGGAGCAATAAAGCATGTTGTAATGGCCAGTAAAATGAAACCGGCATTCATGCCTTCTGTCAATATTCCAAGGTCTAAACCTATTGCTGATGCTGCAATTATAAGGCTTAGCTGCGATGAAACGAGGAAGCCGCCTGCCAGTGCTTGTCTGAAGCCGAATTGTTTGGTCCACAGCATGGACGGAATGATCTTAATGGCAAACATAATGAAGAACAATGCTATGATAACTCCAAGAAGAGAACTATCGAGCTCCGCAAAAAAAGAGGTGTCGAATCTCATTCCGATCATTATGAAAAAAACAGGGATAAAAAAACCAAATCCCAGTCCATCCATTTTTATAAGAAACAAAGAGCGGCCTTTACGTAAAAAACCTGAAAGCAGTAACCCGCTCATAAAAGCACCAAGCAACACCTCCTCTTCTCCAATAAATTGTGCTATAACAACGAAAAACAAAATTATCATTATCGTACTTCTGACTTTCATTTGCAGATCGGAATGAATGAAACGTTGTGTAAATCTTCTTATAACAGGAAGCCATCTTAACCTTTTGCCTATGATCCTGAAAATGTAGAAAGTGAGGAAAAGGATAAAGATTGAGAGTATTTCAATCTTAAAACCGTGTTTCATTACATATGCTGTAAACGAGAAAAGGATTATGCTGAAGATATCAGCTACAGCAGCAGTTATTATCAGCATCTGGCCGTAAGGTTCGTTTATTTCACCTCTGTTCTTGAGTATTGGCAGTATGATGCCGAGAGATGTGGATACTATTATCAATGAGAAGTACCAGATTGCCGGTATATTGATAAAATGAGATAATACAATTGTGCTTAGATATGATAGTATTAAAGTGATGCTGAAATGTGTGATCCCTGTAATCAACGGATTTTTTAAAAGATCGGCAAGACTTGTTTTTTTACGGGGCAGTGAAGCAGTGAGCTGTTCTGTGTCGATCTCCAATCCGCTTAAAAACATTAGAAGAATAAATCCCAACAGCGACAGAAAGTCTAATATCCGGATACTTTCGGGTGAAAATGAATCGTAAAGAAAATGTCCGGCAATGTAACCTAAAACAATTTCTGCAATTACCGACGGTATTTTGCCGGCCTTGATAAGTGACAGTACTACGGGAGCGATCCAGGCAATTGCAAGAACAATGGCAAGGGGGAAAAGGTCGAAGTGAAATACTATGTTTTGAATATGAGCTGACATTCAAAATGTATTATATAAGATCAGGTTCATCTCAGGACTACTTCACCAACTTGTGAGTTTCCAGCAGGGCAGAAGGAGTTCCGAATACATGGATTATATCTCCTTTTTTCAGGTATGTATCGCCATGAGGTATTTTCAGCTCATCGCCTGATTTTATCATCATAAGTATAGCGTTGTACTGGAAAAGTATCTCTTTTATCTGCTTGCCGTCGATCTCATCATTGGTTATCATGATCTCTTCCACAATGTAGTTGTCGAAGCTTTCAACCAGGTCATGATAAGTGTTAGGACGCAGGATGAGGTTTTCCAGTGTAGTTGCCATTACACGGCGTTCGTCAACCGTATCCACATTCATCAGGTTCAGCTTGTTTTCTATATGTTTCAGTTTTGTACGTGCAATGATATTTTCGTGCAGGAACTGTTCTCGCAATAGATGGGCAACTTGCATATTGGTTTCGTCGCTGCCTGTTTCAAGAATTACATAGTTACCTGCGCTTAGTTTTAATCTTCTGAATATCTCTTCTGTTGTTCCGTCGCCTTGTATCACGTTCAGTCCTTTTTCCTGAATAGCCCTGAAGCGTTTCGGATCTTTCTCGATGATGATCGAGCTTTTGTCGTGGGCATGCAGACGGCGTGAAAGAAGGACTCCGGTACTGCTTCCACCTACGATTATTGTTTTTTGACCATCGAGAATGCCACGTGGATTAAGGATGTTAAAGATGACCGGAGAGAGCAGGCATGTCACGATAGCCATAAGGATGAATGCAGCATTGATACCGGGTGTTACAACTCCCATTTCGAGTCCGATAGCCGACGCTGCAATAATTAAGCTTAAGCGCGAAGAAACAAGAAAACCTCCGGCAAGTGCCCGCCTGAATCCGAAAAGTCTTACCCACATCATCGATGGAATAAGTTTGATCGCAAACAGGATTATAAGCAGGGTAGGGAGGAACCAAAGTATCGAACGGTCGAACTCGGAGAAAGCACCTGTATCGAACTCCATTCCAACCATCACAAAAAAGATAGGGATGAAAAAACCGAATCCCATACCATCCATCTTCAGGATAAGCAGTGAACGTCCTTTATGCATGAATCCTGACATCATCAATCCGCTCAGGAAAGCTCCGAGAAGTATCTCTTCTTCGCCAATGAGCTGCGCCATTACAACAAAAATGATAATAATTAGAACTGTTCCCCGTACTTTTATCTGCAAGGCAGAATGAGAGAAACGGAATGCCATCTTCTTGACGATAGGCACACCCTTCATTTTTTGTCCGATAATGCTGAAAAGATAAAAAGCGAAAAACAGAACGAATATGTAAAGTAATTCAAACTTGAAACCGTTCTTCAGTGTAAAAGCCGTGAATGAAAACAAAATGATGCTGAAGATATCGGCTACGGCAGCAGTAATGATCAGCATCTGCCCGTAATGACCGGCGATCTCGCCTCTGTTCTTCAGAATGGGCAGAATTATCCCCACAGAAGTTGTTACCATTATCAATGAAAAGTACCAGATGCTGGGTATGTGTATGAATTGAGAAAGAGCCAGAGTGCTGATGTATGACAGAACAAGTGTTATTGCGAAATGGGTAATGCCTGTGAGTAACGGATTTTTCAGGAATGTGGCAAAAGTAAGTTTTTTGCGTGGCAGAGAGGCAATTATTTGGTCAACGTTGATCTCCAATCCGCTAAGAAACATCAGGAAAATGAAGCCAGCGAGTGCCAAAAAGTCAAGGATCTTTATACTTTCGGGACTGAATCTCTCCATCAGGAAATGCCCGAGGATGTAACCGAGTACTATCTCTGCAATTACAGTTGGTACTTTGCCTATCCTGAATAGTGACAGGATAACCGGAGCCGCCCACGCCAATGTCATCACTGTCATTAGAGGGAAAAAGTCCACATGAAAACTCATGTTCAGAAGAATGTTCATAGACGGGCGGTTTTGTCAGATTTCCATTTCTGACAGAAAGATAGTTTATATTGGTGAAAAATGAAAATCGGGGAGGTGCGTATTCGGGGTGCCATTTGAAGTAGTGCCCCGAATGATTAAATCTCTAAGTAAAGCTTTTTGTAACTCAACCTTTTTCCGTCAAGTAAAGTACTAAGCTCCCATATTCCTGCTTTGTCCTCGTACGGTTCCCAAACCGTATCGCCGAGGAAGAATTCGTAATCGTTACTGCTGATGAAATACTCTCCTTCAAAAGGAGGGACAATATTTCCGTTGTCATCCTTGAAAGGAGGGTGATCGATACGGAATTGAATGGTCTTGCCTTTAGCCCCTTTGATCTTTATCACACAGCCAAACTCAACATCAGGTGTTATGGGGATACGGTCGGTTATCTCCTTTATTTTCGGCAGCTCACGAGAATTCCGATCCCAGTTCGTATAGATGCCGTAACTGTATATTTCCGCTGTTATTTTCCTTTTTGCCATATGATCATAAAGATAAAAAGTTCCGGTATTTAAGATGTAATCTATTGAAAAAGAATGGTGTTTTTTGTTTTTTTTCTTACCTTTAGAATAGTTGAACTAAAAAATAAAGTTATGGGTTTAGTTTCTATTCTTATCTTTCTTGCTATTGGAGCATTAGCAGGATGGCTTGCCGGCATGATTATGAAAGGCGGAGGCTTTGGTATTTTAATTAATATTCTTTTAGGTATTGTAGGTGCTGTAATCGGAGGATGGGTCTTCAGCCTTTTTGGTATGTCTACCGAAAGCCTGATCGGAGAAATAATAATGGCTGTTATTGGAGCCGTTATCCTCCTTTTTGTAATAGGATTGTTCAAGAAAAAGTAGCTGCTGCCGGATTCTCCTTTGTTGTTATTTTTATTTTATCATAGTGTGTTTTTTCTTATAGACGCAATATATTTGTTATGTTCTTTAACGATCGGATTAAAGAGTATTGCTAAGGTCAAGACTATATCTTAAAACCTCGGATATGCAGTTCGATGTCTGTACCCAGATGTTCCTAACATATGATGAAACAGTTTAAGATGAAAAAAGCCTGTCAGGGGATGACAGGCAAAGAAACATTCTGAAGAAAAAATAAACTAACCTAAACCTTACACACATCCGAATGTTTCTATATTTGGGGACCAGGAGAGCCTTTTTCTGAATGTATAAGCAAATGTAAGGCCATTTCGAAGCGTTGTCAATAGTTTTTGCAAGTTTTTTTTGATTTTTTTTATTGATCCTGCAAATGAATTCATATGACGGCTCAATTAACACCTAATCCTGGCCGATATTTTACTATTTTTGCACAAAAGAGCATACTGTGATCTATCCTGAAAATTTCGAACAAAAAATAAAGTTTAACAACATACGTTCTCTGGTAAAGGAGCAATGCATCAGTCTGCTTGGAAAAGAGGAGGCAGATGCAATGAATTTTTATACCGACTTCGATCATGTAAAAACACTCCTTTACCAAACCGCTGAATTTGTTCAAATACTTCAGGAAGAGGATAACTTCCCCTTGGGATATTTCATCGACATACGTGAACCTCTGGCACGTATTCGTCTCGAAGGCCGGTTTATGGAGGAAGAAGAGTTGTTCGGATTAAAAAGGTCATTGATCACGGTAAAAGATATTGCAAGATTTTTCGGGAATAAAGAACAGGAAGAATATCCGTTCCTGAAAGAAAAAACAAAAGACATCCAGATATTTCCGTTCCTCATAGAACACATCGACTCCATTCTGAACAAACATGGCAAGATAAAAGACAACGCCTCGCCTGAACTTGCACGGATACGAAAAAATATACGAATCAAGCAGCAAAGCATTTCAGGAAAACTGGTTTCGATACTGAAACAGGTAAAAAAGAGCGGATATACTGATGCTGATGTTTCGGTTGCCATACGTGACGGCAGAGCTGTTATTCCCGTAAACTCGGCATACAAACGAAAGATCAACGGGATCATCCATGATGAATCGGCAACGGGAAAGACCACTTTTATCGAACCTGCCGAAGTGGTTGAAATAAATAATGAAGTACGGGAACTTGAGTACTCCGAGCGACGTGAGCTAGTTAAGATACTTATTGAAACTGCTGATATCATTCGTCCTTACATTGATGAACTGAAGAACTCGTTCCGTTTCCTGGGGGAGATCGATTTCATACAGGCAAAAGCAAAATTCGCACTTACCATAAATGCACTTCTTCCTGAAATAACCGACAAAACTGATTTTGACTGGACACAGGCAATACACCCTCTGTTGTTCCTGCAACACACAGCTGCGGGGAAAGATGTTGTCCCTCTCGACATACAGCTATCCGATCCCGATAAAAGGATACTACTGATCTCGGGACCTAATGCCGGAGGAAAATCGGTTTGCCTGCAAACGGTAGGCCTCCTGCAATACATGCTCCAGTGCGGAATGCTTGTTCCCGTAAATGAACGATCGAAAATGGGTTTCTTTAGAAATATCTTTATCGACATGGGTGACGAGCAGAGCATCGAGAACGATCTGAGCACCTACAGCTCACACCTGATGAACATGAAGTTCTTTATCAGGAACAGTAACGAAAATACACTTCTTCTGATAGATGAATTCGGAACAGGAACGGAACCGATGTTGGGCGGAGCTATAGCTGAATCAGTTCTCGGACAACTGAACAAGCAGGACGTCTATGGAGTTATCACTACGCATTACACGAACCTCAAACATTTTGCTGCTCAAACTGACGGGATAGAGAACGGGGCCATGCTTTTTGATACTCACCGGATTCAGCCGCTTTTTAAACTTCAGATTGGTCAACCGGGAAGTTCCTTTGCCTTCGAGATCGCCAGAAAGATAGGATTACCCGAAAATATCCTCGAAGAAGCTAAAGAGAAGATAGGAAAAGAACATATCGACTTCGATAAGCACCTGCGGGAAATAATCCGAGATAAGAGGTATTGGGAACAAAAACGCAACAACATCCGCTTAAACGACAAAAAACTTAATGAGACACTCGGACGTTACCAAAAAGCACTGCAGGAGGTAAAAAAGGAACGCAAAGAGATAATCGAAAAGGCTAAGTCCGAAGCAGAAAGGATGCTTGCCGAAGCTAACAAAAAAATAGAGTACACTATTAAAGCAATTCGTGAATCACAGGCTGAAAAAGAGAAGACACGATCTGCACGTAAAGATCTTGAAAAATTCAAACAGGATAAGATCGGCCACGACAGTGAAGAACAAAGCCGGATTGACCGTAAGATAGAAAAGCTGAAGGAACGTGAACGTAGTAAATCAGAAAAAAAAGGTAAAAAAGAGGATACTCAGTCAAAAGATAAGCGTGTAAAAGATGACGGCATCATCAGAAAAGGCGATTTTGTCAAATTGCAGGGACAACCTGTCCCCGGTGAGGTAATAGAGATCACAGGCAGGGAGGCTGTTGTTGGTTTCGGGAATATGGTAACTACGGTAAAGCTTACACGTCTTGAAAAAATAAGCAGTAACACATTCAAAAAACAGGTAAAGACCAACAGTGGGATCACAACGTCAACCAATGTGGCGGAGAAAATACGCAACACCAAGCTGAATTTCAAACCCGATATCGATATTCGCGGTATGCGGGCCAATGACGCCATCGACCGTGTTATACAATACCTTGACGAAGCAATAATCGCCGAATCCCCCACCGTAAAAATACTCCACGGCAAAGGTGACGGTATACTGCGACAGATGATTCGTGAATACCTCGAAACCCTGCCTTTCGTAAAATCATTCCGGGACGAACATGTTCAGTACGGAGGAAGCGGAATCACCATTGTGGAACTGGATATCTGATCACAGGGTTAATTTGGGTTAAATTGTATTTTTTTAAGACTACATTTCATTGTTTTACTCAAATAAGTAGTAGTTTGTCAGGAATTATCAACTAAAAACATTGAACAGATGAAATATCCGAAATTCTTTGATGAGATAGAACATATAGTATTAACAGATGAATTAAGTGAGTTTCTTGGCTCAGCTGAAAACGGCATTATTGATTTCTCCTACCCGGAGATAGTAAAAATGGCTGGCCATAGTTGTGGTGTTGTAAGCGGTGCATACCTTATGGCGCTAAAAGGATTAAAAGCGCTTTACGGAGAAGAACTGCCTCAACGCGGAAATATCAAAGTTGAATTCAGCGGAACACTTCAAGATAATACCGGGGTGGCGGCACAGGTATTGTCGAATATTACGGGAGCCACTACTGATACAGGGTTCCTCGGACTGCCAAACGGAAAATTCAACCGCAGGAACCTGATGTTCTTCGGAGTCGATATCCCTGCAGCAGTCAGGTTTACACGCCTTGACACGGGTAAATGTGTGGACATTTCTTACATACCGGAAAAAGTAGTTGATCCTAAAAGAACACTTATGACCGCCCTCGGTCCGGACGCCACAGAAGAGAGTAAAAAAACCTTTCCTGTTCGCTGGCAGGAAATGATAAAAACAATATTAGACAATGTAGATAAAGTGATCGAATTAAAATAACTTACCATTTTCCCTTCATAAATACTTAACTAAAGAAACATGTCAAAATAAAAAGCTTTTTGATCAGTGAAACTAAAATTTGATTATTTTTAGACTTTTAATGATTGAAATTACAAATTACATCCTTTTATTATGACAAAGCCCAAATCAATAATTGATGAATTCCTTGAAATAGAAGATCCATGGATGATCTCTGAAGAAAAACGAAAAGAATTTCTCACAGCTTCAATCATCGAAGCTGTTGAACATCATTATAAGAACAATCCTGTTTGGAGAAGATTATGCGATTCAAAGAATTTTAAACCAACAGACATTCAAAGTTACGAAGACTTAAACCGCATACCTGTCATATCAACCCGTGCCTTCAAAGGCGGTTTTAATCTGTTAAGCGTGCCTGAAAAAGACATTGTAAAAGTGCACGTAAGTAGTGGTACATCAGGAAATCGCAGTAGGGTACCACGTGACAGGATAACTTTAGAAAGACAAAAGAAGTCTCTGTTCAATACCATTAAAAAATTCAGGGTTTCCGATGCAGGATACTTTGCTATGATGTCACCTTCGCCGGAGGAGATAAGTGATCTCGCTATCGCCAATTATTCCAGGACTGCCTGCGAGATGGTACAGAATTTCGATTTCTTTTTGAAGTTAGACGGTGGATTCCAACCTGACAAGGTAGTGGAGAAAATAAACAGTGTTAAAGAACGACCCATCAACATCGGAGGTGCTCCCATGTTGATCATGGCTCTGGCCAAATACATTCTGGAAACAGGAAACAGGATCACAACAATCACTGAAGATAGCGGTATATCTTCAGGTGGCGGGTTCAAATCCCCTTCCGGAGATGTGGTAGACCGTAAAACGTACAACAATTTATTAATTCAGGCTTTCGGCATCAAAGAAGAAAATATACGCGATGTATACTCCATGTCTGAGTTAAACGGTGCTATGCTTGAATGCGAGCATCATTACAAACACGTACCACCCTATTTTTACCTGAGCATACGGAATCCTGCCAATCTGGATGAGGAAGTTCCTGTGGGAGAAGAGGGGTTACCTGTGTTCATTGATCCGCTAGCTCACTCATATCCCGGATTCATTATTGCTGATGATATTGTTTCTATGCAACGTTCTTCTTCAGAGAAATGCTCATGCGGACAACCCGGCCCGGTACTTAAAACTAATGTACGCAGAGCTGAAGGTGCCGAAGAAAAAGGATGCGGACGCCATGTAGCAGAATTGAAAGACCAACTGACAAAATAAGAATATCGAATTCGTAAAAACCCTGCAGAAGTTTTAAATATTGGCCAAATAATATTCACACTTCATTTACAAACTTGGTCGTTTGCGCATTTTTTGTACTTTTACCAGCTGAAAATACAAAATGCCTGAATCTATGACTAATTCTGTTTTAACCGAAACACAGGAAACAGTAACAGAAAAAACTGTTCCTTCTCCTGTTGTAAATGAAACAAAAGACAAAAACATACAGCAAAAAAAACAAAAGGAGGGTCTTACGATTTTTCGCAAGAAGAAGCTCGCTGAAGTTTTTCTTTTCATAACCTCACGTTGTAACTCAAAATGTAAAACCTGCTTTTATCATGATTTCCTGAACAGCAATCAGGATATGACATTTGAGCAGATCAAACATATTTCGGAAACTGCACCGGAATTCCGCAAATTATGGCTGTCAGGCGGAGAACCATTCCTGCGTGAAGAGCTGGCTAACATCATAAATCTGTTTTACGACAATAATAAAATAAAAGAGATAAATCTTCCCACAAATGGTTTATCGACCGAAAAGATCGTAGAAAAAACAGGCCAGATACTTGAGCATTGCAAGGGTATGAAAGTACACCTTAGCTTCTCTATCGACGGTATTGGAAAAACTCATGATGAGATCAGAGGGGTGCCGGGGAATTTCAAAAAGACCATCCGCACCATGGAGCTCGTTAAAGAGAAGTATGGCAACAATCCCGACTTGCTTATTAATGTTACAACAGTTATCACCCCCGAAGGATATCACGAAGCATTCGACCTCGGGGTGTATCTTCTGAAAAAGGAGCTTATCTCAACCCAGTATTTTGAGATAATCAGAGGTGACCCGAAAGATCCGGACGTAAAAGATCTCACCGGAGAAGAAATAAGAGAGCTACGTAAAAAGGTTTACCCGCTTGTGGCTGAGCATGCTAAAATACTGTTCAAAAGTTTCAAAGGTGCTAAAAGAAAAATAGCAGAAACTTATTATCTCGGTTTTGTCCGTTTTCTTAACAACATACAGGACGCAAACTTTTTTGGTCCCAAAGACTGGGGAATGAAGTGTACTGCCGGAGAAACAACCATTGTATTCGATCATAACGGTGATTTCCGTTCCTGCGAAATGAGGCCTGCAATCGGCAATATGAGAGATTACGATTACGATCTTAACAAAGCACTTCACAGCGATATTATGAAAAAAGAGGTGTATGAGATCGGCGGAGGCAAAAGAGCTAACTGCTGGTGTACACATGGTTGCTGGATCACATCGTCGTTGATCTTTAGTCCCACATCTTTACTTTTCCGTTTGCCATGGGCTTACCATAAAGCAAAAGGCGATCTCATCGACAACTTCGAACTTCCCGATATAGACATTGAGGCTATTGAAAATTACTTAGAAGACTGACAAACCGGAAAAGCAAATACCGGAAATTAACAACTCTGTTGTTTTTGTACTTAAGACGTAAAAAATGAAAATAGTTCTTTCAAGCAGAGGTTCAAGAGGCGATATTTATCCTGTTATCGAGATCGCTACAGCCCTTAAAGATAAAGGACACAAAGTTTCGATAGCTATTCCCGAAACATTTGAAGAATACGCCAGGGGAAAAGGACTTGATCCGTTCCTGTACCGGGAAAACAGCGATAAGGTGATGAAAGATTTCGGACACGGAGTTAACTCCTCTAAAAAAGGATTCAGCTTTATTGCGTCGTCAGTCCATCAGCAATACGATTTTATGATGAAGGAAACAGAAGATGCTGATGTTCTGTTTGCCAGCGTAAGTGAGATGGCAGCACCTACAATTGCCGAATACCGTAAAATACCTTTTTACAGGATAGCTTATGCTCCCATGCTTCCGGGAACACAGCCGCCGCCGCTTATCCCTTTCCAGAACATGCCGAAAAAGCTTAATGTTGTCACCTGGGGTGTATTTCAGTTTTTATCAACACTCGTAATTAAAAAGTTACTTGATGATAAACGAAAAAAACTGGGACTTAAGCCGGTAAAGGATTCCAATAAATATTTCACACAGAACAGCCATACCCTGCTTGCCTTCAACCAAACTATTGCTCCTCCCTGTCATACCTGGGAAAAAAGATATGATTTCAGTTATACCGGCTACTGTTTTGGTAAGTCCGATGGAAAACTGCCAAAGGATCTTATTGATTTTATTGAACAGGGCGATACGCCGGTTTACATCGGGTTTGGAAGTGTACACATCAAAGATCCTGAAAAGTTCACTGACATTGTTATCGAAGCTTCACAAAAAACAGGGAAACGTATCGTTTTAAGTCGCGGCTGGACAGGTTTGGGAAACAAGCATTATCCTGATAATATTTTTGTAACCGACGATATCAACCATGATGCACTGTTCCCGAAAATGGCAGGCATCATACATCACGGCGGAAGCGGAACCACACACATGGTTGCGAAAGCCGGTGTGCCGCAATTCGTTATGCCCGAAATGATCGATCAGTTCTACTGGGGAAACCAGGTATTTAAAATGGGACTCGGCCCCAAACCTGTTTCCTCAAAAAAAATAACTGTCAATGAAATGGCAAAGGCTATGGAACGGATCTCTAACGGAGAGTTTCGTGAAAACACAACAAAATTCAGCGACGAAATAAGAAGAGAAGACGGTGTTGCAGCAATAGTAGATTTAATAACTAAAAAATAGTTTGACTATAAATTATCATATAGCCAAATGGTAATCCCGCCTTAATATTGGCAATTAAAAACTTTTTCATACTTTTAGACTTTCGTTTATCGAAATTCTAATTTTAACATTTTTTACCATGACACAATCCAAATCCATCATTGACAGATTCCTTGATATCGAGGATCCCTGGAGCCTTTCCAAAACCGAAAGAAAAGACATGCTTGTCGGCTCCATAATTGAAGCTGCAGAACATCATTATAAAAATAATTCTGTCTGGAGAAGACTGTGCGAAGTTAAAAATTTCAAGCCCACGGACATTAACAGTTATGAAGACCTTAATCGCATTCCTGTTATTTCAACACGTGCCTTTAAGGGAGGTTTTGACCTTTTAAGTGTACCCTCGAAAGACATAGTTAAAGTTCACATGAGCAGTGGAACTTCAGGCAGCCGCAGTCGTGTACCGAGAGACCGGATAACTTTAGACAGGAACAGAATATCAATTTTAAAAACCAACGCAAAGTTCCGGTCTTCGGATCCGGGATACCTCGGAATGATGTCTCCTTCTCCTGATGAAATAAGTGATCTAACCATTGCAAACTATGCAAAGATATCGCTGGAAGATTTCAGCAGTTATGACTTTTTTCTCAGACTTGACGGGGGATTCAATCCCGAACAGGTAGTTGAAAAACTTAACAGCGTTACTGACCGGCCTGTCAACATAGGCGGAGCCCCGATGTTATTACTCGGACTTGCCGAATATGTTTTGAAAACAGGCAACAGGATACACACTATGGATGAACGCAGTGCCGTCACTGCGGGAGGTGGTTTTAAAAACGCCAAAGGACAGGTTGTTGACAGGGAGACTTTCAACCGGATCGTAATGAATGCCTTCGGCACAAAAGAAGAAAACATAAGAGATGTTTATTCCATGTCGGAACTTAACGGCGTTCTCCCCGAATGTGAACACCACCTTAAACATGTGCCTCCCTATTTCTACATCAGCATACGCAATCCGGCCAACATCGACGAAGAGGTTCCTTATGGTGAGGAAGGACTTCCTGTTTTCATTGATCCACTTGCACATTCATATCCGGGTTTTATTGTTGCTGATGACATTGTGTCGTTTAAAACAGCACCGTTCAAGACCTGTGAATGTGGTGAGTCAGGGCCTACCCTTGCCACTAAAGTAAGAAGAGCTGAAGGAGCAGAAGAAAAAGGATGCGGACGTCATGTAGACGAATTATCAGAACAACTGAGTAGCTGATCAAACTATGAAAAAAATAATTGACATCCCTGCAGTTATTGCGGGAAGGGAAGTTTTTGGCAAAGAAAACATAACAAAGCATGAAGGTATCGCAGGAAGCGTTACCATTCGTACCCCTGAGATCACAAAAGAAAGTTTAAACGACATATTTGAACATGAAAAGGCTGTAAACACCCTTCCCATTAATGAAATCATAAGTTTCATCGAGGAGGTTGGAAAGAAATGGGCCGATCCGGATTATCCTCTGAAAAAAGAGGCACTGGAAATAATGATGCATGTTACCCAGTTCAGTGAAAAAGAACTGCTCGAAGACTTTGGCAACATCCCCTTGGTTATGAGTCGTGGAACATTCATCGACAAGGTAATGTCCACAGAATTTGGCGGCACTGATATGCTCGACAACTGGGTCGTAAGAGGCGGCTGTGAAGTTAAAGCAGTGCCTCGCGGAAGCTTTCTGCACATATTAGCCGGAAATGTCCCGGGAGTGGAAATGGTTTCACTTATAAGAGGCCTGCTTACCAAAAACCTCAATATCCTGAAAACTGCAGGTGCTAATCCTATTACACCTTACTATCTGTTGAAAAGCTTTATGGAGATCGATCCGGAGCATCCGCTCACTCGCTCAATCTCAGCATTTCACTGGAAAAGAAGTTCGGAAATAGAAAAGCTTATTTACAAGAAAGTCAGTTCCGCATGTGTTTGGGGTGGCTCGGATGCTGTTTATGCTGCATGGCGACATGCACGTCCCGGACTTGAAATACTCGACTATGGTCCGAAGCGAAGCATGGTGTTCATTGGCTCATCAACATTAAAGGATGATAAAAAGCTACATGATGCAGCGAAAGCATTAGCAAGAGACACAACGATCCATGACCAACAGGCATGTCATTCGCCACAGGTAGTATTCGTAGAAGGAGAAACCGACAAATTTTGTGAACAGTTAGCTGCAGAGCTTACAAACTTTGCTAAAATTTATCCCCGTGGAGGAGAAAGCCTGGACAGGCAGAGTGAAAGATCACACCTGAGAATGATGCAGGAATTGAGCGGTAATAAAGTTTATCATCCCGGCAGCCACGATTGGACAATTATAGTTACGAACGATTTCATAAGTACAGCTCAATCCCCTCTTGGCAGAACCCTTTTTGTAATCCCGGTCAGATCACTTGGTGATGCCGTGAAATATGCTGACCACTATACAATGGTAGCGGCATTCTCTGACCGTGAGGACCTGAACAAATATCGTGATGAGCTTGCCATGCAAGGTGTTGACAGACTTACTGATGTAGGCCGCATGGGTCTCCTGCCTGCCGATACACCACACGAAGGAAGATATGACCTTTCGCGTTTGGTGAAATTTGTGAGCACAGACAGGTAAAGATTTAAACCTTTTATTTTTCATGTAGGAACACACGGCCGTGTGTTCCTACATGTAAAAAATATAATTAAATGACCAACAAAATAGCTATCATCACAGGTGCATCCAGCGGAATAGGCAAGGCTTATGCCGAACATCTTGCCTCTCTCGGATATGATCTTATTCTTGTGGCAAGACGCGAGAACCTCTTAAAAGATCTTTCTGACAAACTCAGCTCAAAACACAAAATAAACGCTGCTTTTATTGCTGCCGACCTTTCAGAACATGATGGAGTAATGCAGGTCAAAACTTATCTGAAAAAAGGAATAGACCCTGATGTTTTTATTCATGCGGCAGGATATGGCACAAGAGGTTTTTTCTATGAAGTGAACGAAGACCTTCTCGAACGCCAGGTTTACCTGATGACAGTGGCAGGAACAGTACTTACAAGAACAGTGCTTCCGGCAATGGTTGAGAAGAAAGAAGGTATCATAATATTTGTTTCATCGGTTGCTGCATTCATAAGCACTGCACAGTATCCTGTTTATTCGGCAGTCAAAACCTATGCGAACACATTCATCACCGGACTGCGAGACGAACTGGCTGCAACGAACATTAAAGTACAATCTGTATGTCCGGGAGTTACCCGTACGGAATTCATGCATACCGAACAATACAAAGAAAAGAATTTTGATTACTCTTTCGTGCCGGCCAAATACTGGCAGGAACCGGAAGATGTAATAAAAGAATCGTGGGAGAGACTGACAAAAAAATACAAACCTGTGATTGTGACAGGTAAGTATAACCGGTTCATGGTAGGAATGCTTAAAGCTCCTTTTATTGGAAATCTTATATTGAAACGTATCAGCCGCAATATCAGGAAAAGAATAAAAAAAGGCCTTCCGGTTGAAATATAACTTTTGTACCTTTATCTCATGTAAAACAATGATTACATGGGATTATCCATTCATTACAACGACAAATTAAGGGATGGCGCAAACAAAAATATACTCTTTCTCTAACAAACCGGATACTAAACACAGAAATGAGATCATCGATTTTCTTTATGAGCATCTTGGAGAATACGGGGATCCCCAGCCTGACATTGAAAAGGCTGTAAATTATGCACTAAAGGAAACTCCTTCATTCGGTGGGTTTGTAATGGTATCTTACCTCGATAATAAGATCGCCGGTGCTGCAGTACTTAATCGGACAGGCATGAAAGATTACATCCCTGAAAATGTCCTTGTTTACATTGCCACAGATGCAAACATGAGAGGAAAAGGTATCGGAACGAAGCTTTTACAAAAAGTTACAGACACCGCTGAAGGCAACATTGCCCTGCATCTTGATCCCGGTAATCCTGCAAGGTCACTATACGAAAGAATGGGGTTCGAGGTAAAATACCTTGAAATGAGGCTCAATAAAAACAATGCCGATTAATATTTTATCACTTTAATCCTTCCGGCTTAGCATCAGATTAAAAATATTAATTAGTGCCTCTAAGAAAACACCTGTTTTTCGGTTTTCCTTTAAAAGGGACATAGGAACATTTTCCTGTTTTCAAGGGAAAATTTACCTGTTCTGTGATTTTGCATAGAAAAACATGACAAAAACACCGTTGTTTAACATAAAAACAAACAAAAGAGCGCAATTACCCTTCTTAATGCAAGTTGTCTTAAACAAATTTGCT
>JAOZOF010000122.1:0-5585 GCA_029933425.1 Marinilabiliaceae bacterium
ACCTCAAATTCAAATTCCTGTTGTTCCTGCTCTGTCAAACGTGTATCCTCACAGCGTATTGTACGACCCGGGAATTTCTTTATCAGGTTGTAGTTATGGGTGGCCATTATCACTGTTTTACCACTGCGACAAATGCTTTGAAGTATGACCATCAGTTCATCAGATGTGTCGGGATCGAGGTTGCCGGTAGGCTCGTCGGCAAGGATAAGTTCAGGATTGTTAAGCATCGAGCGGGCAATTCCGATACGCTGCTGCTCACCACCGGATAGCTGATGAGGCATTTTATATCCTTTATGCACCATATCTACCTGGGCAAGAACTTCACGGATGCGAACATCCATTTCCTTTTTATTTTTCCAACCTGTAGCTTTCAGGACGAACTGAAGATTCTCATAAACAGAGCGGTCAGAAAGAAGTTGAAAATCCTGAAAAACTATTCCCATCCTTCTTCTAAGGAACGGAACATCCTTGCTTCTAATATCCCGTAGTTTATAACCTGCCACAAAACCGTATCCTTCATTCAACGGCAGCTCATTGTACATGGTCTTCAACAGACTTGACTTCCCACTTCCTACTTTGCCTATCAGAAACACAAATTCCCCCGGTTTGATCTCCAGATTCACTTCACGCAGAATAATATGTTCCTCCTGCCGTATCCGGACATTCCTGAATTCAACTATATTTCCTTTTTCATTAGTGATCTTCAGATCTGACTGTTTCATATTTAGTTTATCCTCAATTATTAATCAAAGAAACAAAAAAAATCACAATCAATAAACTAACAATACCAAAAGTTCGTTTTATAAACACAATGAAAAAATAAGTATTTTCGCATTATTAAATCATGGCATTAATGACAAAGAGCATAAATACAAAAAAAAGGACCAGAAATTTTCTGATATTGTTTGCCGTAATTCTTATTCTGGCAATTACCGCTCATCTCGGCTATAAGTATTACGGATACATTTTCAAGCCTAACATTAGCACGCCTGAAGGTAAAAATCAGTTGATATTCATCCCCGGCAATTCATCGTTTAATGATGTTGTTGACACATTGGAAAGAAATGAATTATTAATCGACGCCCAAGGTTTCAGATGGGTAGCAAAACATAAAAAATATCCTGAGAGGATAATCCCGGGATGTTACAAAATAAAGGACGGCATGACTAACAACGAGTTAGTAAACCTGTTGAGATCAGGAGTGCAGACTCCTGTAAAGGTAACATTCAACAACATCAGAACATTGCCACAACTTGCAGGACACATAGCAAAACGGATTGAACCCGATTCTCTTCAGCTCATTACTCTGATGAACGACAGTTCATTAATAAAAAAATATGGTTTTAATGAATCCACATTTATTGCCATGTTCATTCCAAACACTTATGAGTTTTACTGGACCACTTCGGCTAAAAGTTTTATTGACAGAATGAACAGAGAGTATAGGAAATTCTGGAACAAAAGCAGGACAGAGAAAGCAGAAGCTGTAGGATTGACCCCGGTTGAGGTAAGCACTCTGGCTTCAATTGTTGATGAAGAGACTGCTAAAAACGATGAGAAGCCTGTAGTTGCAGGGCTGTACCTGAACAGATTGAAGAAAGGTATTAAACTGCAGGCAGACCCAACCATTAAATATGCAATTGGTGATTTTACTGTAAAAAGAATATTGAACAAAGACCTTAAAATTGATTCTCCTTACAACACCTATTTGTATGCAGGCTTACCACCCGGACCGATACGCATACCTTCCATCCAGGGAATCGATGCAGTGTTGAACTATAAAAAGCACAATTACCTCTACATGTGCGCAAAAGAAGATTTTTCGGGATATCATAATTTTTCAGCAACATTGAGACAGCACAACATCTATGCTGCCCGTTACCGAAAAGCTTTAAGAGAAAAAAAGATATGGAGATAACTTTTGTACTCATATATCGTATATCAGCATGGTTAATAAACACATAAAACTATATTTGTTTTTACGCTGTTAACAAATATGGTTATATTTGAAACCAAACAAAAATTTAAATGCAGGAAACAAAACCGGGAGTAACGCCGATAAAGAAACATCCGTCGCAAGACGGAATGTTCGATATTAACCGTATCATTAAACTTACACTGCGTAACTGGTACCTGTTTTTAATTTCCATTCCTCTTGCATTAGGCTCTGTATACATTTATCATCGATATACAATACCTGTTTACAGAGCATCATCAACCATTCTTTTAAAGAGCACTCAGGACAGGACTATGGCCCAAAGCGACCTTATCGAAGGCTTTGGTTTGTCTCCTGAAATGAGAAATATCGAAAATCAGATATTCATTATTAAGTCAAAGAAACTTGTTAAAAAAGCCGTTGACCTTTCCGATTTTGGAGTTGAATATTACCGTGTGGGACATTTTAAAGATTCTGAGATTTATCACAGTACTCCTTTCATTGTAGAATTCGATTCCCTGCATCCCCAATTAATAAATGTCCCCATTTATCTTTCATGCGATGAGTCTGGCAAAGTGAATATAGAGATAAACACAGAAGGGTCTTACACTCATATCTTTAAAACCGAAAGAACAACAGGCAATACCGGACCTGTCGATTACAAAGCAACTGTAGATTGGGGACAAAAAGTCACCACTCCGTTCTTTTCATTCACTCTGAAGAAACTTAATGCACAGGTATGCGAACCCGACAGCAGATATTTTTTCAGGTTCCGCACCAATAACGAGACAGCAAATATTTTCAGAAGCCGTTTGTCGGTTACAGCAAACAGCGAAGGTTCATCCATCATGAACATATCCGTTTCCGGCTCATCTCCCGGCAAACTGATCACTTTCCTTAATAACCTCAACATCGTGATAATGGAAAACAGCCTTGAACGAAAAAACGACATGGCTACCAGGACATTATCATTCATAAATAGTCAGTTAAAAAAAGTATCAGATACTCTGCAAACGGTACAGAAGGAACTTCTGAATTTTCGTAAATCAAATCATTTTGTTCTACCGACAGAGTATTCACAAATAATTACCGAAAGATACCTGAAGAAAGAAAAGGAGCTGAACATCCTGAAGATCAAAAAAGAGTATTACATGTATATCCAGAAAAAGCTATTGGAAAACAGTAAATCGGAAGATTTTATGCTACCTGCTGTTTCCGATGATGCTAACGGGATGGTCAACCAGATGATAATGCAGTTAATTGACCTGAAAGATGAGTATGAGAACTTGAAGTCCAGTGCACAAACTACAAATCCGTACATTAATTCTCTGTCTCAAAAGATAGTTATATCGGAAAAGAACCTGAGAACAGCTATCGACATGGTCATAAAAAACATTGAATTGAAAGAGAAAGAGCTTAAAAGTAGTCTGGAAAAAACCATCAATGAGATAAAACTGCTTCCTGATCTTGAACGGGAGTATGCCAATATAGAAAGAAATTACAAACTGAATGATGCCATTTATACATTCCTGCTGCAAAAACATTCGGAGAATCAGATAGCAAAAGCATCAAACACTCCCGATAATGAAGTTATCGATTCACCTGCCATAACAGGACTTGTATCTCCAAACAAAAAAAATAATTACAGCAAAGCATTTATAATTGCGCTTCTTCTGCCCATTGGAATAATTGTTCTTCGAGAAGTGTTGAACACTAAAGTGCGGGGTAAAGAGGACCTTGAACATCTTCAGGAAAAAGTCCCTATTCTCGGCTTTATCATGCACAATAAAAATGATGTTCAGGACATCATCCATGAACAGCCTCATTCCGTTATCAGCGAAGCATTCCGTTCGTTGCGTACAAAGATAAAATTCATGTCGTGCGAAAGTGAAACATGGGCTATCACCATTACCAGCACAAATACAGGCGAAGGAAAAACATTCTGTGCACAGAATCTTTCATCGGCATTTGCCATATCGGGTAAAAAAACCGTATTGCTTGGTTTCGACATGCGTAAGCCGCGCCTTTCGGAGCTGTTCAACCTTAACAATGAAACAGGATTAAGCAACTATCTTACCAACCAGGCTACATTTGATGATATTTGTTACAAAACAAATTACGATAATCTTTTTATAATCCCGTCAGGCGCTATTCCACCTAACCCCTCGGAATTGATCAGCAGTAACAAAACAGGTGAGCTTTTCAATATTCTGCGTGATAAATTTGAAGTGATCATCATCGATACACCCCCGATAGGCCTGGTCGCTGATGCCCGCATCCTGATGGATTACTCCGATTGTCACTTGTATGTTGTTAGATCGAATTACACAGACAAAGAACACATGGGATATTCATTGAACAACCTGTTGCTCGAAAATGTGAATCACATGGGTATCATCCTGAACGACATTCCCCTGAAAGATAAGGGATACGGATATTATTCGGCCGAATATTACGGATAGTCTAATACCTGCCGGTAAGTTTTTTAAAAAAGAGTTTTGACGAGTTAAAGATCATTCCCAGAAATCGCAAGGTCAGTTTTCCCGACCGTTTCACAATCCCTTCCTGCTCCGAACGCCGGAATAGTTTTGTTTTTACGATATTCACTTTCCTCTGAAACCCTTTGGTATTCCTGATCTGTTCCCAGATCAACCTGTAACTGAACAGGACGCTGTCTTTGGGTGTTTCCCGCAGAAACTCCACAGCAAGAGATATATCCTGCATCAGTTTTTTATCATTTCTCCATGCTTCATTCCTAATCTCATTACCGGAAAGCAACCTTTCAAGTGCAAGTACAAAACGTACCGGATACTCAACATTCCATTTTTTCACTGTAGCCGCAAACTCACTGCTTTCCGTATCAACATGCCTCTCTCCCTGTTTACAAAAATTATAAAAATCATTCATCCAGCTCAGCCTCATTCCTCCACGCAAAAAAGTGTAATAAACATGAACTGCCATGTAAATAAATGAATCAACATAAGAAGGCCCGGGCAAAGAAACTGCTCCGTCGCTCCATGTTATACTGTTTTCAAAAATATTTCCGGGGAGAATAAAATAATCTGAATGTTCAGGGAACAGGAAGCGATGAACCTCCACAGGTGCACTTTTAAATATTATCATCGGCAAATGATGGTTCGACGGTTGGTCTCTTTCTTCAGGGTCGGCCAGTATGGCACCGTTAGCGATCAGAATATCATAGGCTTTTTCAACATCTTTTTCAGGTATCAGCAGGTCGATATCACTCATTGGTCTGAAGGAAAGCTCTTCATACAAAAAAGGAGCCAGAAGGATACCTTTCAGAAAGACGACGGATATTCCGTTATCCTGCAAAACAGAATTGATCTCCTGTGCTTTATTCACAAGATTTGTATTTACCACCAGTGTTTTCAGATACTCATTCCTCAGTTTTAGCACAAATTGTTCCGAAAACGATGTGTCATCCCGCTTTTGAAGCATCTTGTATAAAACCTGAGCAACACCGCTTTGGGCAGCATACCGGAATAGCAGATCCTCATCACAACCTCCGGGAACAGGATCAATACGATCCCTGAACAAGGCATTGATTAAAAACCTTTCACATTCGGTAAACTTACCATCAAACCAGTCTGTGTTTATCTCTTTACTCATGCAGATAATTCATATTCCA
>JAOZOF010000122.1:5685-7684 GCA_029933425.1 Marinilabiliaceae bacterium
GTTGAACCGCCGTCGATCACAATGTACTCAAGGTCATTACAATTTTGTTCTCTGACACTTCTAAAAGTATCCTCTAGAGTACTGTCGCAATTGTATGATACGGTTATTAATGATATCTTCATCAACTCTGTTTTTTACCACAATAATTTGTCATGCATTAAGTTGCAGACTCAAACATTTTCTTTGCGCCTCTGCGTCATTGCGGTTTAAAATTATCTGTTCTGCCGGGGTATTCGCATACTTTTAACTTACCTGTATAAAAGTTCAACATCCTTTTTCAATGCATCAAGGGCTTTTTTAAAATGATACTTAACATCACCTGTACTGTTTTCAATGATAGTCCTTCCAAGTTCAATGGAACTACTCTCGGGGTTTACCGATGCAGCACTTGAATTGATCAGTTTCAGAAGTTCGGTCCTTGCCGTTTCTATCATCTCCCACGTTTTGTCAGGCACATAAACCTGCATGGCCAGATTATGATCAAACTCAGTACGAACAACCCGTAACAGATGTGAATGAAATTTCAGACTGTTCATTCCCTGACGTTGCTCTCTAAGAACTAATGATTCAGGGGCAACCCTCTCGAGCAGCAGGGTCAATCTTTCGTAAGCCTGAAGTTTCTGCGGCAATATCTCTTTTTTTATTCCGGAAATATTAGTAATACGTTTTTCTTCAAGTTCTTTCTTTAAGAACCAATAAACAAGCAAAAGCAAAGGCACAACAATTATTACTGTTGAAATAATACATCCTGCATTATCTGAAATAAAACTCATTATCAATGTTTTTGGTTAAATTTGTAATCATCAGAAAAAGAATCTGAGTTAAAAATATGAAAAATCTTTTACTACATCATCCAAATGAATAAATTATCAAAGTTAATATCGTCACTATCGGAATCGGAGACCATCGCAATGACCCGTAAAAGTAATGAAATGCGGGCCAAAGGAACAGAGGTCATTAGCATGAGCCTTGGTGAACCTGACTTCCCTACCCCGCAACACATCAAAGATGCAGCAAAGAGAGCGATCGACAATGATTATTCACACTATGCCCCGGTTGCCGGATATCCTGAGCTCAGAGAGGCGATTGTTGATAAGTTCAAACGGGAGAATAACCTTTCATACGAACCGTCAAACATAATGGTCTCGAACGGAGCCAAGCATACTATCACAAATATTCTCATGGCATTGGTCAATCCCGGTGATGAAGTAATTCTTCCTGCCCCTTATTGGGTAAGTTACCGCGAAATGGTAAAACTTACGGGAGGTGTTTACAGAATAATCAAAACAAACATTGATCAGAACTTCAAAATATCGCCCCGGCAACTTGACGAAGCTATTACTAAAAAGACAAAGGTCATTATTTTAAATTCCCCTTCTAATCCTTCAGGTGCAGTATACACTGAGAATGAACTTCGTGAACTTGCGACAGTAATAAAAAAGTATCCCGATGTCTTTGTCATTTCCGATGAGGTTTACGAACACATCATCTACGAAGGCGCTCATTTCAGCCTGGCACAAATAGAAGAAATTAAAGAACAAGTTATAGTTGTTAACAGCGTTTCCAAAAGCTTTGCCATGACCGGCTGGCGGGTTGGATACATGGCAGCACCTGAATGGCTTGTGAAAGCATGTTCAAATCTTCAGGGACAAGTAACATCCGGCGTTAACTCTGTTGCGCAAATGGCTGCCCTTGAAGCTTTGACAGGACCAATGGATGAAACAATAAAAATGCGAGACATATTCCTGAAGCGCAGAAATATCATTTCAAAAGCATTCGAAGAAATTGACGGTGTGAAAGTTATGGTACCTCAGGGCTCATTCTATCTTTTTCCTGATGTAAGCGCTCTGTTCAACAAAAGCTTCGGAGGAAATCTCATCAAAGATTCTGACGACCTTATGTGGTACCTTCTTGAAGAAGCGCATGTTGCAGCTGTTTCGGGGAATGCTTTCGGCACTCCTGAATGCATACGTTTCTCTTATGCCACAAGTGAGGAAAA
>JAOZOF010000122.1:7784-9687 GCA_029933425.1 Marinilabiliaceae bacterium
CCGTAGCCGTAGCCGTAACCATAGCCATAACCGTAACCATACCGGTAACCATAACCGGCCTTTTTGATGGTAACATCATTAAGCAGTAAGCCTACATGGGTTATCCCTTCATCTTCCATGTTTCTCAATGTATGGGCAAGCACTTCTTTAATTGTATAATTCTGTCTTACAAGGAAGACAACTGAATCGGCATGACGAGCTATAAGATAGGGATCAGCAACAATTCCCATCGGGGGCGTGTCAAACACAATTATTTCGTATCTGCTCTTAGCTTCTTTTACAAACTCCTCCATTCTCTCCGAGCCTATAAGTTCTGAGGGGTTCGGAGGAATGACTCCCGAACCTATCACATCAAGATCCTTTTCCTCCTGATCCTTTCTGATCAACTCGTCGAAAGTTACTTTTCCTATAAGATAATTTGAGATACCTGCATCTTCTTTCGATATACCCAGCACATTATTCAAACCCGGTTTTCTCATATCGAAACCTACAAGCAGTGTCTTCTTGCCTGCCAATGCAAAAACCGAAGCCAGATTCAATGCACAGAAAGTCTTACCCTCTCCGGGCATCGATGAAGTAACAGCGATAACCGGAGAATCTATTCCTCGATTGATAAACTCCAGTCGTGACCTGACCCTTCTGAATGTCTCTGTGATCACAGATTTCGGATGCGAAGAGATAACATTCACCTCTTCTTTCTTGTTATGCAATATATGACCAAGGAAAGGCAGATCAGTTATGCTCTCAATATCTTCCTGGTTTGTAACCTTATTATTCAGCAACTGACGAATTACAATAAAAACAACAGGTATGATCAGACCAATAAGTAAGGCTTTCTTCCTGTTCGACGGTTTGTTAGGATAAACTATACCTTGTGAAAGTGCCTGTTCAAGGACCTGGTGATCCGGCGTATTCGAAGCCTTTTGTATCTGCGACTCGGAAAGTCTTCTGAGCAGAAATGTGTAAACCTCATTATTAAGTTCAAATTTCCTTTCAATACCCAACATCCGCCTCTCTGTCTCAGGCAGTTTTTTCAGTTCACCCTCGATCTTTTTCTTTTGATCTTCAAGACGGCTAACAGCTTCAGCCTGAATTTTCAGCTGACTGTCAATAGCCTTTATCAGAGTTTTTCTGGCAATATCGAGTCTTTGTTGCAACTCTACATTACCCGGATTAAGTGCTTCTCCATAAGTACCTATAGAGGTCAGCCTTTCTGCATTTATCTCAATTATCTGACTTATAAGATCGGAAAGAATAGGATTGTCAACATTATACATTGCAGGAGCAAGAACCTGATTCATATTCTCATCATCCGAAAAATAATCCTTTAGGTAGAGATAGTAATTTTTGGTTACTTCCTTGGCTGCCAGATCATACTCGAGTGATTTAAGAGTACTGAACAAATACTCTGCTTTACTCGATACACTTTGTATCCTGTTCTCAGTTCTGAACTCACTCAGTTCAGAGCCGGTAAATCTTAAAGAATCCGCTATCTTACTTAATTGTTGTTCAATAAAATCAATAGTGTTTGTTGCTATCTGATTCTTCTCTTCAAGATTCGATTCGATGAACACCTCAGCAAGTTTGTTCAAGAACTTAATATTCTTTGTGTTGTTCGTTCCGGTCAATGAAAGATGTACGATCGAGGAGTTTTCATCCTCCTTGGCAGCACTGAAACGCGACCTGTATTCACTCACCAAACTTCCGGGGCTATTAAACTTCATGTAATAATCGAGCTTTGTTTTTGATGTACATCCGTTACAGAAAACAGCAATAGAGAACCAAGAAGTAGTAGCTATTTCACCAAACTTATAAACTTTTCTGAAATCAGTGGCACCAACGCCTCCGGCCATTCTTTTTTCTTTGTAGTTATAAGTTCCTGCCCCTTCGGTTGAAAAAGACA
>JAOZOF010000419.1 GCA_029933425.1 Marinilabiliaceae bacterium
ACAACAGTTGTTTGAGTAAGCTTTACCGGATGAGTGTAAACAGGGGAATTATCATCCGGCTCCATTCCGTCAAGAGTGTATCTGATAACCGCATCTTTAACATCGGTTTCGAGGCGGAGATCCATATCTTTCAAAAAAGTGATATCATCAAAGATCATGCGCGGAACAGGAGCACAACGGTAACTGTCTGACCATGGCCGGTCCTCTTTTGCGGTTGCCCATTTTTTGTTCGGCTTATCGCCCATCTCAAATATCAGCTCACCGCCTTTCATTATGTCATCATGCTTAATGTATGACTTCTTGTAAGGTTTGCCATTAAACCTTACGGTCTTGACATATCTGTTTTCCCTGCTTGCATTAGGGGCCCTGACCACAAAAACTTTTCCGTTTTCAAGTTCCATCCTCACCTCGTCAAACAAAGGAGAACCTATCACATAGTAATCCATTCCCGGAGTTACGGGATAAAACCCCATGGCACTGAAAACATACCACGCCGACATCTGTCCGGCATCATCATTGCCGCACAGTCCATCCGGTTTATCGGTGTAAAGGTTCTCCGAGATTTTCCGCACCCAATCCTGCGTTTTCCAAGGCTTGCCGATGTAGTTGTACAGATATGCCATGTGGTGGCTCGGCTCATTTCCCTGAATATACTGCCCGAAAATCCCGGTCATGTCAACCGGATTCTCGCTGTTTGCATTCAGGTTGAAACATTTATCAAGCCATCTGTCAAACACATCTTCACCGCCCATAAGTTCGATCAACCCCTGAATATCCTGCGGAACAAAAAGCGAATACTGATACGCATTGGCCTCTGTGTAATGCTTGTTCGCCTCCAAAGGATCAAACGGTGAAAGCCACCTTCCATTGCTGTCTTTGGGACGCATGAAACCTGTCGAAGCATCATACAAGTTCCTGTAAAACTGCCCCCGCTGACTGAATAATTCAAAGTCTTTTTCCGAGATTCCTTTTGCCACTCTCGAAACACACCAATCATCGTAGCTGTATTCCAACGTTCTTGATACCGACTGGCTGTACTTATCGTAAGGTATGTATCCAAGCTGCAAATACTCTGTTTTACCATCCCTGAACCTGCTGTCGGCAAGCTGTTTCATGGCTTTCAGCGTTTCGTCAACATCATAGCCCCTGATACCCTTAACGTACGCATCAGCTATCACGGGCAGCGAGTGATACCCGATCATTGCATATCCTTCGGTTCCTGCAAACTCCATGATCGGCAGGTTCACGTAATTCTCATACCTGTCGAGAAAAGAACGGATTATCTGAGTTGTCCTGTCGCGTTGAATAATAGTATATAGCGGATGCAACGCCCTGAAAGTGTCCCAAAGTGAAAATGTTGTGTAGTTCACAAACTCCGTGTTTTTATGCACTTTATGATCGGCACTCAGGTACCTGCCGTCAACATCAATGGCGATGTCGGGGTGAATGAAACTGTGATAAAGTGCCGTATAAAATATTCTTTTCTGTTCAACATTTTCTGTTTTTATCTCTATCCTTTTCAACTCTTTATTCCATGCTTCACGAGCCTCTTTCCTTACTCTCTCAAAATCAAGATCCGGTATCTCGGCTTTCAGGTTCTTTTCTGCACCGTCAATGTCAACTTTTGAGATACCTATTTTCATTAAAACAGGTTTCCCGTAGGATGCATCAAAAGTAAAAAAGGCTTTTACATTTTTCGAACCCGCTTCATTCAGCTTTTCAGGTTCATTGTCATTCATCGAAACCCCGTAATTCAGGAATGGCTCTGAAAACTCGGCAAAAAAGTAAGTTGTGTGATTCCCGTTCAAACTTCCGTACGAATGTCTGAAACCTGCAATGGTTTTGTCATCAATAATTTTAAGATAAAGGCTGTCGATCTTGTCGTCAATTCCGTGGGTAAGGTCAAGGATAACATTTGCCTGATTCGTTTTAGGGAACTCGTATTTGTGCAACCCTGCACGCACTGTGGTTGTCAGTTCTGCAACAATGTTGTCATCAAGAAGCTTTACCTTGTAGTAACCCGGTTCGGCAACCTCATCCTCATGGCTGAACGCCGACCTGTAACCCGATGACGGGTCTTCTTCACTCCCCTCCTGCAACTGTACCTTCCCCGTGGTTGGCATGAACATGATATCGCCGCCTCCACCTGTGCCTGTACCGCTGAAATGCACATGACTAAAACCTATGATGGTCTTATCCGAATAGTGATAACCGGAACATCCGTCCCACGTGGTTGTACGGGTATCGGGACTCAGCTTAACCATACCAAACGGCATGGTAGCACCCGGAAAAGTATGCCCGTGGGCATCAGTTCCCACCATCGGGTTAACAAACCTGCTGTACTCATGCCTTTCGGAACACGAAGCCAGCATTAGCATCACCACTCCTGTCAAAAAATATTTTAGTCTATGCATAACTATTTTTAGTTATCCTTTGTTTTCCTCACCCCCTTAAAATAATGAACGTTAAGTAAAAAACACGCGTTCTTCCCC
>JAOZOF010000420.1 GCA_029933425.1 Marinilabiliaceae bacterium
TGGAACCCTAAATATGTTAACGGCTTCCCTATAAACGTGGGTGATCGTCGCTTAAACTCTACTCTGATACTTGCATTCCTTCAGACTGCATATCACTTTACGAGAGATGAGAAATATAAGAAAGCGGCTTACAAACTGATAAAGAAATACGGATATGACGAGAACGCAAGTCGTCCGGCATCAGTCATCAGGCGTGTAGAAGGAGAACCTTTGAGCGACGGATGGAACCACTCCGATGATGAGATGTATTTCCTTACTGCTCCGGCATTTGTGAATTATTCGTTTACTGAAGAGCAAAAGAAGAAACATTTTGCTGCAGTTCAGAGTCATTGGAAAATGGAACTGTCGGAGAAGAATCCTTTATGGAACTTTTTCTATGCCATGATAGGAGGAAAAGATTACGATCTTGATGGTTCGGTTTGGTGGCTTCAGAATTTCCCGATGGATCTTATAGGCTGGAACGTAACAAATAAATATCGCAAAGACCTGACAAAACTGGAGCCCAATTTCAGAAATCAGACGTACACAGAAGTATTGCCTCCCGATGAGCAACCTTTACACCTGCATAACGGGGCGTACAGAAATGACGGTGGCAGTAACGGAATGCGTGAATATGCTCCTTACATCTACTTGATGCCTTATTGGATGGGAAGATATGTTGAAGCTATCAGCGCACCTGAAAAATAATAAATTGATGACAACTGATTGATAAAATGAAGATTTCATGCCTGTAGGTGTTTACGGGTATGAGATCTTTTTTGTTTGTGTTAACTAAAAGAGACTTAAATATTTAAATATGAGACGTATTATTTATCTTTTGTTGGTTGCAGGCCTTTTGGTTTCATGTGCACAAAAGAAGAGTGAAAATGATCAGACGGTAAAGAGTGTGATGAGTGATCTGGTAACAGAACTTTACAAGACCTACACTCCGGATCAGCTGACTAAACTTAACAGTAATGAGATACTGAAATTTCTTTCACCCGAACAGAAAGAAGTACTTGCAACAAAGTACTGGATGTTCGATGTTAATGTTCCCGTTAAAGTTTATGTGATCCGCGATGTTAAGCAAAAAACTGTTCCTTTCTGGCTTAATGAAAAAGGGTTCAAAAAGACCGGAATGACAGTGAAAAATGAGCATTACACTTATGAGGTTTGGGAAAAGGATTTTCCGGCTGGTCATGTAGGACTGGGAATAAATGGTTTGGATGATCACAGGCCTACCTATTTTGTGTCTGTGTCACCGGTAAAAAAAGGTGATAACCTGAAAATATCGAATTTATGGCCATCTCAGTATTCTGTTGAAACGACCAATGTTGGTTCAATGGTTTACCATGACTGGACTGAGCTTATTCTGACAGAAGTGCCTGATGAACTGAAAGGTGGAAAATTGCTTACCACGATCAGAGGAAGAGCAGGGGAATCAGGGTTGATAGGCGGTTTCCGGCAGACACCTTATCCGTCATCGGAAAAGCCGGATCAGATTATGCTTACCTGGGCTAACGACCCGCGAACAACTCAGTCTGTTCAGTGGAGGACGAACACAAAGGTTAACAAGGGCGTCGTGAGATACTGGCCCAAGGGCGTCGATAAAAGTAAATACAAGGAGATAAATGCCGAAGTAACACTTCTTGAAGACATGCTTCTTGCAAATGACAGGTATAACAATCGTTACACTGCAAGGATCTACGGGTTGGAACCCGCCACAGCCTATAATTACATTGTCGGTGATCCGGATAAAAATATCTGGAGTGGAACATCTGAATTCATCACTGCGCCTGAGGGAAATACTCCGTTCTCGTTCGGATATTTCGGCGATACACATAAATCACCTGATTTCGGGAACCTGATCAACGGGGCTTACAAGAGGTTTCCTCAAGTTGCATTTTATACCATTGGCGGCGATCTCGTTTCCTCCGGTTTGAACAGGGATGACTGGGACAAAGAGTTTGCCTATTCAGCTGATGTGATCAGAAATCGTCCTTTGATGACAGTGCCCGGTAATCATGATGATGCCAACGGTCTTGGACCTCTGATGTATGTTGCCATGTTCGATTTTCCGAAGAACGGGCCTAAAGATATACCTCAGGAATACACTTACAGTTTTGAGTATGGTGATGCCCTCTTTCTGATGATGCACGGTGATGAAATAGAGAAGCAGGCTCCGTGGTTAGAGTATCAACTGAAAAATACCGATAAGAAATGGAAATTCGTCATGTTCCATTTCCCGCCGTATTCGTTTGATGAGGATAAATATCCCGATATTGTAAAAGCGTGGGGAACGCTGTTCGATAAGTATCATGTTGATATGGTCTTTAACGGTCATGTGCATTACTACCTGCGCACAAAACCCATTAACAATGGTAAAGTGGTTAAAGATCCTTCGAAGGGAACGATCTACCTCATTTCGATAGCTATTGGTAACAGGGGTGACAGGGATTTTAAGGTGGAGCCTTTCAGCGATGTGTTCGTACAGGGTGAGATGCTGTT
>JAOZOF010000421.1 GCA_029933425.1 Marinilabiliaceae bacterium
TAGTTCTTCTAATTGTTTTTTTGATATCATGCCTGTTTTTTTTATTAGTTGTTCTTTGGAAATGGAACGAATGTGAAACAGCAGTACTTCTGATCTTGTATTTAATCCGTTTTGTTCATCAGGTTCAAGAATAATGTTTCCTTTGTAGTTTTTAATATTTGTAGTTATCGGGCAGGCAATTACAATATTAAGATATTGATTGAGCATGTTGCCACTGATTATAACAACAGGTCTGTAACCGGCTTGTTCGCTTCCTTTTACAGGATCAAGATTTGCATACCATATTTCACCTTGCTTCATTCTCCCAGCTGTTTTAGGTAATCCTCCATTCCTTCTTCTGCTAAACTCATTATATCAGTGTCTTTGCCTGCTTTTTTGTATGATTTTACATATTCTGCTCTGTTTAGCTGGTCGAGATAAATACGTAAGGCTTTTTCTATTATTTTATTTTTAGGAACAGAAAGCTTCGATGCCTGTTTTTTCAGCAGGTCCAATATGTCATCAGGCAGAGTTGTTGTTATTGTTGTCATTATCTATTTGTGATTTATATTTATGTTTTACAAATATAATTAATATTTTATTACCTGTAAAGATGATATCTGTTGCATGAAGGGATGTATGAAAAATGTTTGTGACAAAATCAACAACTTTTTATTTTATGAAACGTATCAGTCAGGGTATTTGTGATAAGCATTTAAACAAGGAATGGTAATTTATGTTAAAATGTGTAAAAAAAGCATAATGCAAGGATAATGGCAGAGGTTAATGTTTACTTTTGGCAGCTTAAAAATGACTAAATTTTATTTTATTTAAACAATCTTAATAATTTATCGTTATGATTTATTTTTACATCATGCCCATAATATTTGTTATAGGGTATGCAACAATTGCACTGGAGCATTTCAATAAGATCGACAAGGCTGCTACGGCTTTGGTTACAGGAGGTTTGTTGTGGTTATTGCTCGTGATAGGTCACACAGACCTTTTCGGTTACATGCAAAGTAATGAAATGCAAGAGTTCATTAGTTGTGCGAAAGAGGGGCATTCCGACGTTCTGAGTGTCATCACCCACGGAGCATTCACCGAACATCTTGGCGATATTGCTTCAATTATCTTCTTTCTTCTTGGTGCAATGACAATTGTTGAGGTTGTTGACCGTTATCAGGGTTTCAGAATAATCACCGATAAGATCAAAACCACTAACAAAGTAAAATTACTTTGGATAATCTCTACACTGGCTTTCTTCATTTCAGCCGTTCTGGATAACCTTACAACTACTATCGTAATGGTAACTCTGCTTCAAAAACTGCTTAGTAAGAAGGATAACCGCTGGTTATTCTCCGGTATGGTAGTTATTGCGGCTAACTCCGGAGGTGCATTCTCCCCAATGGGTGACGTTACCACGATCATGCTCTGGATCGGCGGACAGATAACTGCGGCAGGAGTTGTAAAGGGATTGTTCGTGCCGAGTTTGATATCAACACTGGTTCCTTTGATAATCCTTTCGATAATAATGCCTGGTAAAACTTCCAAACCAACACTGGAAAAGGGTGAAACAGAGGAGTTCGTTCCGCAGAGATATCGTATTATAATTCTTATTTTAGGTCTTGCAGCACTCGTGTCGGTTCCTGTACTGAAGGCAACAACACATCTGCCGCCTGCAATGGGAATGTTGCTGGGACTTGGTGTTCTTTGGCTATATACAGATATTACACTTAAACGAAGAGCTGAACATCTTGATCATCGTAAGTTAAGTGTCGTAAGAATTCTGGAGCGTGTTGATGTAGCCACGGTTCTTTTCTTTCTGGGTATATTACTTAGTGTTGCCGCACTTCAGGTTGCCGGTCATCTCGATCTGCTTGCGAACTGGTTAAAGGACAGTATAGGTAATGTTTACGGTATTGATATCATTATCGGATTCCTTTCTTCTATTGTTGATAACGTGCCGTTGGTTGCCGGTGGTATGGGTATGTATGACATTGCACATGCGGGTGCTACCGGTTATGCAGCTAACTTTGTTGTTGACGGAACATTCTGGGAGTTCCTTGCTTATTGTGCCGGTACAGGAGGTAGTATTCTTATTATCGGTTCTGCTGCAGGTGTTGCCGCTATGGGACTCGAAGGTATTCCTTTCTTCTGGTATCTCAAGAAGATTGGCTGGCTGGCACTTATAGGATATCTTTCAGGTGCTGCATGGTACATTTTGGTAGGTGCGCTCTGATAAAATATAAATTTGTATTTTTGAAAGGTGAGATCTTTACGGGTTTCACCTTTTTTGATGTTTATTCATTGAGTTTTATAACTGTTTATTTGATTACAGTAAACGATCAAACGAGTAAACAGTTAAATAATTAAACAAAAAACACGTGATACTTACCGGAACCATAGTAAATGTAGTTGCTGTAATTGCAGGTAGTTCCATTGGACTGCTTGTCGGGGCGCGTTTACCGAAGAAGATAACCACAAGTGTGTTCAATGCGATGGG
>JAOZOF010000422.1 GCA_029933425.1 Marinilabiliaceae bacterium
CCCCAGTTGGCCACTTTGGTATCTCCCCAAATCTTCAAAAAGAACTTTATTGTTGAGGAGTACCTGTCTCGTTGTTAAGCGAAAGCCAGCGAAGTTATCCCGATATCATCGGGACCCCAGTTGGCCACTTTGGTATCTCCCCATTTGTATTTCAAATAAATTAAGAACGTATTTTTGAGCCGATGGAGGGATTCGAACCCACGACCTGCTGATTACAAATCAGCTGCTCTGACCAACTGAGCTACATCGGCAATTTGAATGAGGAGCGAAAGCCGGCGGCATTATCCCTGCCCGAATAGTCAGGCAGGCCGAGTACTCGGGATCCCGGTTGGCCATTTTGGTATCTCCCCAAATCATCAATAAAATTAAGAACATATCTTCGAGCCGATAGAGGGATTCGAACCCCCGACCCGCTGATTACAAATCAGCTGCTCTGGCCAACTGAGCTATATCGGCAGGTGGGTAAGCTTACCATATCGCACCGCTACGACCGCCTACCCTTGCTGCCGTCAGGCCCTGGGGGAGTTCAGCAGGAGCTGGTCGTATGGGACTTACCCGTTTTGCGAGTGCAAAAGTATCAAAAAACATCAACCGTACAAATATTTCTTTGTGGTTTTTGCTTAAATTCTTATTCTTTTTTCTGTTTTAATGAATAATAAATAAGTTCTTTGTATTTTAGTTTCAAGTTTTAAAAATTAAAATCATCTATCTATGGAAAAAAGTTCAAATACCCTTACCAAATGGGCAATGACCTATGGTCTGTATCTTGGGATCTTTCATATTATTTTTATAATAATTATGTATATGACTAACCATTTTTTTAATAATGGTTATCTGAGCTATATTTCTACAGCCTTTGTGATCGGGATTACCTGGTTAGGTATGACAAAGTATCGGGATCATGTAAACAACGGAGTGCTGAAGTACGGTCAAGGACTTGGACTTGGTGTTCTGATCTCGGTGTTTGCAGGTATCTTTGCAGCTGCCACTACGTATATTATAATGAAATTTGACGGTTCGTTGTCTGATCAGATGCTGAATCTTATGGAAGAGGAGATTATGAAATCAGGCATGTCGGATGATATGCTTGAGAATGTGGAAAAGATGTATAAAATAATGGTAACTCCGGGAGTGGTTGCTTTTTCGGGATTCATTAATAAGGTATTCACCGGCACCCTGATCTCTTTAATCGTTGCTGCTTTTGTTAAAAAGAATCCTGAAAGTGGATTTTACGAGGCAGTTAAGGATGTAGAATAGTTTTTAAAATCAGATTTCAAATGATTATAACCCGAAATTTAATATTCAAAAATTTTAGATGGATCTTTCAATTGTAGTACCGCTATATAACGAAGAAGAATCGATAGGCGAACTTTTTGCCTGGATACAACGTGTGCTTAAACCTTTGGAGTGGGAATATGAAGTGATTTTTGTTGATGACGGGAGCTCAGACAAATCATGGGCTGTTGTTAATGAAATGGCAGAAAAGCACAAAGAGGTAAAAGGCCTGAAGTTTCGCAGGAATTATGGAAAGTCTGCCGCTTTGCATGTGGGTTTTGAAGCTGCCCGTGGTGATGTTGTTATTACTATGGATGCTGATCTGCAGGATAGCCCTGAAGAGATACCCGAGCTTGTGAGGATGATAAAAGAAGAGGGATACGACCTTGTTAGCGGTTGGAAAAAGAAACGGTACGACCCTCTGGGGAAGACCGTTCCTAGCAAACTATTTAATCGCACAGTAAGACTTGTTTCGGGTATTAAACTTCATGATTTTAACTGCGGACTTAAAGCATATAAAAAGGATGTTGTAAAAAATATTGAGGTGTATGGCGAAATGCACCGATACATTCCTCTCATTGCCAAACAAAACGGTTTTGAAAAGATTGGCGAAAAGGTGGTTCAGCATCAGGAGAGGAAATACGGAGTGTCAAAGTTTGGTATAGAAAGGACGCTTAAGGGTTTTCTCGATCTTCTTTCAGTAACTTTTATCACAAAATTCGGAAAGCGCCCGATGCATTTATTCGGCGGATTGGGGACATTTATATTTTTCGTAGGATTTGTTGCTGCTGTATGGCTTGGCGGACACAAGCTGTGGTTTGTCTATTGTGGCATCAAGGCACCTTTAGTTACTGATAGCCCGTATTTTTATATTTCCCTGGTGAGTATGATAATAGGTACTCAGCTTTTTCTTGCAGGATTTCTTGCAGAATTGATCTCTAGAAGTTCCCCTGAAAGAAACAGGTATCACATAGCCGAAAAAATCTTGTAACATCTCATAATGTCTTTTTACAGTTCCATTTCAAAAGCATATGACAGCATCTTCCCGCTGAATCCTGTGCAACTTGAGTTTGTCGAGAGTTGTTTTAACGGGGCTGTTGCAGGTAAACGTATCGTTGATGCAGGCTGTGGAACAGGCTCACTTGCGATAATGCTTGCACGAAGGTCAGCGAGGGTCAGAGGATTTGACTCGGATGAAAAGATGAT
>JAOZOF010000123.1:0-7225 GCA_029933425.1 Marinilabiliaceae bacterium
CTTTTCCTGTAAACATACGGGAATGGAAACAGATAGACGAACTTGCAGGTAAGATAAACCTTAACATACTTATTGAAAATATTGATGCCGTTGATTTCCTCGAAAATAAACTGACAAATCCCGCAGGTGTTTTTATCAAGATAGATACAGGATACGGCAGGACAGGGGTTGATGCAGAAAATTTCGATGAGTTGCAGGCTCTTTTGGGATCATTGAAGAATGCAAGGAAGCTTATTTTCATGGGCTTTCTCACGCACGCGGGTAATACTTACCATGTCGGTTCGGCGGATGAGATCAAAGAGATAAAAAAGAGTGCTGTTGCAAAACTGTTAACATTGAAAACATTTTTGCGTACCGACTTTCCTTTGCTTCAGTTATCTTACGGCGATACACCTTCCTGTTCGCTTTGTGATGACTTCAGCGATGTGGATGAACTGAGACCGGGGAACTTTATTTTTTACGATGAGATGCAATACCGGTTAGGCTCCTGTTCGCGGGATGACATAGCTGTTGCATTGGCTTCCCCTGTAGTAGCGAAACATACTGAAAGGAATGAGATCGTTGTTCATGGCGGTGCAATACATCTGTCTAAGGAAAGTATTAAAGATGCGAATGGTGAGAAATATTGTGGAACTGTAGTTGCTCTTGACGGTCATTCCTGGAATGTGAAAAGAGTTCTCGGAAAAATTACAGGATTATCCCAGGATCATGGTATACTAAGATCCGGGAATGAGCAGATATTTAAAGAGATTAAAATTGGAGACATGGTAGCAGTTCTGCCTGTTCACAGCTGCCTTACTGCAAATCTGATGAAAGAATATCTTACCACATCCGGTGAAAGTATTGGTATGATGAGATGAAGAACTGAGGATTTGAGGAACTGAAAAAGAATTAAACACAAAAAAGCAGCTATTCATTCACTCACTTTTAATCATTTCTTCCTTCATTCATTTTATTCGTAAGCATCTTGCCTACAATAAAAGCCATGACGGTAACAAGATAAAATTGCCCGGAAAGAGTGATAAGTAATGAGATTGCCTTTGCCGGGTCCTGCATGGGTAGCTTGTCACCGTATCCCAGTGTCGATAGTGTAACAAAAGAGTAATAAGTCGGATCATAGGGTATTGAACCGTCATCAGGAAGTGTGAAATTAAAAGCATCCGGGAAATAGGTAATGATTAAAGTAATGAGCAGACTGAAAGCAATTCCAAGTAGCAAATAGCCGTTTATCGCTTCAATTATCACATAATTATCAACTTTCTTCCTTTCGGAAACGAGGGTTATGAATTTGAAAACAACAGTAAGAAAATAAACTACTACCATTATTCTTAATAACCCGTTGATCAAGGGCATGTGCACAATTCTTGTTATCCATAGCGCAATTAATGTTATTATCACATGGATTACCATCTTTCTGCTTTTGTCTCCTGAAACAGCAAATATAGATAAGATTATTACTGAAGTTATGAATATGTTAAATACTACCTCTTTTGCGGTATCATTGCCAAAAAGAGGCCACACAAACAAAGAGGCAGAAATAACCGTCAACAGCGCCCAGTTACTTATCAACACTCTGAGGCGTTTCAGACGGTAACTTATGGTTCCTTTTTTCATGGGTGAAGATATGTTGGTTAATTATGCAAAATAAGAAAACATTTTAAAATAAAAAACGGCACAGTGAATACTGTACCGTTTTTATACCATTAAAGGATCATTGCACTATTTTTCAATATTCGGCATTTCAAGGCCGTAACCTTTCTTTTTATCCTCAATTTTAAGCAGGAATGCGAACAGGAGTGACATTAACGACAAGGATAGGAATATCAGCATGTCGTAAAAGTAATTATACCTGATATTCAGCCGGTCTTTTTTAATGATATTGAATGCATCAGTCTTACCTGTATTTATAACTATTTTAATATCAGCTTTTTTATCACCGGTAAATTCAATATTTTTAAGATTTCCGGTTATTTCTGTATAAATGTTATTTTCAACCTCCTGCGGATTTATGTCTTCGATAGATACGGGTTCGTAATTTGTATATTGAACAACTGAATCGACCGCATTTCCTGTAGCTTTTTCAATTGCTTTGTATATCTCCTTATCGGTAAATCCTTTTTCCGACAATGTTTGAGTAAACGCCTTTTCGATCGCTGTTTTAACAATTACTTTGTTCGGCGAAACATCAGGGTTGGTTGCATTCAGAACATTACCAAGAATAAGAGGGATGAACAGCAGACCAATATTCTGTATCCAGAAAATAACGGCATAAGCAGTTCCAAGTTGTTTTTCCGGTATGATCTTGGGTACTGAAGGCCACATTGCTGATGGAACAAGAGAGAATCCGATACCGAGGATGATCACCATTACTGTAGCTATCCACCAAAGATTAAGTGAAGGAATCGCCAAAATACCATGAACGAAGATCAATATGAGTGATCCGACTATCATGATAGTGGCTCCTTTACCGTACTTATCGTAGATGCCGCCGAACAGCGGGGTCAGGAACATTGTACCGAGCGGAAGCAGCCCCGGGATAGTACCTGCCAGATACGGGTCAACATTGTATTTGTTGATCATCAGATCGGTTGCATAGAACAGGAACGGGAATACTGCTGAGTAGAAAAGTACGCAAAGAATAGCGATATACCAGAATCCTAGATTTCCTATTATGAATTTTATATCACTGATCTTAAACTCATCATCAGGCGATTTTTCCTCGTCTACAGTTCCTTCCGATTTATCGAGTTTAATGTCAAGAAGCGAGAAAGCAATGAATGAAGCTACACCTATAAGCATTACTACAAGAGCAAAAAGTATAGGAGCTGTTACGCTGAAGTTCTTAGCCAATGGAAGTGAAATAACAAGGGCAAGCATTGTTCCCAAACGGGCGATCGACATCTGCATGCCCATCGCAAGTGCCATCTCTTTACCTTTGAACCAACGCACAACAGCTTTGGAAATGGTAATACCGATTGCTTCTGTTCCTACTCCGAAAATTGCAAAACCCAGTGAGGATATCAATACCTGGGTCTTCATCTCGCCAAGTAACGGAATGTTTACTACCGCGCCTTCGGGAAAATGATGTTTAACAGCCCAATAATTTATTGCCGTTCCAACGAACATGATTATGGTCGCTCCCAGTCCTGTTTTTCTTATGCCCAGTTTATCAAGCACAAAGCCGCTTATTACAAGCATGAACAGGAATACGTTGAACCAGGCATAAGCAGAGGTGTATGTTCCGAAATCACCGCTGTTCCAACCTAATACACTTTCCAGCATAGGTTTTATGGAAGATAACGCATAGTTGAAATAGTATGCGCCGAAGATCGAGAGTGAAGCCAGGACAAGCGCTGTCCATCTGGCTTTGGCAGAATCTCTGAGAGTTCTTTTAATTGCTTCTGTCATATTTGTTTCTTTTAGAATAAATATTTAAGTTTTTGTTTTGATCTTATTTTTCAGGTACATTCTTCAGTGTTTCAACAAGAAATTCCCAGAATTTCTTCACTGACTCTATGTTTACTTTCTCGTCGGGTGAATGAGGGTAACGAATTGTAGGCCCGAAGGAAATCATATCCCAGTTAGGATAAGTATTACCCAGAATACCGCACTCAAGACCGGCATGGATACCTTTGATCTCAGGTATTTTGCCCCACTTGTTCTGATAAACGTCCTGCATAGCTTTCAGGATAGGAGAATTAAGATTCGGTTTCCACCCGGGATAGTGACCGTCGAAATTGATCTCGGCTCCGGCAAGGCGGAACAGGCTATCATGCATCGATTCCACATCTTCCTTGGCGGTATCTACCGAGCTGCGGATAAGGCATTGGATGTAAACATGCTCTTTGTCCGATTTTACAATTGCAAGATTTGTTGATGTCTCAACCAGTCCTTCCATGTCGGCACTCATACGGATAACTCCGTTAGGACATGCCTGTATTGAATTGATAACATCATCCTGAACCACTTCGTTCATGATGAAATCAGGATGCTCTACCTTTTCGGCCTCGAACTTCAGACCCGGTTCGGTTGATGAGTATTCTTTTTTGAAAATGGCTTCATATTCTTTCAAAGCTTCTTTAAATTTATTGTCATTTTCTTCAGGAACAGCAACTACGGCAAAAGCTTCGCGCGGTATTGCATTACGCAGGCTGCCGCCGTCGACTGATGAAAGGCGTACCCCCAGGTTTGCAACTGCATACTTGAGAAAACGGAAAAGAAGTTTGTTGGCATTGGCACGGCCGATGTTGATATCAAGGCCTGAGTGTCCTCCTTTAAGGCCAGTAATTGAAAGCTTGTATGCTTTACTGTTATGCGACGGGAAAGGATACTCCTTGAAAGTAAAAGTGATGTTGGCATTTGTTCCTCCTGCACAACCTACATACAGTTCGCCTTCATCTTCCGAGTCCATGTTAAGAAGTATATCGCCTTTCAGAACGCCCGGCTTAAGCTCATTCGCTCCTGTCATTCCTGTTTCTTCATCGATGGTTACAAGAACTTCAAGCGGACCATGCTCGATGTCATCAGACTGGAGAACAGCCATTGCTGCTGCAACTCCTATGCCGTTATCGGCACCAAGGGTCGTTCCGTTTGCTGTAACCCATCCGTCTTCAATGTATGTTTCTATTGGGTCTTTTTCGAAATCATGAACTTTGTCGCTGTTCTTTTGAGGAACCATGTCAATGTGTCCCTGAAGAATAACGCCTTTTTTGTTCTCCATACCGGGTGTTGCCGGCTTGCGGATTATTACGTTCCCTGTTTCATCCTGAATTGTTTCAAGTCCGAGGGATCTTCCGAACTCGGCAACAGCTTCGGCGGCCTTCAGTTCCTTTTTTGAAGGACGCGGTATCTGAGTCAGCTTATAAAAGTTTTCCCATAGAAGCTTTGGTTCAAGATTTGCTATTTCATTACTCATAATCGTATGGTTTAAATATTGGTGTTTAATTTATTCTTTGGAAATGTTTTTTAATGCTCCGGTTGCCGGATCAAGTTCTATCCTTACATTGTCTTTTTGAAGAAGCTCAACCGGCAGTGAAACGAGTTGTCCGTACTGTCCCAAAAGAACATCTTTCTGAAGCATCAGAATGTTCCTGTCGATGATCTTTACCGATGCCTTTACAGGGATACGGTAAAACAGGCCCTGGCGTAACGGTTCCTTGTTGTCGGCAACTACGTAGCCTGAAGGAAGTGACTTTTGTTTGTCAATGCTCAACTGGATATATACCGGAGTTCCGCTGAGGTCCATAGGATCAAGTAGTCCTTTGCCTGATGAGAATCTGCAAAGAACTGCATTGTCAACGCTCATTGAGTCAGGGATGAAATCGAAGGTCTTTGTTACTGTAAAAGTCTCTTTCTTACCTGTAAACAGTTCGACCAGTTGTTTTTCGTATTTATTAAGTTCCTGAACGGTAACTTCGTATGATTTGCCGTCGGGAGGAAGCACTTCATAATCGGAAGCCAGGATCTTGAACCTGCGTTTTCTTACTTTGTAGATCAGGTTAGCTGTCTCCTCTGCCATTGCTGCAGTAGAGGTTTTGGTAAGTTGTTTTTCAAGTAACGGAACAGTATCGAAACTTACATCAGCAATTCCCGGCATTTTTTTCTCGACATTGCATTTGAGCGATGATCTGTATTCGGGTAGCTTGTTCAGATTTACCCCTGCCAGAACACCTTCAGGTGTGAGGTTCAGGAGTGATGCGATATTTGGCCCGGATGAAGTTACAACAAAACGGTTATTGTTATCCGGTTCGCCTACTGTATAAAGCTTCACGCTTTTAAGTTTCCATTCTTCTTTGTTCTCAAGGACTACATCACTTATGTTCAGATATTTTTGTGAATAACGGTAGAACGGGCCTACCTTACTAACGGTCTTTTCAGCCAGTATTTCAACCCTGATGACAGTTACAGGTAAAGAATATATCAGAGAGTTGACAGTAGCATTGGATACCTTACTTGCCTCCCTGACATTTGCAACAGAAGGTATCTGGGTTTCTCCTGCACATGATGACAATAACATTGCCAATGAAAAAATTACCTCAAGCCGAAAGAAACTTTTCAATTTTGAATAATGGATCGTCATAATCATACTGTTTTAAGTACCTGTTCTTTACAAAATATTCATCAATATATTATGCTCTAAAAGTTGCCCTGTCAAAGGTATAAGAAAATACTAAATGAACAAACAAGATAACACCTCTTACTATGGTTAAAAACATCTGTTTGCAGGAAGTTAATAGTTAATAAATTCTCTGTTGCCATCCGATTTGCCAAAGTGCAAACGGGAATTGCATCATACCACAGACAATGCTCTTCCGAGATGATTTATGATCTCCGATGCCGTAACTCCGCTTTCAGAATCTTCACCGGCTGCAATGTCACCTGCCAGACCATGGATGAATACACCTGTTATAGCGGCATCTTCAGGAGAATAGTTCTGCGCAAGCAATCCGAGTATTATGCCTGTAAGAACATCGCCGCTTCCGGCAGTCGCCATTCCCGGGTTACCCGTAGAGTTGAACAGGCATCGTCCGTCAGGAAGTATGGTTGCTGTAAAAGCTCCTTTCAACACAACAACTACTTTATGTTCTTTTGCAAAAAGAACAGCTTTTTCCAACCGTTCGTAATGACTGCTGCTTGCGCCTGCCAGCCGGTCAAACTCTTTCGGGTGGGGTGTGAGGATACTGTTTTCAGGGAGCAAATCCAGCAGTTCTCTGTTTTCGGAAATGATGTTCAGTGCATCGGCATCCAGGACCATTGCTCTGTCCCCGATTGAATTAAGCAGATCCTTTAATGCCGTAACCGTGTTAGGCTTTTTACCGATCCCCGGCCCTATTCCTATGGCATTGAAATTGTTCAGGTCGGGGTGTTCGGTAATTAATATGTCAGACCTGTCAATGCTGACCATGGCTTCGGGAGAGGTTATCTGTATGATGTGATAACCGTAGTGCGGTACATGAACTGTGAGCAGTCCTGTCCCTGACTTCATACATCCGCGTGATGCCAATATCGCTGCACCCATCTTCCCGTAGCTTCCTGCCATCAGCAAGGCATGACCGTAATCGCCTTTGTGTGAAAAGCGTTTTCTTACTTTTAGCCGTTCAGTGATATCTTTTGTGGTAACATAGTACCAATCGGTTTGAAACTGTTCGATCGCTTTGGGATGAAGTCCAATATCAAGTACCTCCCAGTGTCCTGTATGTTCGCCGTAATCGGCAAGCAGAAAAGA
>JAOZOF010000123.1:7325-9623 GCA_029933425.1 Marinilabiliaceae bacterium
GATAAATAAATGATCTTGTCTTTGGATATTATCTTCAATAATTTTTCAAGATTGATTTTTGTGTCTTTTGAAAATTTGCCTGACGGATTTACAAGATAGATCACCACATCTCTGTGTTCCTCTATCAGCATCCTTGCCAAAGCAAGTGAATCTCCGCCGTTATTGCCGGGGCCGGTGAATATTTTGATCTTCTTGTCGGGGAAACTGTTCTGTATCCATTTGAACAACTGTCCGGCAGCTCTTTCCATGAGGTTCAGAGACAGTACCGGCTCGTTCTCTATTGTGTATTTGTCTATTAACGAAACCTGTTTAACCGGAAATATCTTTATCATATCTGTGCTTTTTGCTCTATTAACAAAGTTAGTTTTTTTCCGGTAAAAAATCACTAATATTTTACATGCTGACAATTTATAACATGATAAATTAATTTAATATAAATAAGAGCATAAGTTATATCGGGTGGTGTTAGCTTAATGACTGGTTTTCCGTGGTTTGCATGACTGAAGTAAAGCCTTAAGTACTGATTATAATTTGCAAGTGAGTTAATTTTATTTATTTTTGTTTTGTTTACAATTAGTAACTAATTTTAAAACTACACAAACTATGTTTAAAGGACATCCTAAAGGCCTTTATGTGGCCTTCTTCGCTAACATGGGAGAGCGGTTTGGTTTTTATACCATGATGGGTATTCTGGTTTATTACCTGACGGCTAAGTATGGGCTTACACCTACAAAGGCCGGTTCCATTTACAGCGTTTTTTATGCATCTATTTACGGATTGGCGCTTTTGGGCGGTATACTGGCCGACAGAACAAAGAATTACAAGGGGGTGATATTTATCGGCCTCGTTACTATGCTTGCCGGTTATGCTTTAATGTCTATTCCAGGATTTGGTCTGACTTTTACAGTTATTGCCCTGTTTGTGATAGCTTTGGGTAACGGCCTTTTCAAAGGTAACCTTCAGGCTATCGTAGGTCAGATTTATGATGATAAAAAATATCAGCACCTGAGGGATTCTGCGTTCAGCGTATTTTATATGGGGATAAATATCGGGGCATTGTTCGCACCTCATGCGGCTGCAGGGTCTATCAACTGGTTTATCCATAAACAGGGTTTTGAGCGTAATGACATACTGCCGTCACTAATCCACAAATTCAATGCAGGAATACTTACCGGTACAGAAACCGAAGACCTTAAGCGTTTGTCGGAACAGGTATCGGGACATCAGATAACTGATATTGCTGCCTGGGCGCAACAATACATGGATGCGTACAATACAGGTTTTAACCTGGCATTCGGGGTGGCCGGACTTACCATGGTGGTTTCATTTCTTGTTTGGGTCTTCTTTAAGAATATTCTTCCTGATGTGAAAAAGCAGGAGGAGAGTGGCGATCGTGTTGTGGCGATGTCGAAAGAGGAGACACGTCAACGACTTACAGCTTTGTTCCTTGTGTTTGCCGTTGTGATATTCTTCTGGATGTCGTTCCATCAGAATGGTTTGACAATGAGTTTCTTTGCACGTGACTACACTGTGCAGAAGGTAGGGCCTACGGCATACCTTTTCTTCGATGTCTGGTCGCTTGTTGCCATAATCATCGGTTTCTACGGTCTACTTATGGCTATCGGGAAAGAGAGTACAGGTACTCAGCGAATGATCGGTACACTACTTGTTGCCGGAGGTGCTTTAGGAGCATATTATCGTTATGCAGGTTTTGCTCCTGTAAATCCTTTCTCTCCGGAATTGTTCCAGCCATTCAACCCCGCATTCATTGTGATACTCACACCCGTTATCGTGGGCCTGTTCGGTTGGTTGCGTCACAGGAATGCCGAACCGACAACACCAATGAAGATTGGTTTCGGGATGATACTGACATCTGTGGCATTTCTGGTACTTCTGATAGGCTCATTACATCTTACACCTTTCAAGGAGTTAACACCGGAGTCACCAAGAGTGGGAGTACAGTGGCTGATAAGTACCTATTTCATTCTTACCATTGCCGAGCTGTTTTTAAGTCCCATGGGAATATCTTTCGTATCGAAGGTTTCACCACCAAAATATCAGGGGATAATGCAGGGAGCATGGCTTGGAGCTACTGCCGTAGGTAATCTGTTCCTCGGTGTGGGAAGCTTCCTTTACGAGCGCATTCAGATATGGCAGGTCTGGTTGGTGTTCATTGTACTTACACTTATTGCTGCCGGATTTATATTCTCGATAATGAAGAAACTGAATAAAGTATCCTGATATCACGGAAAAGAAATATAACGAAGAGGCTGCTCATCCGTGAACAGCCTCTTTTTT
>JAOZOF010000423.1 GCA_029933425.1 Marinilabiliaceae bacterium
GACAATAGGAGGACTTTTAAACGGTGAAATAATGCGAGGTTCTGATTAGCCTTTGCCGATTGATGTTCTCCACTGCCGTTCCGAACGATCAATGGCTGAGGATTTATGTTTTCGAGAACCTTTAAACGGTGAAACTTCAATCGGAGGATTTAATTATTCATTTCTGTTATTGATAGCTTCCCTGATCCGCTTTTTTTGTTCTTCGGTAAGTTTTATTTTGACGGAATTTTTATTCATTTTGCGGTTCATCTTCTTTATCGAATCAGTGATCTGTTTGGTTTGTTTTGCAAAGCGGTTGCAATATTTACAGTACATGAGATGAAGAGACAGCTTCATTTGTTCCGAAAAAGACAGCTTATCCTCCTGCTTTTTGGAGATCAGGAACGTTGCTTCGTGGCAACTGATCATTATTTTTCCTTTTATCTTCATTTAAGCCTGTTTTTTACTGCATTCGAAAACCAGTTTGTCTCAAGACAGTCACGTAGCTGAAGACGGGCTCTGTGAAGGATGGTCCATAAATTAGACGAGGTTATGTCAAGTTCCTTACAAACATCTTGACCCGGCATTTCTTCAATTACCCTTAAGATGAAACATGATGCCCATTTATCCGGCAGATATTTTATGCAAAAATAAAGTATTCGCATGAACTCTTCACTCTCCATTGAAGTAACTGTGTCATTACTCCATGATTTCGGAGCTTTATCCTTTATCCAGCCTCCTGCCATGAAACCACTTTGTTTAAATCTTGCATCTTCACTGTCTACATTTAGTGCCGAACGTGTTGCTTTCTGCCTGTAATGGTCGATGATCTTATGTTTTAGGATAGAAACAAGCCAGGTATATTCCGAACTGCTGCCTTTAAATTTGTCAAGGCTTTTTAATCCTGATAAAAATGTTTCCTGAACCAGGTCTTCAGCGATCTCAGCCGTGCCAACCCGCGAGTATGCATAAGCATACAGTTTGTCGCCGTAATCGTTTACCCATTTGTCGGGATCAATATTCAGATTGGCAGGTGCCATTTTTAGTAGTTTTGTTAAAGTTAAGACAATATAGACATGGAAATGTTTTTGTTATTGATCTTTTTCTGTGAAAATTACAGTGGCTAGATTAATGGGAACAGCTTCAAAGTAATAATTGACGGGTGAGATGTTTTGTGGCGGATCGTTCCATATCTCACCGGCAGGTCTTGGTTTTTCCGGTTGAGTTTCTGAGATGGCTGATTTTAAGAATTTCCGGCTGTCTGCGAGAACATAGACAGGTATGTTCTTTTCACGGCAGAGCAGGGCAATAGCATAAGAGCCGGTTTTATTGATGAATACGTCCTCATATATCCTATCAGCACCTAAAATTGCCATATCGATCTCATCCAATAGAGGAGTAAATCCTGTATCGGTTACGATCCTGACACGGAATCCCATTTGGGCATTTTCTTCTGCCTGTTTGCGTCCTTCCAGAACGGGACGCGATTCAGTCTGGATTATGTCGATCTCATGAGCTCTTTCTTTAAGTTTTTTGAACAGTGAGATGATAGCAGAACTTTGACTGTGAAGGAGTACTGTTTTACCGGAAATATTAATGTTGTTTATGAAGTTATCAGCGATCCGGTCATTCACATTGTTCCATTTTTTATTGTATTCTGTGATCAACCTCTTAAGATCAGGCATTACTTCCGGACTGTTTTTAAGGTTTTCAATGATGTGATCACAGAAATGAGTAATGACGGCAAAGTCATTCATCTCATCACGGAAGGTGGAAAATAATTGTATGGTTTCCGGAACAGTTATATCAGATGCCCCCTGTTCCGGATCAGAACATTCAAGAATATCGGATATCAGGTTCCCAAGCAAATTTCCCGAGCCTGAGTAGTTATCACTTTTTATTTCTGTAAAAATTATTTTCAGATCTTCAACATGGCACATACCATAAAGATACAAAAAGAAATATTGAGTGAAAACTGTTTATAAGATTAGAGCGTTGAGTATAATGAAATCTCAAATTTTTTTAGATTTGTTTTTAATTTTGAAGAATGTAAAAAACCGGCAATGGCATCAGAAGTAAAATTTTACAGTAGAAGGGAGGAGGCGATCAATATTTACTCTCATGCATTTGGTCTTGTATTAAGCATTCCGGCTTTTATTGCCCTCATGGTAAAAGCAGTTTCAACGGGAGGGACTTTGCGAATTCTGAGTTTCTTTATCTACGGTCTGAGCCTGATGATCCTGTATGCTGCATCAACATTTTATCATAAACAAACGGATCCGGTTAGAAGAAAGTATTACCGCGTGTTCGACCATGCAGCAATTTACGTTCTGATAGCAGGATCATATACCCCGTTTGCTTTGGTCACTCTTCATGGACCAGTTGGTTGGTGGATGTTTGGTGCTTCGTGGGGATTTGCATTTGTCGGTATCGTTCTTAAAATATTTTTCACCGGAAAATACAATCTGTTCTCAACTTTGATGTACATCTTCATGGG
>JAOZOF010000124.1:0-5125 GCA_029933425.1 Marinilabiliaceae bacterium
TGAGCAAGGTAGGTTCCCACATAGTTTCCTTTTCCCTTTATACCGTCAACGATGGTGAAAACCTCCTTGAACGGCAACTTCTCTATTCTGCGGAACTGAGCATGGAAGTACTGTGCATCATCAGCAACTTTCTCAAGCGAGTAATCTATCTGATAGTACAGAGTAACCTGTTTATCGCTCATGTTCTCCATTGTGACCTTGCACTTTTTACGGAAAGGCATCTGCCAGTATGAATTAAAACCGCTCCGGGGATTAACACACACGGCAATGGAATTTATCACGGGCTCATTGTATATCCCCCATCCGGCAGCAAAGAAATCACCCACAGGGACTTCTACTGAAGGCTCTTCTTCATCATCCCAGTAAAAACGAAGTATCATCAAACGATAATCGCCTACCGGTGTCATCCAGATATGATTGATTATTCCCTGATCGTTGATCTCACCCAGGGTAAAGGTCTCGCCCGGTTTTATCCTGATGAATGGATTTACTTTCCAGCCTACTCCAAGCCATGCTGCCGATTTACCTGCTGTTCCTTCTTCGATGGTCGCCATTCCCCCTTTTCCTTTCTCTCCTGTAAAGTTCTCGGGGCTGATAGAACGTGTTTTAGCATCCGATGGTTCAAAAAGTTTTCTTAGACTTACATTCTGGGCATACACGTCCGAAAGACCTGACATTACAACTGCCAAAACAAGTAAAGCTACAGTTAAAATGCCTGAATTTCTTTTCTCTGATTTCATAATTTCTGACATATTAAATTATACAAATAGTTACAGATCCTCTATGCGGAGAAGCATTAAGCTGCTCACTCCCACTTCATATTTTTTCATAAGCGACGGCCTCTTTTTCGGGGAATCACCCAATCCATTCAATGAAAAGCTATGCTTTCCTTTTTTCAGTTCAAAAAGTCCGAACACATACTCTGTCCAATCGCCGCCTTTACTAACCATGTCGAGTACCGGACCGGCAGGCTTACCATCGATCAAAGGTTGATATACTCCTCCGAACAGGTTGTCAGCCAGCACAGCGGACACTTTGTATTTCCCGGGCTCTTTCACATTGAACTCAAATTCAATTTTACCATCAGGTACTCCCGGCTGAAAAGTTACCGCCTCAACCTCTTTCTTTATTTTATCGGGTGTTGCTTTGACTTTTAATGTTGAAGCAATAAAAATATGATAAGGCGGTATCCTTTCCTCAGCAGGCGGTAACTGTTCTTCAGAAAAGGCAATGGGTGTCTGATACCAGAATGCTACAGAACTTATCCAGTCTGCCCTTTCGCCCGAGCTTGAATGCTGATTTCCTTCGTCATCAAAAACACTACCCCGATGTTCAATGGTTACCTTTAACGACTTATCAAACCTTACCGGGTCGGGAATATGCCATCGGTAGGCAGAAACACGATCACCTGCAAGAGGCCCTTCGTACAAGGGCACTCCGTGAAAGTTACCTGCGAATTCCCTGAAGCCCCAGGCATCATTGAAGTAATCTTCTGTTCCTGTTCCCTGAATTGACGGTACCTCTTCCCCGTCAATGTAGAACCGGTCATCCCCTTCTCCAAACCATCCGTTCTCCTTTTGTATCACGGAATAGACTGTACCTGCATAATTACCACGGCCTTTTGTGTCAAGGATTACGTGATCGCCGCTTTTTGCCGGTGTCTGTTGATTGTATCTTGCATGAAAATACAGAACATCGTCAGGCAAAGACTCAACCTTTTCCCAATCGACGTAATAGTAAAAATACGCTTTACCGAATCCGTCCATCTCATTGCTTACAGTTATTTTAGCATGCTTTTTGAAAGGCATCTGCCAGAAACAGCTTCTCGACCGGCCGAGTGACGAAACACTTACAGGAAAAGACTGAAAGTCCTTTTTAACGCCCCATCCCACACCGAAGAAATCACCAAGAGGAACCTCAACACTGGGTTTATCCGAGTTATCCCAGTAAATACGAATTACAAGAGCGCGTAAAGAGAAAGGATTCAGTGAAGCTGAAGTATTCCAAATATGTTTGATTATCCCGGGACCTTCAAGGTCAGCGATCACAATGGACTCACCGGGTTGGATCTCTTTTGAGTCTCCGTTTGCGTTGATGTCAGGATCCGTACTCGAAGATCGCATACTGCGGGCATTGGAAGGAATAAGCATATCTTCCATTAACGACCTGTTCAATGATTGCGCCCCGGCAATCAGTGCCCCCGCAAAAAACAACAACGCAAAAACAAGTGAATTTTTAAAAAAGTTCCCGTTCCGATCCATAACAATGATTTTTTTGACAATTAATTCTGGGGTAAATATTTTTCGAAGAACCTGTTCATGTAATACTGGCAATATTTATTCACATTCACCTCAACATCCATCGCATGAGGCCAGCCTTTCAAACGATGATATTCAACAGGTACACCGACGGTTTTCAGCCTCGCAACGAGGGTGTCCGACTGGCTTACAGGCACAAGGTCATCTATTGTTCCCTGGAACACAAGAGTTGGAGGATCGTCTGCCGACACAAAACTCAAGGGAGAGTATTTTTTATAAATATCCGGCTCTTCATCATAAGTTTTTCCAAACATCCTTTTTACTATCGAATGTTCACGTGCATATGGTGTTGTAAAGTCAACCGGCCCGTACAGATCAACCACAGCTTCCACATTATACGACACTGAATCACCTCCTGTCTTAAAAATATCGGTATCTGCACTGTAACCAACCATCATAGCAAGAAGTCCTCCTGCCGAACCACCTATAAGTGCAATTTTGGATGTGTCGATATGAAAGCTGTCAGCATTTTGTTTTAACCACCGAACAGCCGAAATAACCTCATATATCTGTTCAGGGTATTTAACCTTATCCACAAACCGGTATTGAACTGTTGCTGTTACATAACCCCGTTGAGCAAAATCACATGTGTACCGGAGGTAATCTTTTTTATTTCCTTTCGACAAACCACCCCCGTGAATAAACAGCAGCAGTGGTTGCTTTTTGTTAATATTCTCAGGGTAATAAATATCAAGATGCAAATCCGTTGAATCAACTGTGGTATACACAAGATCCTTTATTTCTGTTACATCATCAGGTACAGGAAATTCCATCTGTATTTCATCTATCATTCCCAGAGCGTAAGCGATCTTAATGGTTGTCATGTTCCAGTAACCGCCCGGAGGCTTAACAGGCAGATCAGACGTATCTTTTGAACAACCTGAAAAAAGAAATACCCAAATGATCTGAAATACAAAAAAAGAACTTCTCATTATATCAATCTTATAGTTCTAAAACACATTTTAACAAATTAAACAATAAAACAACATTTATACTAATGATAAATAACCACCTATAACAATTATTTTAACAACAATATTAGTTATAGTATTATCGCAATTAATTAATAACTAAATTGAAACATTCTAATGAGATTTAAAAAAGAACGGAACAAATAAGACTACCTTTAACTATCTGACACATAAACCTCTCGCTAATGCGAACTCCCCCAATTACAAACAATCACAAAAGCGCTGTTTTTTCTTATTATCAATAGTTAAACACATTAATCAGACGTAATATTTTAACTAATGCTAATTATTTTTTAACTTATGTATATTTTTTATACGTCTTTTTTATATTTTTAAGCACTTTTTAACAATACATGGTTTATACGAAATTAAGGTATACATTTTACTCAACTTAAATCTTTAAGAATATGATTAAACCTAAGAGATCTATTTATTGGGGTTTATTAGCCTCAATTGTTTTGTCTGTGTTTTTTTCTTCCTGTGGAAATGAAGAAAAAAAAGAATTTCCCTTGTCTGCAATAATCTTTTACAGCATTGCCGACAAACAGGTTGCTTTTCAGGCACTGACCCATTCAGCGGTCAGCTGGCATTGGGATTTTGGTGACGGAACTACCAGTGATGAACAAAACCCCGTGCATGTATATGAAGACGGTGGTTATTACAATGTTACTCTTGTTGCAACTGCTGCAAACGGAGAATCCGTAACTGAAGAAGTAAAAATAGGAGTTCAAATAACTCCCTATGTCTTACTTACAGGAGGCGCTAACGATGCTAACGGAAAAACATGGAGATTATCCTCGTCACACTCTTCCAATGGTGACTATTTTGCATATGCAGATGCAGATTTTACTCCTTATGATCCGGACATCACGCCACTTCCTAACGGAGCATTCAAGATGTACCTTGATTACGAGGAAGTATATTCCGATGAATACACATTCCATTTTGACGGTAAATATGAGATGAACTTGACAAATTATCCCGACAGAGGAACTGGGGTCTTCTCCGGTTTGGTATATGAGTATCTGACCACAGGTGGAGCAGGTATCATTTATGCAAGTGATATGGGACAGGAGTTTGGCCTGTGTATCGGGGAGTATACTCCTGAAAACAATATGACATTTACTTATGTGGAAAAAGAAGATTTTACAACTTCATCGGTATGGACAGGCGGTTCAATAACGTACAAAGATGTTTCTACTCTTGATTTCTCAGGGACAGCATTTGTAGGCTTTAGGGACTTTGAAAGAAAAGTTATAATTAAAAGTATAACAGAAGAAACCATGACCCTTGTAATGTTCATGGCTGCCAGTACAGATGCCCCAGGCATTAACACTCATGGGCTGGTTCTGTCATTCGAAGCAGTTAATGATTAGGAATAAAGAGTTTATTTTTAAATGTACAATTAATATAAAATAATAGTATGAACAAGAATTATTCAAAATATCTCACTAAACATTTGCTTTTCATAGCAATGCTGGTGTCATCATTACTGATAAATACCCGGACTTTTGCACAAAATCCTCATATAGTTACAGGAACTGTAACCAGTGCAGAAGACAATACAACATTGCCGGGTGTATCTGTTGCCATTAAAGGCACATCAATAGGGACAATTACTGATGTAAACGGTAAATACTCATTAAAAGTTCCTGATAACAGTTCTGTCCTTCACTTCTCTTTCATAGGATTTGAAACACAGGAGTTAGTTGTAGGAGACAAAACTACTATTGACATTCAATTAAGACCTACCATTGAATCCATTGATGAGGTAGTTGTTACTGCATTAGGAATTAAACGCAAGGAAAAATCCCTGGGTTACTCCGTTGAGAATGT
>JAOZOF010000124.1:5225-9576 GCA_029933425.1 Marinilabiliaceae bacterium
GCAGGAAACGGAGTTGTGCTTATCACCACAAAAAAAGCAAAAGAGGGTGAAGACATGAAAATTTCCTTCTCAACCAATACTGTGTTTGATATGCCTTCAAAATTCATAAATGTTCAAAACCAATTTGCCAACGGTTATTTCTCGTACAGACCTGAAAATGTTGGCGGAGGCATATTACCCGAAATTAAAATGAATGAGCAGGCAGGCGCCGGTCCTGAGTGCGACCAGGGATTTTGGGCTATACAGTGGGATTCTCCATTAGATGCAAACGGTGTTCCAATACCTACACCTATAGTATCACATCCTGATAATATTAATAATTTCCTTAATAATTATGCTATTACATCAACAAATACAGTAGCATTGTCAAGCAGTAAGGGAGTTGTTGATTACAGGGTAAATTACACAAACATGATCTACAAGGGTCTCATACCCAACACAGATCTGAATAAAAACAATTTCTCCCTTGCAGCCAATTCAAAATTATGGGATCAGCTTACTATTAGTACTGATATTAACTTCAGCCTTTCGGGAGCAGACAACAGACCTGCCACAAACCGTGGAGCAAATCCACTTGAATGGGCTTACAAAACTCCAACTAACGTTGATTTACGCGATCTGAGAGATTACGGATCAGGTAACAATGTACTGAAGCTTGCCGAAGGATTTGAAAATCCATATTTTCTGGCTTATGAGGTGAACAACAGCTTTGACAGATACCGGATATACGGAAATATAACAGCTCTTTGGGAGATCTCCAAGAACATCAGTTTAAAAGCTCGATATCTCCTAAATAAGTCTGATGAAATAAGAGAAACTAAGATGGCACCGGGATATTCAAAGGAACCCAATAACGGAACATACGGAATATCTACAAGTAAAGGAATTGAACGGAACTGGGATTTCCTGGCATCTTATAAAAAAGACTGGACCAACTTTACCATGAATATTTCTGTTGGTGGTAATCTTTTATATCAAAGCGGCTCAAGCATAAGCAACTCTGCAAAGCCGGGAACAGGTTTGACTGTACCTAATCTTTTTACAGTTCAGAATATTAATTCCAGTAACTTAAATTATTACAATGGAAGATACGAAAAAGCCATTAATAGTCTTTATGGAATTGCCAATTTCGGATGGAAAGACATTATTTATGTTGATCTGACAGCCAGAAATGACTGGTCAAGTACTTTACCGGCCGATAATCGTTCATATTTCTACCCTTCAGCTTCTTTAAGCTTCCTGTTAAGCAACGTTCTTAACATGGGCAGTGCAAACATGGTCAAACTAAGAGGAGGCTGGGCTCAGGTTGGAAACGATACAGGACCATACCGTTTGGTACCGGTATACGGAAATGCAGGACAGTGGGGTGATGCCACCAGACTTTACAAACAAAGTGGTTTGCTCAGTCCTAACCTGCTGCCTGAAGAGGCCACATCCACCGAGTTCGGTGTTGATATAAATACCTTTTTCAACAGATTACGTTTCAGTGGCACATATTACACCGTTGATAACAGAAACCAGATACTTGGAGTACAGCTCGCAGCATCCACAGGATACAGCAGTGTACAGATAAATGCCGGTTTATTGCAAAGTGACGGATGGGAAATGACACTTGGTGGCACTCCTGTTAAAACTGACGACTGGAACTGGGATCTGAGCCTTAACTTCACAAAAAACAAGACTATCATCAAGGAACTAGCGGAAGGAGTTGACTTTATCCAATTCTGGGACAATGCCAGAGTTAAATCGATAGGATATGTTAAGGATGACACACATGACGGACTGGTAGGTAACCTTTATTCACGCGAAATAAGAAGGGTTGAAGATGAAAATTCTTCATATTATGGATATCCGTTACTTGAAAGCGGTATGGAAACAAAATGGCAGTCAGCTGAAGAGTATACTAAAGTAGGTAATTACAATCCTGATTTCATTATGGGACTTCAATCAGCCCTCTCTTACAAAAACTTCACCTTAAATCTCACATTTGACTGGAGATCAGGCGGTCAGTATGTTTCACAAACATACCGTTATATATCAGAAGCTGTTCTGTCTCAAACAATGCTGGATGAACTGGTCAATCCGGGCGATCTTGGAGGTGCTGCCAGCGAAGAGTTGAAACAGTGGGTTCTGGATCATTCTGATGAACTGATATTCGGAGATGATCCTAAAGCTGTAGGTGGACCTACTCCCGCTTACGGTGGTTTCCCCGAAAGTTTCAGCGGATATACCGTTAACGATGGATTTTTTGCACCGGGCGTTGTGGGACATTACGATGAAGACGGAAACTTCGTACTGGAACATGAAAATCTCGGACAACCGGGTACTTCATTTCTGCCTTATGTCCTGGCATATCCATGGGATATCGGACGAGCTAATTTATTCGATGCTGACTATATTAAACTCAGAGAAGTATCTCTCAGCTATCGTGTACCATCTAAAATAGCCCAAAAGATGAAAATGCAAAATTTAAACGTCTCTTTATACAGCCGAAATATTATGATCTGGACCAAAGACTCCGGATTCGGAGTTGATCCTGAAAGAGCTTTTCAGGCTGAGTCTAATGGTCGCTTCTCACAAGGTGTAGAAAGATTCAACGTTAATCCATGGGTTATTCCTGTAGGTTTTAAACTTCAGTTTACTTTTTAAAAAATAAAATCTTATGATTATGTATAAAATAAAGAACAAATTTATAATCCTTTTAAGCATACTGGTCACAATGATCAGTTCATGTAAAGATCTGGATGAGCTAAATATAAATCCCAATGGAGTCGATCCGAAAACAGCTGATCTTAATCTTCTGTTACCTACGATAATCACGGGAGTAGGCCAGCATGTTGTTGGCCTTGGATTTGGAGACTTAGGTGGTGTAATGCAACACACTCAGTACGACGGATGGTCCGGGGGACATAATAATTATGACTGGGATAACCGTGGCCACAACTGGAGAGGTTACTATGACATTTTAAGAAACGACGATGAATTTCATAAAAAAGCTGTTGAAGGTGGTTATGAATTTCATGAGGCAGTATCTTTAATACTCAGAGCCTACACTTTTGGCTACATTGCTGACCTGTGGGGTGATGCTCCTTACACACAAGCATTGAAAGCAGAAGAGGGTTCCGAATATTTCAAACCTGTGTTTGATCCTCAAAAGGATATCTATCACGGAATACTTGCAGACCTTGACACTGCCAATATGCTTTTATCAGCTAACTCATTTGACAACGTTGATAAAGTTCAGGATATTTTATATCATGGCGACGCAGGTAAATGGAGAAAATTAGCCAATTCTCTTGCTCTCAGGTATTACATGAGATTATCCGTTAAAGAGCCTCAGTTTGCAGAGGAAGGGATCAGAAAAATTTCATCGGATCCTGATAAATATCCGGTAATTACAATTGCAGATGATGATGCAAATGTAAGTTATTTCGGATCTTCACCTTCTGACTCATGGCCGAGCAATACAGTATTTGACACAAGTCCTACAGGAAATTATATGAGAACAAAAATGTGTAAAACACTGGTTGACACACTTCAGAATTATAATGACCCGAGACTGGGTGTTTGGGCAAACAAAATTGCTATTCCTTTAGTTCTTGCGCCGGGAACAGGAGTTGATGAGATCATTGACGGAAAAAGATATGTATCTCAGGATATTATTGACGAGTACAATGCAAAGTACGATAGCGTGGGAGTTGACTTTGATCCTGAATATGTAGGGATTCCTGCTCAGATATTTTCTTCTCAGTTTTACAACCTGACTCCTTATCTTGAGCAAGCTGTTTTTAATCCGCATGTTTCACAACTTAATGATATTTACAAAGAAACAGCTGGACCTCTGTTATTGATGAGATTAATGTCGGCAGCAGAAGTAAACTTCATACTGGCAGAAGGTGCACTTCACAACTGGGCTCCCGGAAGTCCTGCTGATTACTACAATGAAGGAATACATCAGTCATTGATAGCCTGGGGTGTTGGCGATCAATACAATGATTATATTGCCGGAGCTCCCTATTCAGGTCTTGAAAGTATAATTCTCCAGAAATGGATAGCGAGCTGGACAGCCGCAGCTGAGTCGTGGTTTGATTACAGGAGGACAGGACTACCTGCTCTGAAAACAGGAGAAGCAGCAAAACAACCGGCTTTACCGTTACGTTTCTACTATAATTACGATAACGAGATAGCTCTTAACACTGAAAATGCCGAAGCTGCAATTGAGAAACTTGAAAGGACTGACTATGCAGGTGCTGATGGAAATAACAGTGCATGGTCTAAAACATGGCTGTTACAAGGTACAGGGTTACCTTACTAAGGTAAATTATTTCAATCGGGTAGATGGCCAGTGAGT
>JAOZOF010000125.1 GCA_029933425.1 Marinilabiliaceae bacterium
AACAGTGAATCTCTAAATCGGGGTTAACCCGCATGGGGCCTTTAGTTCAGCTCGTGCCTCGCTTCCTAATGGCCAATTTGGGTTTAATAATAGCAGATATCAGGGCAGGGGTCGAAAATAATTACAGGTTCAGTGATATTCTCAGGTTGTGGTCTGCAATTTATTTTATTTTCTGACATAACATTACTTCAATTAATTAATTTAGCGGCTTGATATTTCCGGTTTTTCATTTAACAGGAAATATGGTCTAATGATATTATGATGAAAAAATTATACGAAATATTTACTTCAACGTGGTTAATGGGTACGTTGTTGTTGTTCATTGCTATTGTAACCGGTACTGCAACGTTCATTGAAAGTGATTTCGGGACAGAAGCGGCAAAAGCTATGGTTTACAATACCTGGTGGTTTGAGCTTGCATTCCTTATTCTTTCGTTGAACCTTATCGGAAATCTGATTAATTTCAGAATGTGGAAAGTTAAAAAATTACCTGTTCTGACTTTTCATCTGGCCTTGTTGTTGATCGTTATTGGTGCAGCAGTTACACGCCACTTTGGTTATGAAGGTGTAATGCATATCCGTGAAGGAGACACCTCCGGCAGCATTTTATCGCGTGACAGTTATGTTCAGGTTGCAATAAAAAGCAGTTCGGAAACTTTACATAATGAAAAAGTTGTCCATTTTTCGGTGGTAAGTCCTGATGAATATTCACATACTTTTTCTGTCTCATCGGGAAAGGTAACGGTTAAAAGTACTGAATTTATTCCGCAGGCTGTTATGCATGTTGTACCTTCTTCAGAAGGGCCGCCTGCATTATCTGTTGCAATACAGGGCAATGATGGTATGATGGAGAAAATCATAATGCAAGGGGACAGGATAGATATGGATGGGATAAGCCTTGCATTCGACTCTGATCATGCGGATATTTTTATAGTGGAAAGAAACGGGGAACCTTTTTTCACTGCAAATGATACAGTAAAAAGTATTAGTATGCATAACGGCAAACAGGCCCTATTTGTCCCAGGAAATGAATGTCCCTTTTTACCGGGACTGGTATATATTTTTAAGGGAAGAAAGATCGTTTTGCGTCGTTATTTCCGGCATGCATCTGTTCGCCCTGTTCCTTCTGAAGGAGAGAGCAGGACATTACTTCCAGATGCTGTGCGGTTTGAGATAAAGTCTGACGGAATAAAAAAGGAGTTGTTTGTTTTTGGGAGAAATGAACTTAAGGGTAGAATTTTCAGGACATCTGTAAACGGTATTGATATTGGTATAAGTTATGGTTCAAAAGAGATCACCCTTCCTTTTTCTTTACGATTGAATGATTTCATTCTTGAACGTTATCCGGGAAGTAACAGTCCTTCGTCCTATGCAAGTGAAGTTACTTTGATAGATGAACGCAAAGGGATAAAAGAGGATAAAAGGATATTCATGAATAACATTATGAAATATGAAGGGTACCGTTTTTTTCAGGCATCATACGATCCGGACGAAAAAGGAACGATACTTTCGGTGAACCGTGATGTGTGGGGAACGGCAATTACATATCTCGGATATTTGCTTTTGACCCTCGGTATGATCGCTGCTCTGATATTCCCGGGAACAAGGTTCAGGTATCTTCTGGGAAAAACAAAAAAGTTAAGTAACCGGAAAAAAGAGCTTTTGGGCATTATTCTTTTTTTATCAGTATCTTCTGCTTTTGCGTTTGAGATCAATCCGCCCCATAAATTATCGGAAAAAGATGCTGCTGAATTTGGTAGTTTGTGGGTCCAGGATCACGGGGGAAGAATAAAACCCCTGAATACTCTTAACAGCGAGATATTAAGGAAGCTGGTAAAACACAACAGGTATAAAGGTTATTCTGCCGACAGGATGGTACTTAGCATGCTGCTTGATCCTGAATACTGGAAAACAGTTCCGGTAATTACTGTAAAAAACCGGGAACTGAGAAAGACCTTGCAGTTGAATAACAGGAAGGCATCATTCAATCAATTTTTTGATACCCGGGGCAGATATAAGATATCTGAGATCGTTGATGATGCCATTAGAAAAAACCCTGCAAGAAGGAATAAGCTTGAACAGGAGGCAATTAAAATTGATGAACAATTAAATGTATTTTATATGACGCAGTCAGGGAGTATGCTTCGTATCTTCCCTGATCCTAATAACTCACATGCATCGTGGAGTACCCCCGTGATCAATTCCCATGCGATAAAAAACAATGCAGGATCAACGATGTTTTTTAAATACATTGAGGCATTGAAGAGCGGAGATCCGACTAATGCAAATGAATACCTTAATGAAATTTCCAGATACCAGATCAAATATGCATCGGATATCCTTCCCGATGAAACGCGGAAAAAAGTTGAGATATTCTACAATCGTACATCGGTATTTTTGTGGCTTTTCCCGTGGTTTTTTGTTATCGGATTGATCCTGTTGATCTTTCAGTTCATCACTTTGTTTAAGCCCCGTTATCAGTTTCTCAGTTTAATGAAAACAGGATTTGTACTTATCCTGACGGGGTTCATTATTTATTCTGCCGGATTAGGTGTCAGGGCTTACATTTCGGGTCATTCTCCCTGGAGTAACGGATATGAATCAATGTTATACATCGGCTGGGTTACTATTCTGGCCGGATTAATATTTTCGCGAAGAAGTCCGATCTCACTATCGGTAGGAGCTTTGTTCGGAGGCATTGTATTGATGGTTGCCCATCTGAGCTGGATGAACCCGGAAATAACAAATCTTGTTCCTGTACTTAAATCTTACTGGTTGACAATTCATGTGGCCGTTATTACGGCAAGTTACGGCTTCTTAAGTCTTGGAGCTTTGTTGGGATTTCTCAATCTTATACTCATAAGTTTCAGGACAGCTAAAAACCGGATACGTTTAATGCTCACTATCGAGGAATTGACTGCAATAACTGAATTATCGCTGACGGTGGGTCTTTACATGCTGACCATAGGTTCGTTCCTTGGCGGGGTTTGGGCAAACGAGTCGTGGGGAAGGTATTGGGGCTGGGACCCCAAAGAGACCTGGTCGGCTGTTACAATACTTGTTTATGCATTTATCCTTCATATGCGGTTGATCCCCGGAATGAAGGATATCGTGCTTTTCAACTTTTCGGCAGTTATCGGTTTCGGATCGGTGATAATGACCTATCTTGGGGTTAACTACTATCTTGCAGGATTGCATTCGTATGCTAAAGGAGAGCCGATGCCGTTGCCATCGTTTATTTATTACACTATTGCCATTGTTTTAATAGTATCGGTAAGCGCTTTTATTAACGATCACAGGGGGAATAGGGAACAGACGGGATAATATTTGTTTGTTTTATTACCTGAAGCATTTTTCGAAGAAATTTATCAGAGCCGGTGTGATAATTGTGTCCTTTTTGTCGCCAATAGCATTGTTAATACCTTCATGGTCGTAAACACTACAGTCGATGTAAGACACTTCAACTCCGGCATTTTTCAGTTTTTTTATAAAGTTGTATGAAGTGGTTTTTCGCTGTTTATTGCCCCGGTAGGCCACGAAAAACATAGGATAGTATTTTCCTTTCCGGATATTGTAAACAGGAGATGCTTCGATGTTTTGCAACGAATCGGTACCGAATGCGTTTAAGTACATCATTTTCATTGGAGAATTGTTAACCATTTCGTATACATCATATCCTTTTGTGTCGATAGAGGCCACACCTTTTATCACAGTTAAAGGCAATCCTTCATTTTTGAGAAATGTTTCATTGGTGCCGGTGAGTGAAACAAGATGTGCTCCGGCACTGTGCCCCATTAAAGCGATCTTGTCCGGGTTTCCGCCGTAGTTTGCGATGTTTTCATAAACCCATTTTATAGCACTTGCCACATCGTTATTCTGATCGGGATATTTTATTCTGTTATCCGTTGCTGTCTGGTACGGGAACGGGCTTAGCCTGTAATTTACACTTACAAAAACATAGCCCAGTTTACTGAACAGACCGGTTTTGTTCGACATTTTGTTAGCTTTGTCGCCTATGCACCACCCTCCGCCATGAACATAAATAACTACCGGTTTAGGGGCTGACTTTCCTTTAAAATAATAGACATCAAGACTGAGCAGGTTACGGTTGATCCCTTTTACTGATTTATACTGAATAGTTTTTTTGCGATATTTTCCGGATGAAGTATTTCCTGTACCATTTTCAATTTCTGTAACAAACAGATTTGAAATAATCAGTATGAGTATTACAAGTTTCATAAAATGGCATTTGTTAATTAGAGTCTTTCTCTGTAGAAAGGTTTAATACTGCTTTTTAATATTTCCCGTTAACATGAAAATCATTACCTTTTGCACCTGAAAAAAGAAAAATTATGTCAGAGATTTCACAACATGTAAAACAGCACAGCATAGAACTGTATAAATTAACAAAAGGGTTCCTTGATGGGATAAAAGGAGGAGAGCTGGTAACCCAATATCAGGACATTATCGACACTGCAACTCCTTTCGAGGTTATTATTGCATTTGATCTGATAATGAAGGATAACTACCCTATTGAAGAGGTAAAATCCACTATCAACAAAGTCTTGAACCTGCTTTACAAGTCATTGAATGAACAAAAATCACTGATGCCTGCTGAAGGATCATTTCTTGACAGCCTTGTAAAGAATAATGCGATAATGGCTCAAAAGTTGGAAGAGCTTAAGCCCTGGGTAAAGAAATTCAATAAAAGACCTGCAGAAACAGAGATCCGGGAAAAACTCATTAATGGCTTTAACGATCTTCTTCTGTTCAGGAAACATTATGTGATAAAGGAGAATCAGCTTTTTCCGGTGATCGAAAAGCATATTCCCGAACATGGATGTCTTTCGATAATGTGGTCGTTTCATGATGATATCTATAGGAACCTGAATGAACTGACAGATAAACTTCGTAATCCTTCGTCCGATATTTTTGACATCAATCAGTTGTTCGGGTTGGTATTTTTCAATATGCTTGCCATTAAATTCCGTGAGGAGAAGATCTTGTTCCCGGTTATTCTTGAACAGATACCCGCAGAAGAACTTGATTCATTGCTTGAAGAGAGTTTAGAACTGGGATATCCCTATTTTACACCGGAGCATGAAAAGGCTGAAAAAAAGCAGGAACATGAGTTATCAGGTAAGATAGACCTGGGAACAGGTCAGGTAACGGTGGAACAGTTAAAGCTTATTTTTTCACATCTCCCTGTCGATATCACCTATGTTGATGAAAATGATACCGTTGTGTTCTTCTCTACTCCACCGCACCGTATCTTTCCCCGAACCAAAGCTGTTATTGGCCGTTCGGTGCAGAACTGTCATCCGCATGAGAGTATCGACGTGGTGAACCGTATCGTTAATTCGTTCAAGAAAGGTGAAAAAGATCTTGCCGACTTTTGGTTCAACATGGGAGAAAAGATGATTTACATTTGTTACTATGCCGTAAGAAATGAAAACGGTGATTATAAGGGTGTTCTGGAAGTATCACAGGAAGTGAGCGACATACGCAAACTTAAAGGAGTGAAAAAACTTCTGGATTGGTGATATTTTTCTGGATTTAGTTGAACACCGGGAAGAAAATTGGTTAACTTTACTTTAATGCTCAGGCTACGGGAAAAGAAAAAGTATTATGTAGTTAAGGCTTAAAAAAAGAATAAAATGCAGCTTAAAAGTTTTAATCCGGCAAAAGAAGAACTGAATCGCAGTTATCCTGCTCATCAGCTTGATGAGGCAGATCAGATTCTTGATGATTCAGTCATCGCTTTCAAAGAGTGGAGACGAACAAGTTTCAGCGAAAGGGCTGATCTGCTGAGAAAGACAGCAGACATACTGCGAAGTAAACGCGAAAGTCTGGCTTTCATCATTACTGTTGAAATGGGGAAACATATACGTGAATCCCGTGCTGAGATTGATAAGTGTGCGTGGGTTTGCGAGTACTATGCTGACAACGGAGAGGCGTTCCTTGCTTCGGAAACAGTGGAAACTAATGCATCACAGTCTTATGTTACTTATCAGCCGCTGGGACCTGTTCTGGCAATAATGCCGTGGAATTTCCCGTTCTGGCAGGTATTCCGGTTTGCAGCACCTGCATTGATGGGGGGGGATACAGCCCTGCTGAAACATGCATCGAACGTACCGGGATGTGCACTTGCCATTGAAGAGGTTTTTGCGGAAGCCGGTTTCCCTGAAAATGCTTTTCGTTCTTTACTTATTTCGAGCAGTAAGATCGATATGGTGATAAAGGATAAAAGGGTGAAAGCCGTTACTCTGACGGGAAGTACTCCTGCCGGTAAAGCTGTGGCAGTTCTTTCGGGGAAATACCTTAAAAAGACTGTCCTTGAACTGGGGGGCAGTGACCCGTACATAATTCTCGAAGATGCCGATCTTGATCTTGCAGTGGAAGCTTGTGTTGCAGGCAGGTTACTCAATGCCGGGCAGAGCTGTATCGGAGCCAAGAGGTTTATTGCCGTTGATCCTGTTTACGATCGTTTCGAAGAGATGTTCACGGCTAAAATGCAGGAAGCAAAATTCGGTGATCCGTTTGATGAAAGTGTTACTTACGGGCCGCTTGCAAGGAATAATCTACAGGAGGAGTTACATGTTCAGGTGGATATCAGTATCGATAAAGGTGCAAAACTACTTATTGGTGGTGAGATACCTGAGATTACGGGATATTACTATCCGCCCACAGTGCTTGCCGATGTTAAACCAGGAATGCCGGCTTACAACGATGAACTTTTCGGACCTGTTGCTTCACTGATCAGAGCAAAGGATGAAAAAGATGCCATCCGGATTGCAAATGATACATCTTTCGGACTGGGCGGAGCTGTTTTTACACAGAACATTGAACGGGGAAGACAGATAGCAGAGTTTGAAATTGAAGCAGGCAGTTGCTTTGTGAACGACTTTGTAAGATCGGACCCGAGATTGCCGTTCGGCGGAATAAAAGGCAGTGGCTACGGGCGTGAACTTTCACATTTCGGCATAAAAGAGTTTCAGAACGTCAAGACCATTTATGTAAGGTGACCAGGGATCAAAACTGGGATCAGCTGAAAAACAGATACGATATTGCGATAGCGGCAACAATACCTGCAAAGTCGGCAATTAAACCGCAGGCTACCGCATGTCGTGTTTTTTTGATCCCCACAGAGCCGAAATAAACAGCAAGAATGTAAAAGGTGGTATCGGTGGCGCCTTGTAAAGTACTGGCGGTTCGTCCCACAAAAGAATCCACTCCATAAGTGTTTATTGCATCTATCATCATTCCCCTGGCCCCGCTGCCGCTTAACGGTTTCATCAGGGCAGTCGGCAGTGCTTCAACAAACCGGGTGTCAACGCCGATGAAGCCGAAAAAAGCCCTTGCACCTTCAACAATAAAATCCATCCCTCCCGAAGCACGGAACACACCGATAGCTACCAGAATTGCAACCAGAAAAGGAATGATCTTTATGGCGATGTTGAACCCGTCTTTGGCCCCTTCGATGAAGCTGTCGTAAACATTGATCCTTTTTCGCATGGCCATGAGGATGAACACAACGATTATGGTAAAAAGGATCAAATTGGCCGTTACCATCGAAATAGCATCTATCTGTTCACGTGGAAGTGTTGAGAGCCAGTAGATGAATGCCCCTACAAAAAGAGAAAAGCCGCCGAGATATGCAAGTATCACCTTGTCCCATAACTTTATTTTCTGAACGACTGCGACCGAAATGATACCTACTACGGTGCTGAAAAATGTTGCAAGCAAAATAGGCAGGAAAATGTCGGACGGATTAGCCGCACCTCTTTGCGCTCTGATAACCATGATGCTTATCGGAATGATAGTAAGACCGGAGGTGTTGAGAACAAGGAACATGATCTGAGCATTTGAGGCAGTGTCTTTTACCGGATTACTCTCCTGAAGTTCTTTCATGGCTTTAAGTCCCATAGGAGTTGCAGCATTGTCAAGGCCAAGCATGTTGGCTGCAATGTTCATTACCATACTTCCGTATGCAGGATGATTTTTGGGCAGTTCGGGAAAAAGGCGGCTGAAAAAAGGTGCGATCCCCCTTGAAAGAAGATTTATCATGCCTCCTTTTTCACCAACTTTCATGATGCCAAGCCATAGGGTAAGTGCACCTGTGAGTCCGAGAGAAATATTGAAACCTGTTTTTGCATTGTCGAAAGCAGCCTGCATCATTTGCGGGAAGATGTCAAGATCGCCAAAAAAAATGAGCCTGATAAGACCGGTAGCGAAAGCAACCAGAAAGAATCCTATCCACAAATAGTTTAATGCCATAGAAAACAGATTTATAACAAAGGAAAAAAATATAACTTCAATTAAAAAATAAACAGACAGGAAATTTTAATCTAATGATTATCTTTGTTGATAAAGCAAAAAATATGGCTGTTTTAAAGAGAGTTAAGGTTTATTTTATATTCAATATTTTATTTCTGATAGTTCCGGAATTATATTCACAGTCATTCAGGATTGAGGCTTTGGTGAAGGATTTGCCGGGCGAAGAAGTGGTAATCGGTGCTGTTCGCGGCGACAAATTCACTCCTGCAGATACTGTTATGCCTGATTCCGGAAAGATCGTTTTTGATATTCCTGGTGACGCACATACCGGCGTTTATCGCATAATTCTTGGTCAGACGGTGTATGCCAGTGTTATGAATGAAGCTCCCCAGAAAATAGATTTCATATTCAATAATGACAGCTGTTTGTTTGAGACTGATTTCAATCATCCTGTTGACAGCATGAAAGTGATCTATTCGAAGGATAATAAGGTATGGTACGATTTTATAAAGAAAGAAGAAGATTACCAGAAAGAGTTGAACGACCTCCGGAGTCAGATAAATTATTTTGACGAGAACAGTGACGATAAATATTATACAGAATCAAAAAGGAAAGAGATAATTAAAAAGTATAATTCACTTCAAAAACAAAGAGCTAATCTCATTAATACGATCGAACGAAAATATCCTAAGTTGTACGCGACTAAGATCGTCAGGATGTACAAAGAGCCTTTCCTCGACGGGAACCTTTCTGAGTCAAAAAGAAAGATGATCTATAAAAAGAGCTTTTTTAAAGATCTTGATTTCACTGATGAAACATTGATCAATTCAGATGTTTACACTAAAAAATCGTATGAATATCTGATGTCGTATACAAACAGTAAACTTTCAAGAGAACAGCAGCTCGATGAATTGAATAAAGCTGTTGATGTTATACTTGATAATACAAAAAGTGATCCGGCAGTTTCGGATTTTATTGTTGGTTATCTTATGCGCGGATTTGAAATGCTGGGTATGGAAGAGCTGCTTCAGCACATTGCCGAAAAATATACCCCTGCTGTTTTATGTTCATCTGAGGAAAAAACAACGTTGCAAAGAAGAATTGATCTTCAAAAGATGTTACCAGGGACAGAGGTGCCGCCATTTTCCCTTGTCGATATTGACGGCGATACCATCTCTTTGTCGAACATTTCAAATGAATATAAACTCATAGTTTTTTGGGCTACATGGTGTCCTCATTGCGAACAGATGCTTCCGAATCTTTATCAATGGTAT
>JAOZOF010000018.1:0-11189 GCA_029933425.1 Marinilabiliaceae bacterium
AGCGGAAAGACATCGCTGCTCAAGAATCTTTTGTATGAATACGGGAGCAAAAAGCGTATTGCGGTCATTCAGAATGAGTTTGCTCCATCGGGTATTGATGGTATCGATCTTAAAAACAGTGTTGAGGATTTCAAGCTTGTGGAGATAAACAACGGTTCGGTATTTTGCGTCTGTCAGCTTAGTAATTTCACCAATTTGCTTGAGAAGCTGTCGGTCGAGTATAAACCCGAGGTGATATTCCTGGAATCCTCAGGTCTGGCCGATCCCGTCAGTGTGGCACAGATACTAAATGCCTACGGCATAAAAGATAAAGTTATCCTGCGGAACATTGTTACAGTGATTGATGCTGTTAACTTTCCCAAAACATTCAAAATAATGCCCCGCTTCAAACATCAGGTTCTGGTGGCCGACAAACTGATAGTGAACAAGACCGATATAGCAGGTGAGGAATATGAAGACAATGTTCTTAAGGTGTTGAAAAAGTGGAACCCATATGCAGAAATAGCCGAAACGACTTTTGGGAAGATCGATTTTGATGATCTGATGAATTACGGAAAGCCGATTACTTCAAAAGAAGAGTTTGCTGAAATGAAGGCGGGAAACAAACCTGACATCGGGCTTTCTGTTCTGAGAATGCATGACAAACCTACGAAAGCCGGACTCAAAGAGTTCATTGAAGATATTCTTCCGTCAAGCCAGAGGATAAAAGGTTTTGTCAACACTGCCGAAGGTGAGACTATTGCCGTTCAGGCAACATACGGCATGTTCGACCTGACACCTATTGAAAAATATGACGGGCGCAGTGAGCTGATAATCTTTAACGATGAATTCTCTCCCGGTGAATTGCATAAACTTTTTAAATCAAAAATTTCTGTAAATGTCTGATATCGTTAAAAATAAGATAAAAGTTCATCAACTGGGGATCACACCATCTGAGGTCATTAATTATATGTCTTCCCGTGATATGACCAATAAAGAATATTTTACCCTGCTTGCTGAAAATGAACTTGATAAAATAAAAAATGAGGATGTTTATTTCGGCTACACTGTTATTCCTGCTTCCCTTGATGCTCCGTTACTTAAAATCGGTAAGACAATATTCAATGTGGGATATGACATTTCTTTGATGCTCAAATCTGTTGAAAGAACAGCGGTATTTGTGTGCACAGTGAGTCCTGAACTCAACAGATCACTGACTCAGTACAGTTTCAGCAGTAATTATATGGAATCCTACATGATGGATATCATCGGAACAGTCATTATCGAAAAGACACTTGAAAAACTTCATGACGAGATAAAGAACGATCCCGGATCAGGAAAAATAACTAACACTATCAGTCCGGGTAATTGCGGATGGTCTGTTGAAGAACAAAGAAAACTGTTAGATTTGTTACCCGAAGGTTTTCTGAATATAAAATTAAACGATTACGGCATGATGGATCCGGTAAAATCATTGTCAGGGATAATAGGTATAGGATCAGGAGTGATCCACAAGCAGACGGAATGCAGATATTGTAAAAGCAGAAATTGTCCCTACAGAAAAGAAGAATATATTTCTGCCTGAAAAACAAATATAACAACCTGAATAAACCATCAAACAAAACAGATGATCTCAGTCAAACTTCATAAGAACGGCGGAATAACAACAATCACGGCAGAGAAAGGTGAAAATCTTCTAAAGATAATTCAACGTTCGGGTACTGATTTCTATGCCCCCTGCGGAGGTAACGGAACATGTGGAAAATGCAGGGTAAACATTCTGAACGAGGGTGTTGTAACCTCTTGCCTGTACCCGGTTGATAAAAACATAGAAGTAATTCTGCCTGATGACAGGGAGATGAAAGTCCTGTCGTCACAATACGACTACTCGAAAGATGTCGATCTGGACCCCGGCGACATCTACTCTCTGAGTGATTCTCCTATAGGTGTGGCAATCGACATTGGCACTACCACAATGGTATACTATTTTATGGACCTTAAGACTGGAGGAATAACAGACATCCGGTCGAATGTGAATCCTCAGATAAAATACGGTGCTGATGTGATCTCACGCATAAATTTTACGGCAGAAACAGATGACGGCATAGAAGAGCTGCAAAGACAGCTTATCGATAACATAAACCTTGTGATAGGGCGTTTCTGCAAAAAACACAATTTCAGCAACAATGATATTGTAAGACTATCCATAGTCGGCAATACGGTAATGCTTCATACACTTCTCGGGGTAAATGCCTTAACGATCGCACACGCTCCTTTCACTCCTGTGTTCACCGATGCAAAAAATATCCCGTCAGTTGAACTTAGTGTTGACATAAACAAAGATGCCGCAGTACTTCTGTCCCCGTCGCTTAGCGGCTATGTAGGAGCCGACATCATTGCCGGCCTGGCCTCAATAGATGAAAGTTTTTATCAGAAACAGTTCCTTTTTGTGGATATCGGCACTAACGGAGAGATAGTGCTTGTCACAAAAGACAGGATACTGGCATGTGCAACAGCAGCAGGTCCTGCCTTCGAGGGAGCAAATATTTCCTGTGGCATGAGTGCAGTCAGGGGGGCTGTTTCATCATTCAAGGACGGAATATCCAAAGTAATTGGCGATGTTGAAGCCGAAGGTGTATGCGGCTCAGGACTGATCGATATTGTGGCATACATGCTCGACAACGAAATCCTTTCTATGGATGGAAATATCGAATCCGATTATGTTATACCGGGATCGGCCGGTTCAAACGGAATAAAGATAACACAGCAGGATATCAGAGAGGTTCAGCTGGCCAAAAGTGCTATTGCGGCAGGCATAAGCCGTCTTCTCTCCATTGCCGGCATTTCTGTCAACGACCTTGACAACATCCTTCTTGCGGGAGGTTTCGGGAACTATATCGACATAAAAAGCGCTATACGCATAGGTTTATTACCCGGCATAAACATCGACAAATACATACAGATGGGTAATACTGCCGGAAACGGTGCAGTGCTGGCCTTGAAATCGGAAAGTTTCGTTACGGAAATGGAAGATCTGAAAAATAAGGTGGAATACATTGAGCTGTCTACTGATCCTGACTTCTCAATGGAATATGCAATGAATATGTTTTTTACTTAATTAAAATAAAATGAATTCAAGAGAACGATTTATAACTACAATAACAGGAGGTGAACCTGACAGGCCACCGGTTTTCGCCAATTTCACTCCACAGGTTGCTGAAAAAATGTCGGAATACCTTGGTTTACCTTACGAGGAGCCATTGGATTCTCTGTTGTCAACAAGGATATCACACACAGACCTTTTATTGCACTTAGGAAATGATGCCGTTGGTACTGCGTCTGTGGCTCCCAAAGATTTTCCTACGCGTACCAACAACGACGGTACACTAACCAATGAATACGGAATGATATTCAAACCTATGGGACTCTACAATGAATTCTATAAGTATCCTCTGGAAAATGCAGAAGATGAAGAAGATATCGACAATTATCAGCTTCCCGATCCTCATGCCGAAGGACGGTATGATGATGTCGATCTCAAGATCACAAAATACAAAAAAAATTATGGTGTGATAGGCGACCTGGAAACTGCGATCTTTGAAACCTCATGGTATCTGACAGGACTGGAGAAGTTTTTCATGGATATGATGATACAGCCACCCTATTTCCACAAACTGCTGGACAGAGTGATGGAAATTCACCTTGAAATGGGAAAGGAGATGATCCGTCGGGGTGTGGATATGATATGGGCCGGTGATGATTTCGGCGGACAGGACGGCATGCTGATGGATCCTGAGCAGTGGAGAGATATTTTCAAGCCGCGTATAAAATACATGTTCGAAGAGTTCCGGAAGGTAAATCCCGATATCAGGATAGCATGGCATACATGCGGTTCTGTAGTGCCTATTATTCCTGATCTGATAGAGATAGGGCTTGATATTCTGAACCCTCTTCAGCCACTTGCAAAAGATATGACCCCGGAATTTCTGAAAAAAGAATTTGGAAAAGATTTGATATTTTTCGGAGGAATATGTGTTCAGGATCTGATGCCAAACGGGACGGTACAACAGATAAAGGATGAAGTAAAACGCCGTGTTGAAATATTAGGTAAAGGAGGAGGTTACATACTTGCCCCTGCACACAATATTCAGGATGATACTTCGATCGAAAATATCATGGCCTTTTATGAAGCTGTTCATGAACTGTGATAAGGAATTATCAACGATAATATTGTTACTGAAAATTTAACATGAGCCCGCCCTGCTGACAAAGAATAGAGTCAGCAGAGCTTTGTTTTTAGTGAGTTTTTATGAAAACGAACACCAATTTATTTCATATTTTCAAGCTTATCCTTTTTTTACTTCTAATATCTGATAGTTCAAAATTATTACTACATTTGGTCGTTTTTATAAAAAACAAATTGATTATCCGTATAATTACCTAATCCGCAAATTGATTGTGAGCATTATCTTTAGTTTTATGGATAAGCATACGAATTTACATTAAAAATAAAGATTTTAACCCAACACAATTGTATAGTCTATGAGTCAATTCGATCTGCCTCCTATTTCAACACTTTCAGGGTCCACATTTTTTAATTATTTCAGGATCTTAAAACAGGGACGGATCACACGCAAATACTATTATAAAGTATTTCTGACAACTTTGATAGTGATTGCATCTGTACCCTTTCACATCTGGGAGTGGATATTTTTTAAAATAAAACTGGCAGGATTCCGTTTTGAAAAACCTCCCGTATTTATACTGGGACACTGGAGAAGCGGCACTACTCTTTTGCACAACATGCTTTGTGCTGATCCTGATGCAGGATACATTACTACATATCAGTCTGTTTTTACCAACAATCTTGCAAGTAAATGGATGTTCAAAACATTTATGCGAATGAATACACCCGAAAGCAGACCTTCCGATAATATAAAACTTGATGTTGACTTTCCTCAGGAGGACGAGTTTGCCTTTACAAACTGTAACCATAACGGCTATTATAACTTCTTTTATTTTCCTCACAACTACGATAGTTTCTATAAAAGGTCAATTTATCACGAAGGTCTTACAAGACGTGAAATAAAGATATGGTATAAAGATTATGATACCATGTTGAAAAAGGCAATAACGAACACAAAAGGGAAACGTCTGATAGTCAAAAATCCTGTAAATACTGCACGTATTAAACATCTTTTGAAAATGTATCCTGATGCTAAGTTCCTTTATATTTACCGGAATCCCGTTACCGTGTACTTGTCAACACAGCGATTCTTTCAAAGCCTTCTGCCAACTCTGATACTGCAGGATACTGATAATGAATTTATCGATAGCATGATATTCGATGTCTACAAAAGAATTATGGACGATTATTTCGAACAAAAATCTCTTATTCCCGAAAAAAATCTCATCGAACTCAGGTATGAAGATTTTGAAAAAGACCCTGTTGGAAAACTTAAGAATATTTACGACAACCTTTTGAATGAAGATTTTGAAAGTGTGAAAAGTTATTTCACTAACTATTTTGACACGATAAAAGGACACAAGAAGAACAAATATGAGATAGACGCGCACATTATCAATAAAATAAAAGATGAGTTTGGGAGTTATATGAAAAGATATAATTATGATGTCCCGAATGAAGTGATCATAAAAAATTAATACTAACCAAAAACTGTTATTATGTATAAATTATTATTAGCCGGCATTTTTGTCCTCATTTCCGGTATTACAACAGCTGCTTCGGAATGGGAACTGAAGAAAGATGAAAATGGCGTAAAAGTTTACATCAGAACTGTTGAAGGTTCCTCTTTTAAAGAGTATAAAGGTGAAACAGTGATCCATAACGTTACCATAAAAGATGTGCTGAACGTTATTTTTGACGTGAAACATTACGATAAACTTTTTCCTGATGTTTCGGGACAGAAATTACTTAAACAGGATGGTGAATATCACAATATCCATTATGTGATCATTCATACTCCATGGCCAGTTTCGAACCGGGATAATGTAACAGAATTGAATGCTACTCTTTCTGATGACGGAAAGAGTGCCACAGTTACTATTGTCTCATTACCTGATTATCTGCCACCTGAAAAAGGACTTGTACGGGTGCAGGGGAAAGGAACATGGACACTGAAAGAAACTGCCGACGGGAATGTAAGTGTTGTATATCAGTATCACGGCAATCCCGGTGGAAGCATACCTGCCTGGCTGGCAAACAGTTTTGTGGTATCTCATCCTTTCGAAACGTTAGAAAATCTTCATAAAAGACTTGAAAAATGAAAATAATTTTTAACTTTGAGCAATTAAAAGTCTAAAAATTAAAAAACCTGTAAAAACATGGAAAAAATGAAAAGATTAAGTTTCAGTACATTATTTGCAATATTATTTGCATCTCTACTTATTACATCATGCGGTGACGATAATACTGATGTGAAATCAGTATATATTGGCGATTACACTATCAAGGAAGCAAAACTGGCAGAAACATTACAGATCAATATTGTATATGGTGAGGACACTATGGATGTTCCTATCCCTGTGGGACAGGATTTTACTGAGATGATACAGTCTGCTTTATTAAATTCAATACCTGACTGTGATCCTGAAGATTCGTACATAGAACTCCACGAAGATTATTCTATGCATATGAGTTGTGCCGCAAGTGATTTCACTCTGAATGCAGGAACATGGGCAGAGCAAAGCAACGGAACAGTTTTAGTTCTGAATTTTAATTCCAGTGCTATTCCTTCAGCTCCCAACGGATTCAGCCTGACAGCTACAGACGTTAGTCTTGAAAACGGCATTATGAGTTCAACGGTTACTATTCCGATCCCTTATGATGTTATGAAACAGGCAATAGATTCAAGCGGGCAGGCAATACTTACGGAGGATAATGATGATCCATTTATGCTTACACTTACTTTAAAGTTCAATAAAGTGAATTAATAAATTATTTGTATTGTTGAGAAGGCCATGTTTTTCATGGCCTTTTTTGATGTTCTTTTTTGAGCTATTTGAATATTATATTTTTAATTGTCTCCGACCCGATAGCTTCGTTCATGTTTTTTATGATCTTATCTTTAAGCATAACAAGCTCGCCCCTGACAACACTTGAGTTAAGTGAAACGAATAGTGTTCCGTTCCTGAAGTAAACACTCTTTGTTATTCCGGCAACAGACTTACCCATAACCTTTTCCCAGTAATGAACCGCACGGAACTCCATTACCCCTTTACGGAGCTTAGGTTCGTTCATTATCTCACCCAACACGTCTTTTAACGACTGGGTCGTATTTTTTCTCTGAGGTCTCCTTTTAATTGCCATTGCTTTCAGCTATCGTAAATTCGCCATTGCTTACTTTGAATATTCTGTGTTCTTTATCGATCTTCTTCAGAAGATTGTCGAGGTGTTCCTGACGGGTATCGGTTATGAATATCTGTTTGAAATGATCTTCAGCTACGAGATCGATCAACCTCTCTCCTCTCATTTCATCAAGTTTGTCAAAAATATCGTCAAGCAACAGGATAGGTTTAATGCCTCCGTGCTTGAACAGGAAATCGAACTGTGCAAGTTTCAATGCTATCAGAAATGTTTTCTTCTGCCCCTGCGAAGCCGTTCTTTTAATAGGATATCCGTCAAGTGTAAGTTCTATGTCATCTTTATGTATCCCGCGTGACGTGTAACCCAGAATGACATCCTTCTGCCTGTTCTGCTCAAGCTGCTTACTGAATTCACCATCCTGGAAATGCGATCTGTAGATCAGTTTTACATTATCGTTGTCACCCGAAAGGTATGAGTGGTAATGATTGTAGACAGGTTCAAGTTCATTTATAAACTCTTTTCTCTGCATGAATATCTGTTCTCCAAGTTCAGCAAGTTGTGAATCCCATATCTCCAATGCACTTAAATTACCGTTGTTCTCACGCAACTGCTTTAATAATGCATTTCTTTGAAGCAATACCCTGTTGTAACGTATCACACGGTTCAGATACACTTTATCATATTGCGACACTACACTGTCGATATACTTTCTGCGCTGTTCGCTCCCTTCTGTTATGAGCTGTTCATCAGAGGGCGAGATTATCACAAGAGGTAAAAGACCGATATGGTCCGAGAGTCTGGAATATTCCTTTTTATTTCTTTTGAACTGTTTTTTCTGATTTCTTTTTATTCCGCAATAGATATTCTCATCCTCGTCATTACGGTCATATTCTCCCTGAATTACAAAAAAAGCCTCGTCATGCTTTATGTTCATACTATCGACAGAGCTAAAATAACTTTTGCAGAATGAGAGATAATAAAAAGCATCGAGCATGTTTGTCTTTCCCGACCCATTGGCACCAACAAAACAGTTTATCCCGGGCGAGAATGACAACTCTGCCTGGGTTATATTCTTAAAATTAATGATATTTATATGTTTAATGTGCATAGGACCGTTTTCAATACAAAAATAAAAAAATAAACCACTCATCATCAGTCTGAGGAGTGGTCATTCAGGAATATAAATATTTAACCTTATCTCAAAAGGAATATATTTCGTTCCTATGGAACTCCCTTGCTTCCATTTGGCTAACTACAAGGGACTTTCATCCCTTGTTAAAACATAACCTGCCTACGGCAGTCTTGCTTAGTCCCGGGGGAACGTCATACTTTAACAAAAGATGTAATTACCAAAAGATTTGCGTTTAACTTTAGTCCCGGAGTGACGACATACTCTAACAAGAGGCAAAGCCCCTTGAATAAAAGGAACCAAAGATTTAAAAGTTCCGTAGGAACGACATTATCCCCTCCCGGCATTCATGATCAAACAATTTAATGCGTACCGGAAATATATCTTATTATTTATTTTTATCTCTGATACTATCGATCATATTAAGAGCATCCCGAAGCTGTTTCAGGTTTCTGACATCTATTTCCGACATTTCCGGTTCATTTGTGAGTGTGGCATTCTTAGTTTCATCCATTTCATCGGAGTCAGCTGTACCGGAGTTTATTTCAAAATTACCTCCTGCATAAACACGCGATTCCTTCATCTTTTCCGATCCCGCGATCTTAACAAAGTAAAAATGACTCAGCAACTCTTTTATGAATTCAACCTTATTATCATTTACGTGAAGAATTATTTTTTCCATAATATTTATCAACATTAAAATAAGTATCAGATCAGCCTGTAAGTCATAAGTTATGATAAACTTACAATTAGTATCCCCGGCCTGATCTTTTCTGTAAAACACTATTAATCTAACATATAGTACTTACAACTATTAAACAGTCAAATCAATGTTTTGTTTAATTATTTTAAGTTGTTGTATATTATGTAAAGATTAAATAATGATATTAAAGTCATCGGCATCCTTCCATACGGGAAACTTATTTCTGAACTCCTGAAGAGAGTTCATATCCAGATCTGCATAAAACAAACCTTCCCTGTCGTAAGCATTACTTATTACTTTCCCTTTGGCATCAAGTACCATCGAATCGCCGGAGTAGGAAACAGAGGCATCTTTCCCTATCCGGTTTACTCCAACAACATAACACTGATTTTCGATAGCCCTTGCCTTTAAAAGGGTTTTCCATACTTCACTACGTGATGCCGGCCAGTTAGCGATATATATCAGTATGTCATAATCATTTTTCGATCTGCTCCAGACAGGAAATCTCAGATCGTAGCATATTAATGGTAAAACTCTGACTTTTCCCACATTGATGATAAGTCTTTCATTTCCCGGTTTATAGTTCCTGTCCTCACCACCAACGCTGAACAGATGCCGTTTATCGTATTTGCCTATAACTCCGTCAGGATTTACTGCAAGTAATCTGTTGTAATAATTTCCGTTATCCACTATCACAGCACTTCCAAGAATTGTAATGTTGTATTTAGTTGCACTCTCTTTCAGGAAACTCACAACATTACCATCTATTTCTTCAGCAACCTTTCCCGGATCCATTGTGAATCCTGCGTGGAACATCTCGGGAAGAATAAACAGATCAACGTCTTTTTCCATCTTTGATAATATAGCGGATATTTTTTTCAGATTTGCGTCAGTGTCTTCCCAGAAAATATCCTGTTGATAATATACGACTCGCATGTTGTTAAATATTATACTTATTCTTGTTTTAGTGTTTGCATTTTCACATTAAATATTACTTTTGCGGCTTCAAAAAAATCACAAAGAAATAAAAATGAAAAAGCTCAGAACTCAAATTTACGGAAAAAAGATCACAACCATAATCTTTGATTACGCAATGGTTGTTGCCGGAGCATTTATTCTTGCTGCCGGGTATGTATTGTTCATCAACCCGTACAACATTGTTCCGGGAGGAGTATATGGCATCGGTATCGTTGTTCATAAACTTTTCCCAGCAATGCCTGTAGGTACCTTTGGCCTTATTCTTAACATTCCTCTAACCTACCTTGGAATTAAAATACTCGGCCCGCGTTTCGGTTTCAAAACAGTTTTCGGCATGATACTGTCAACCATATTCATGGATTCTCTTACGTTTTTTATTGGTGAGAATGACCCTTTAAAGCTCCAGGATGATCTGCTCTTGTCAAGTATCTTTGGCGGGATAATCATCGGTCTGGGACTAGGTCTTATCTTCCGTTCAAAAGCTACCTCAGGCGGTTCAGACATAGTTGCGATGATACTTGCAAAGTTCACAAAGCTTCCGGTGGGTCAGTTACTTATCACGGTCGACTCCGTCATTGTTCTGTTAGGACTCATCGTTTTTAAAGACTGGAAAATACCACTCTACTCATGGATAACAATTTATGTTACCGGAAAGGTCATCGATCTTATGCTCGACGGTATCAATTACGAACGGGCTCTGATCATCATTTCCGATAAGCACGAAGATATAAAGGAGAGGATTCTGGACTCTTTAGGCAGGGGCGGAACGTATCTGTCAGGTGAAGGAATGTACAGCAATAAAAAGAAAAAGATAATTTTCACCGTAATTACAAGGCGTGAACTTGCAACCCTCAAAGCTATGATTCAAATGATAGATCCGGATGCTTTCCTTACAGTAATGAACACTGCAGAGATACTCGGTGAAGGATTCAAACCTCTGAAAGATGATGAGGACTAAGTTCGTTGGTTCTTAGTTCTTAGTTTGTTGGTTGTTGGTTGTAAGTTTAAGGTTTTTAGGTTATTAGTTCTTGCCTGTTTGTCTAACTGCCAGGTAGACCCGGCTTTAGACGGGG
>JAOZOF010000018.1:11289-29215 GCA_029933425.1 Marinilabiliaceae bacterium
CCATCAGTCCTCTATCTCACGGTCCCTGAAGCCCATAAGGTAAAGGATAACATCAAGGCCTATGGTTGAGATCGAGTGCTGTGCATTTGCCTTGACCTTAGGTTTTGCATGGAATGCTATTCCCAGGCCTGCCTGATTCAACATTGGAAGGTCATTGGCGCCGTCACCCACGGCAACTACCTGTTCTAGGTGAATATCCTCCTTAAATGCTATCTTCTTAAGCATTTCAGCCTTCATCTCCCCGTTAACGATCTCTCCTTTATGCTTGCCTGTCAGCTTGCCGTTCCTGATCTCAAGATCGTTCGCAAACACATAATCGATGCCGAGCTTATGCTGTAGATAACGGCCGAAGTAGGTGAACCCGCCCGATAGTATGGCCGTCTTGAACCCGTATTTTCCCAAGGTTTTGAACAGTTTCTCTGCACCTTCTGTCAATGGAAGGTTATGAGCGATATCCTCCATCACACTTTCGTCAAGTCCTTTCAGAAGGGCCACCCGCTGAATGAAGCTCTCATTGAAATCGATCTCCCCGCGCATAGCCGATTCGGTTATTGCTTTCACCTTATCGCCTACCCCGTGCCTTTTGGCCAGTTCATCGATAACTTCGGTCTGTATCAGAGTACTGTCCATGTCGAAACACACCAAACGTCTGTTGCGTCTGAAAATATTATCCTTCTGAAATGCAATATCAGCGCCGGTTGCTTTCGATATCTTCATCAGTTCCTCACGGAATGCCGCCTCGTCAACGGGATTACCCCTGACCGAGAACTCAATACTCGACTTTGATCTATCATCTATCTTATCCAACTTGGGCCGACCTGTAAGACGCGTAATTATATCAATGTTCAGCCCCTGTTTGTAGATCACTTCGGTAAGCTTTGACAAATGTGTGGCAGTGGTCTGTCTTGATATCAGGGTTATGATATACCTCTTCTTGCCCTGATGCTCAACCCATTCGTTGTAATCATCCTCACTTACGGGAGTGAATTTGATCTGAACATTAAGTTCATACGATTTAAACAGAAGGTCTTTCAGTATAGGTGATGATTCTATCTTCTTCGGTATCCTGAACATTATACCCAGCGAAAGGCTGTCATGAATTACGGCCTGGCCGATGTCCAGTATTTGCACCCCGTATTTTGAAAGTATATCAGTAAGTGATGAGCTTATTCCAGGTCTGTCTTCTCCGTTAATATTCAGGAGTATTATTTCATTATCCATTTTATCAGGATATTAAATTTTATTACTTGCGTATGTCAGCAAGAAGTTCAGTGAATTATGATCAACAAAAATAATACTTATTCAAACATTTCCTGCCGAAAAAATATACTTAATCAAATTTAACTTAAACCCGACAGCAAAAGCACCATCAGATAACCGAGATAATTGCCTAACGTGTAACCGATCAACCCGACAGTAATACCCGGAATTATTATCTCTTTATTCTTTAATGAACCGGCCAGAACAGGCACAAAAGGAGGACTGCAGATCAGTGCCGTGGAAGTGATGATAACGGTATCGGTATCTATACGGAACAGTGCCGATAATGCAACGTGCATAAAAAGTGCAATTACTACTACAAAGGTCACATACAGAAAAATATTGCCGTTTACATTCGAAAATGAACCCGGATCGACCTTCGATGCAACCACGACACTGAATATCAGAATAAAATACATGCCCAGGTCGTATGTCTTCTCCGTGTTACGTACTTTTTTATTGAACGATGCCGCAATGCTGAGTGTGGTAATTGAAAGTATAAAAACAGCCATTTGAAGGCGTTCGTCAACCAGTGACATTATTCCGGCGCTTATCACGAAAATCACGAACGCAAATAACAATGCCATGAAAAGAGGCTTGACCCTGTTTTTTCTGAACAGGCCTTTCATAGGCTCATACTCCTCTTCTTCAACAGTTGCATCTGATGCAGGATACATTGATCGATATCGTGGCAGTATCAACGAGAACAAGCGTTTCCCGAATGCCATAAGAAAGAAAAGATACACAGTGCTGATCACCATATCATAAGTATGAACGGCAAGATACTCCTCGGGAGGAAGGCCAAGCATCAACTGTAAAGCGGCTAAATTCGGCGTTCCTCCTGTGTAAACCCCGACAAGCAGCCCTGCTATCTTTTCAAACTCTTCATGGTGCTGAACCCTGAAAATAAAATATCCGGCAAACACCACTATCATTACCGAGAAGAGAGCAATAAAAAGAGATAGCAATGTTTTACGGGCAAGTTTCATTACCTTTTTCAGGTCGGTGGAGAACAACAATAAAGGGATGGCAATGGAAACGGATAAATTTATCAATGTATCCTGTACCCCTTGAATAGTCTCAGCTTCAACCAGACCAACAGAACCGAAAACGATACCGGCAAAATAGGCAATGATCACTGAGCCGATCTTCGTGAGGAACTTAAACCTGTCGCAAAGATGCATTATCAGCAAAGGGGTCAGAATGTAGAACAGAGCTACTAAAATTTTAATACTCATGAGGCATAACTAATTTTGTACAATGATATTTTCAATCTCCTGCTCTATCAATCCTCTCACCTCTTTCACGGGTCCGGTGAACCTGTTGACGATGACACAGAAAGCAAAGCGTTTATTCTTTTTTGTTGTCAGATAGCCGGCATATCCCAAAACGCCTTTCATATACCCGCTTTTACCCGCAACCTTTCCTTTTGTTTCAGCACTGTTCCATATCCTTTTCAATGTTCCGTCGATTCCCGAAACAGACAATGAAGACTTAAAATCCCTGCTTATGCTGCTTTTTGCATCATACCTGAGAACTGTTACCATATCCTTTGCCGTACAGTGATTATACGGAGAAAGGCCGCTTCCGTCATGCAGGTAAATATCGTTATTCCCTATCTTTCCTTTCCAGAAATTATCAAGAACCTTCCGGGCATTATCCCAGTCCGCTTTCCCGTAATGTTTTGCCATTGTAAGAAAAAGATGATCTGCAAAAAGGTTTATGCTCTTTTTGTTCACCAACTTCACGATATCGGCCAACGGAGGAGAGTACAGAGTACCGATAGTGTCATACCGCACAGTTTGCCTGCTTTTTCCGAATGCCAATGACCTGACCTGTATGCCGTTGTTTTTCAGATAACTTATCAGCATCCGTCCGAACACCTTTTGCGGAAAAGGCATTGCTCCTTTGATCACGAACCGGCTTCTGCCTGCAGGCATCGATCCATCGATATACCAATCCTTTGATCCGGGAAAACCATAGATATAGGCACTGTCATTTTCTGAAGCCGATGACAGAACCCTGCACTCAGGCTTAATGCCAACATCAGGTTCAATATTAACGATGCTGCACTTTTTACCGATCACAGAAGGGGAACGCAGTGTTACTTTAAAAGTATTATCCATGAAAGTAAGACCTGAGGGAGGTGCTCCATAGTAATTCGACATATCCTCCCATAAACGAAGCGAAGGATAAGCCGGCGGATCAAAAAAATCTGACACGATCACAAGCTTTCCTGAAACAGACGAAACACCCGCCTTTTTGATGATACTCACTATCTCTTTCATTACCTTTTCCGGTACAGTTGAAGGAAAATATTTTGAACCAAGAGTCGGATCTCCCCCACCAATGATCATCAGATCTCCAAGCAGATTTCCATTGCTAACATGACCTGTTTTTGCGATCACTGTCCGGTATCTGAAATCCGCTCCCAGTATCGACAAAGCAGCAGAGGAAGTAAAGATCTTTGACAGAGAAGCAGGTGTCATCCTTATCTCTGCATTCTCTGATGCGATCACTTCACCTGTTTGCATATCAACAATATATCCGCTGACAATTGCGCCTTTCAAGACGTTCAGACTTTCAAAACCGGGAGTGACCCGGTCCTGTTTGCTCTCTTTAGTTGAACAGGATAACAGAAATAGTACCAATACCCAAATAACCGGGATCTTTATTATCACACCAATGATTTTTTTCAGATTAATAACTTAACTCTCATTAAAACCGGGATCTTACAGGGCAATTATCGTTTAAAACTCACCCAACTGCTCAATCAGTTTCCGTTTCTCCCTTTTCCTGACAGACAGATCCTTATAATATGAGAAAACATATAACTGAAGTTTTGTAGAACCTTTCGAACTCTCGATCAAAGTTTTATATGCCTTATATGCCCAGCTGATGGCATTGTCGATATCCCCCTCCTTTTCGAAAGAGGTAGCGATATTAAGTGCCGCTTTTATTCGTGCCTTTTTTGAACCGTTCTTGTAAATGTAGTTCCATATCTTTTCGGCCTCAAGCCAATTCCCTTTATTCACCCATTCTGTTGCATTTATAAAATTCATATTCCCGTTCGTGTACAATCGGCGTGTCGCTTCCTCCCAATACGGGGATAAATAATCAACATACTGATGTGCAAGATATGAACCGATCTCAAAAGTGGCTTTTTTGAACTCCGGGAATGTCCTCAATGAGGAATTGATCGACTCACCTGTATTTTCCCAGAATATAGTGTCCTTTTGCAGATGGACGTTAAGTACAGAATGATCGCTGCACCTGAGCATTCTCCAGTAGTTCAAAGCTGAAGCATCGTAAGATGCATAATACTCATAATCACTTAAATCTATTATCGATATCTCGTTTGTATACTTATAGGCATCGAGTGATATAATGGCATCAGCACCGAATTTTCTGCAAATGGAATCGATCTGAACATCAGATAAACCATTAAGTAAAGTTGCCCTACCCGGTTTTTTATACTTTAATGTATCAACATAAACAGTATCAAAGAACATCCTCTGATTCAATTCCTCTGCAACTGTTTTGATCACATGTTCAGGATAGTCCCTCACCTTGGTGGTATCTACCTTAACGATCTCCTCATCCACCTTGATGATGTTTGCTGCGGTATCGGGAAAATCAGCGGAATTATCAATAAGGACCACTGATTTTATTTCCGGAGGAACAGAAAACCCCGCCGGTCGCAGAATATCGTAATGTATCTCGGTAAATGATGCACAAGACGACATCCAGGCAGTTAAAAGGAAAAACAATATGTTACGGAATAATTTGAACATAAGGTAGTGTATTTTTATTTTGCACGCTCGAGTATCTCTTTTACCTGCTCTTTCCCCAGCCTTTTGAATACCCCTATAGGACCGAACTTACATGCCTGTTCAGCCATATGATCGAAATTATCGGCAGGTATGTCAACTTCATGAAGAGATGACGGCATTCCCAGACTTTTGAAAAATTCTTTTACTGCTGCTATTCCTTTTTCGGCAGCCTTCATTTCATTCTGTTCAACGATCCCAAACACGTTACGGGCCATTTGAGCGAATTTGAACGCTCTTCTTTCATCCAGAACATATTCCATCCACACAGGGAAAAGTATTGCAAGACCCGCGCCATGTGTAAGATCATTGTATGCGCTCAGTTCATGTTCGATCTGATGTGTAGCCCAGTCACCGGCCATTTTTCCTGTAACTGTCAATCCATTCAATGCCAGCGAAGATGACCACATCAGATTTGCACGTGCTTCGTAATTCTCTGGATTTTCAAGAGCTGCCTGACCGTATTCGAGGCATGTTCGTAAAATGGCTTCGGCAATGGCATCCTGAACAAAAGTACCGCGATCAGGGGTAAAATACTGCTCAAAAATGTGACTCATTACATCCACTGTTCCTGCTGCTGTCTGCCATTTATTTACCGAAAAGGTCAGCACAGGATCAAGGATCGAAAATTTAGGCCTTAGCGAGTCATCGCTCAATGCCCTCTTCTCCTTTGTATCCTCACGTGATATCACCGCATTGCCGTTCATCTCCGTCCCGGTCGCTGAAAGTGTCAGTATCGTTCCTAAAGGCAACGGATCCTTTACTGTTGCTTTTCTGACAGTAAAATCCCACGGATCACCATCATAAGGTACACCGGCAGCAATTGCTTTACAGCAATCGATAACACTTCCGCCGCCCACGGCAAGAATGAAGTCTACATTGTTCTTTCGGCAAATATCAATTCCTTCATTAACGCTTTTAAGTCTTGGATTTGGTCGAATACCGCTTAGTTCCCAATACTCCACACCTGCTTTTTTCAGCTGTTCAGCGACTTTGTCGTACAAACCCGTTTTCCTGATACTTCCTGTACCATAGGCAAACAACACTTTTCTGCCGTATTGAGTTATTTCATCAGCAAGTTCATTAACTTTATTTTTTCCGAATAATATCTTTGTCGGAGCCCAAAAATTAAAGTTCTTCATACCCCTAAAATTTTATTTCCGTATAAAAATAAAAAAAGGGCAGCCAATAGCCACCCTTTTTTCAAAAAATATTATGCTTTACATGTTCATTCCTCCACAGACATGTATTACCTGACCGGTAATATAGCCTGAAAGGTCGGATCCGAGGAACAGACATACATCTGCAACATCATCGGGTGTACCGCCTCTTTTTAATGGAATTTTACTTTCCCAGTCTTTTCTTACATCTTCAGGCAATTGCCCTGTCATTTCTGTAATTATGAATCCCGGAGCGATCGCATTACTTCTGATGCCACGTGAACCCAGCTCTTTGGCAACTGACTTAGTGAAGCCTATTATACCCGCTTTAGAAGCCGAATAGTTTGCCTGACCTGCATTTCCGCTAACGCCTACAACAGAACTCATGTTAATAATGGAACCGCTGCGCTGCTTAAGCATTATCCGCTGAACAGCCTTTGTGAAATTGAACACTGATTTCAGGTTTACCTTGATCACAAGGTCCCACTGCTCTTCAGTCATTCGCATTAGCAATGTATCTTTTGTTATACCGGCGTTATTAACCAGAATATCTATCTGTCCGAATTCCTTAACTATCTCATCGACAACCTTGTGTGTGTCTTCATAATTACTTGCATCGGATGCATATCCTTTTGCTTTAACTCCCATGTCGAGCAAAGCTTTTTCTGTTTCCTGAGCACTTTCATTTATGGCAAGGTCGGTAAAGGCGATATTACAACCTTCGGAAGCGAATTTAAGAGCGATAGCTTTTCCTATACCTCTTGCAGCACCGGTTATCACAGCAGTTTTTCCTTCTAATAATTTCATCTTTTTCTATTTTAATTATAACCAATAAAATCCAATTATTACATTTTGATATTTATCAGAAATATCCGTTCGGGCAGCAAAGTTAATAAAATAAAACAATATTAGTTTTCAGTTCCAAAAGGCTCCATTCATCCTTTCTGCCTAATTATTCGTCAAACATTGCGAAAAAACAGCACAAAACCATAACATTTTGTTCAATACAACGTATTAACATATTAACATAAATAACTCTATCCACTCATAATTGGTCAAATGAAAAAGAATAATCTCAAAATAAGTTTAAAACGAAAAGCTTTAATCTACATTTTAGGTTCTACATTCATAATTTTCTCAATAATATTTTTCATAGCGGGAAGCTATTCCCAAAAAGTTGTAAAGAATAACAACCTTCGCTTGCTGGAAAAAAGTGCAGAGATAGCAGCCGGTGAAATAAAATCAATACTCTCTGTTCATCTGGGAGTTGCCAGGGGACTTGCCGAAAGTTTTATGGCCTATAAAAATGTTCCTGCAAAAGAACGTATGACCATTTATAACGATATGATCAAAAAAGTAACTGAAGAGAATTCCGATTATATTGGTGTATGGCACTGCTGGGAATACAGCTTTATAGATCCGGAATGGGGTGATAAGCCGGGAAGACATTCAGTTTCATACTACCGTGAGAACGGCGAAATAAAGAAGGATGTTGAGGACAGGGACATCGGCGGAGTAGTAACACGGACAGGTTATCACAGGATAAAAGATTCGAAGCAGGAAGCCATGATGGAGCCTTATTGGTGTACTTATGACAATTCCAAGGTAAGCAACCCTAACGACAGTACGGGAGAAGACCAGATACTTGAAACAACCCTTGCTGTTCCGATACTTGACAATGGTGAATTTGCAGGATTAGTGGGTATCGACGTGTCTTTGGCTACTTTTCCTAAGTATATGGCATCCATAAAACCTTTCAAGGGCAGTGATGCCTTTCTTGTTTCGGAACAGGGAATGATAGCAGGATATAAGGATAATAAATTACTGGGAAAATATTTTTCTGAAGAATTCAAAGATATTGAAAAGAAATTCCATGTAAGCAAAAGAATACTGGCTCACGAGAAATTTCAAATTAAAGCAAATTACAAAGGAGAGACTTCTTATTTGTACTTCTACCCTATTTTCATCGGAAATGCAAAAACTCCCTGGTATGTAATAATAACCGCGCCGGAGAAGGTGCTGATGAGCCAGGCAGCAAATGTGATATGGATAGCATTTCTGTTAGGATTTATTGGATTGATACTTATTGGTACAGTATTATGGTTTATTATTGATAAGATGACCCGGCCCATCCAGGAAACTACTGTAGTTACAACGGCAATAGAACAGGGAGAGCTTAACAAGAACCTTATAAAATACAGAAAAGGCAATGACGAGTTATTTGCCATGCAGAATTCACTGTCGAATATGATAACAAAACTTACAAATGTTGTTGAAGATATCAGAAAGAATTCACAGGAGGTTGAAGCTTCATCGTACGACCTTGAGAAAGAAGCACAAACTCTTTCTGAATCAACCGCAGAAATGGCATCATCGACAGAAGAAGTTTCATCTGCCATTGAAGAGATGACTGCTAATATTCACCAGAATATAGAAAGCACAAGCAAAGCAGAAGACCTTTCAGTAAAAGCACTCGAAAGTGTGGAGAAGAGCAATGCTTCAACCAAAAGGATGAATGAATCGATGAACATGGTTGCAGAACGAATCTCTGTGATCCAGGCAATTGCTGCACAAACCAATATTCTTTCGCTGAATGCCGCGGTGGAAGCAGCCCGCGCAGGTGATGCAGGACGTGGATTTTCAGTAGTAGCTTCCGAGGTCAAGAAACTTGCGGAAAAAAGTAAAACGGCTGCCGAAGAGATAGAGAAACTGTCACGCAAAGCTCTCATGGTTTCGGAGGTTGCAACTTCGAACCTCGACGACCTTGTTCCTTTGATAAAAGAAACAACAATGCTTGTTCAGGAGATTTCTGCTGCCAGTTCGGAACAAAAATTCGGAATAGATCAGATATCGTCTGCAATACAGGGGATGAACAACGGAACACAGAAGAATGCTTCCCAGGCAGAAACTCTTATGTCAAGATCAATGGACCTGAATGAAAGAGCAAAAAAACTAAAAAGCATTGTCTCATTCTTCAAAATTGTAAAGTAATACAGATTATTTACACACATCTGTTCACAGAAAAGCTCCTGATATTTTATTGTCGGGAGCTTTTTTATGAACCCAGAATGGTAATTAGAATTGCAAAAACAATTCTAATTACCCATCGATTAAGAGATTCACTGTTTTGTCTACTACCAAAACAGTGAATCTCTATATCAGCCTGTCCCGAGGTATCTCGGGAGGGTTAACCCGCATGGGGCCTTTAGTTCAGCTCGTTCCTCGCTTCCTAACGGCCAATTTGGGATGAATTTACCGGGACATATCCTGACACTATAACATTCTAATCTTTATCCTTCAGCTTTTTAAGATAGGCCTCTTCATCAAAACCGGGATTCGGTTCCACCGGAACAGGCGCATTTGTTGAGATGATCCACTCATCCAGCAGTTTTGACAACTCCTTCCTTTTTGCCGTATCGGAAATTGTAAGATCATTCTTTTCGCCAATATCATCTTTCAGATCATACAGCTCTTCTCTCCCGTCTTCAAAGAACCTGATAAGTTTATAATTTCCATATCTTACTGTTGCAGCAGGAGTCGTGCGCCACAGACCTTTCATTCCGTGATAATTTTCGAGATAAGCAGGAAAAAACCAGAACAAAGCTCTTTTATCCGGTAATTCACTTTTCAGAAAAACATTTTTAAGGTCGGTACCGTCAAGATCCAAATGTTGCGGTATTTTCGAATTTGTAAGACTAAGGATCGTGGGAAACATATCTGTACCGATAATGGGGTAATCTGTCTTTGTCCCGGCTTTTATCTTTCCTTTCCACGATACTATGAACGGTTCTCGTATGCCCCCCTCGTAAAGCATTCCTTTCGATCCTCGTAAAGGCGACATGTCGGTAGCAGGACCGTAACCGCCGTTATCGGAAGTAAAGATTATTACAGTATTCTTCATCAGCCCGACTTCATTCAGTGTTTCAATTATTCTGCCTACACTCTCATCAAGACTTTTAACCATTGCTGCATAAATCGGATTATTCTGCCTGCCGTCAGGTAGTTTGTTCTTAAAATCGCCTTTCAGACTGCTCTTTGCCTGCAGTGGTGTATGTACTGCATAATGCGGGAAGTACAGAAAGAACGGTCTGCCTTTACTCTCTTTAATGAATTTTATAGCTTCTTCCGTAAGCCTGTCGGTAAGATATTCTCCCTTGGGACCGTCAGGCAAATATGGATTGCCATACGGACTGAAATAACTTTTGGGGTGCCCCAGGTGCCAGCCTCCTACGTTCACATCAAATCCCTGGCCTGTAGGTCCCGTGATTTTTCCTTCGCCCAGATGCCATTTACCAATGGATGCTGTTACGTATCCGTTATTCTTTAACACTTCAGCTAATGTAACGAACGATGTATCAAGAACAGTTTTATTCTTAACAGGGATTATCTTCCTGAACTTACTATTACCCCGCTCCGATGTTCCCACTGTGTAGATACCCGTCCGCGGCGCATACAGTCCTGTCATCAATGCAGCCCTTGAAGGAGCACAGTTCGGGGCATTTGCATAGGCATTGGTAAAAACCATGCCTGATGCAGCCAATGCGTCAATAACCGGAGTTTCATAGAATTTACTTCCCATAAACCCGGCATCTCTCCATCCCAGATCATCGGCATAGATAAAAACAATGTTGGGTTTGTCTCCTGTTCGCTCAACATCCGACAAACAGTGTATATTAATAAACACAAAGATTGTAAGCAAAAGAAGAAAAGGTGTCTTTTTCATACTTATCGTTCTTTAGATCACCTGTTTAAAACAGTGAGGGCTTCGTTTAAAGCGAAACCCTCACTCGAAAACTTCTAATTATGCAGCTTGTAATTCAACCCGAAACCGAACAGTTGTTTCAACTGAACTCTTGCTCCGTGTACCGATCCGTCAGGTGCAACATATTTTATATCATCATCGAAGATCATATTCAATGTAAATGTGGCTGCCAGCCAGTCATTAACTTTAAACTTCAGATTAAAATCCCAGTAAACATCAATATTTTGGGGCTTATATGTAAGATTAGAGAATAATCCGAGACGGGTTGAAACATCGACATTTTTGATCAGATTCTCTTTTTTTGCCAGAACTTCAACTTTAGCACCATATTCAGCCCTGAACTTTTTCCCCGGATCTACACCAAAAGCTCCCGCATTCGATAAACTGTCTTCGGCAACAACAGTCATCTTTGTAGAAAGAGGCGACAGGTATATGGAAAAGTTATCATTAGGTTTATAGTTCATACCAAGAGAAAGATTTATATATCCCGGCGCCATGAACTGAGAGAGTTTATCTGTTCTGGTCACAGGATCATTGTATCCCGGAGCCATTGTTGTTTTCAGATCGAACATTCCCGTGTAATACCACTTCCCCTCTCCTGCCTCGATCCCGATCATGGAAGCAAGATTAAGTTTATCCTCTGTTTTATACAGCTTCTGGTCTCCCTGCTTTGTCATTCCGAACCCTACATCAATCAGATTATCCCATGCCGTCTTGTTCTTTTTGTATTTAAATATCCCCTTAAAATAAGCAGTTCCGGAAAAAGAACTCTCTCCTCCGGCAGACCAGTTAGTTAGCGATACCTGATTAAAATTCAATATAGGGTTTATCTCATTATTCCAATATTTGACCGTATCCTCCGGCACCTGATCCTGAGAATACAGGTTGAATACCGGAAGGAGAAAGAACAGCATAAAAGTTATTTTTTTCATAGTACAGATATTTGGTTTTTATTTAAACAATAAAAGTATTCATTAGTTCATTAAAAACAAAAAAGGTCACCCGAAGGCGACCTTTTTTGTTTAATAGTTATCGGCAATTACCGTTTTACAGGTAATCGCGGTGTTCTGTCTTTGCGCATCGGCATTGCAGCTTGCTCATCCATTCTGGTCAGAGTAAAGGTGAATTCACCTCCCCACCAGTATCCTGTATCAGGTAATGTAGGTGTAGCTACGAACATGAACACAGGAGTACAGTTATTTATAACAGCTCCACTTATACTCTCAAATCTGATACGTCCGTATGAACCCCAGGCGTTTCCATTATAAATGAAATAATCTTCACCTGTGATAACGCCGGTATTCGGATTAATGGTTACTTTCAAAGTATCAGTATCACCATACCATATATATCCTGAGATGATAATTCCATTATTAACATCCGGATCTGTTTCTACTTTAACCGGCCCCGGCTCCCAATCAGGATCACTTTCTTCTAACAAAAATTGACCATTAAATTTAGTAAGATCCAATGCACAGTTCTTATAAAGAATTACTGTGGTTGAATTAGACAAAGGATCAATTCCGTAATCACCTGCATCAGTAAGAGTGTAGGTAAACGGCGTTTCATGGTCAAGCAAAAGGGAATCATTGATAAGTGTAATATCAATTGATCCTGAAGTTGACCCTGCCGGAATAACGAACTTATCGGATGACAATGTGAACTGGTGTCCTAATTTAGCTTCGCTATTGGGATCAATAGTAAAATTCACGGTTACGTCCGCTGTTGCCGGAGGTCCGAACATTTTAACATATATCTTGGTTGAGTAATTCGGGTGATTTCCCTCATCATCTTCAGCAACCATTTTTATCTCTTGGTTTTGTATGCCTATTCTGACAACACCTTTTGAAACTGATGCAGCATCAAACGTCTTGTATGGACGATCTTCTTCCTGGCAAGATGTAAATATCAGTACAAAGAGCAGTACAAATATTCCTAAAATACTATTTTTTCGCATATTCTTAATTTTTAAAAATTATAAATATTATTTACTTATCCCACCATATACGGTCTGTCAACTTAACAGGTCCTTCCGTATTGGAATTATAGGTCAACTCACTTTGAGGATAGGGGAACCTGCGGGGTATATCGGTGGAAGCACCATCAGCACGTTCAAGAACAGGATAACCTGTACGACGATAATCGACATAAGGTTGTGCAGTATTGTAACCTGCAATATACTTTTGTCTCATTATCAGTTCCAGGTCAAGGCTTGAGGCACCAACAGAGATATTGGTATACCAATCCCAGCCTTTTACCTCGTCCTCTGTTGCATCCAGAGCCATCATGTTCGAAGCAACGGCACCGTCAAGGTAAGCCTGATAAGCATCACCACTTTTATCTGTCTTAAGTAAAGCTTCTGCTTCAATAAACTTCTGTTCTGCATAAGTCATGAAATATGACGAAGCAGTTTTTGCAGCAGCATAAGGACCCGGTGCCGAAATTCCGTCAACAATATCTGTTCCCGGAGGAGCTCCAACTGCATCCAAACCATCTTCAGCATAAACTTTGATACGTTGGTCCTGATCATCATTCATCATGTCAATGAACGTAGATGCCATTGTAATGTCACCTCTTTCATCCATGAAAGAATACAAAGGTGAGTAATGTGTTTCATCAAACTTAAATTCAAAATTATCACTGTTGCTTGTGAAACCTTTGCCGAGATAACCTAAAGCTTCTGCATAAACAGAGCTTCCTACCACATTCGACAATGTTATAGCATACCTTGCTTTCAAAGCATAGGCTGCTTTGATCCATAGTGTAGGATCATTGCCGTAAACAAGGTCTCCTTCAAGATCAATTGCATTTTCGGTACTTTGTAATGCAACAATGGCCTCTGACAATAAATTTTGAATAGCCTGATAAACAGACTCCTGAGAATCGTAATGAGGATTAAGATTTTCATCACCCTGAATTGCTTCTGTATAAGGAATATTGCCCCATACATCAGTTGAAGTTCCCAGTGTCCAGGCCAGACAAACCTTTGCAACACCTTCGTAATGAGGTGAACCTGTTTCCTGAGCTTTCTGTATGACCTTAGTGATATCTGCAATTATATCACTATAAATGGTTCCCCAAAGGTTATTCACATCAGAAGGGTTATAAATATAATGCCCCTGAGTAAACGACTGTCTGGCATATCCATTGTAATACTGAAGCCAAAGATTAGTTGGCCTTACAAGGTCATTACCCTCAACACTATAAGCCATGTTAGCCTCAATATTGGGCAATAACAGCTTCATTGGCACATCACTTGGACTGTTAGGACTTATATTAATATCCGTATCAATCCACTTATCGCAGGATGTAAGAAACACCGCGAAAATCAATACGATAGCTATTTGTAGCTTTGATATGTTTTTAACTTTCATATTATACTATTTTTTAAATGTATGCACTTAATTAAAATCCTACACGGAATCCAAATTGATAACTCTTCTTACCCGGCATGTTGAAATAATCCATACCCTGGCCGTTGCCAGCACCTACTAAACTAGTTTCCGGGTCAATACCTCTGTAAGGAGTGCTTAACCAAAGGTTATTTCCGGTAAAGAATACCTGAAGGCTACTCAACCACGAAACATTCTTAAGCAAGGACTTAAAGTTATATGAAAGATTTACTTCCCGCAAGCGTATCCAGCTGGCATCTTCAACAGCTTCGGCAGTAGCACCACCACCAAAATTACTACCATATCCCTGATACCAGGTTTGATCGAGTACAACAGGTACATTATTGGATGTTCCGTCAGTTACAACATCTCCCTGATCATTAATATGACCTAAGACACCATCCATAACAACAATGTTATCAGAAGGTGTGTTTGCAAAATCTATTGATCCGTCAGGATTGTAAACCACCTCACGATTTGCTGTCTCGGCAGAAACGCCAAAGTAGTTCATTGCATAACGGGTACCGTTGTACATTTTTCCACCATGTTTGAAATCGAACAAGAAAGAGAATACTAAACCTTTAAAACTAAAAGTGTTAGTAATGTTAGCAGTCCAGTCCGGGTTAACAGTTCCGAGAGGAACCATACCCTGTTGTTCGTTTGTCATTGGATAACCATCACGATATCCGTCATTGGGATCGTTATTGATTATTACATTACCATTATCATCCCTGTACCAGTCATAACCAAAAATAGATCTGTAGTCCATTCCGGCAACTGCACGTATCTGAGGATCGGTAAATCCACTCAGGAATACATTTTCGATTCCAGGTGCCAGTTTATCAACAATGGTCCTGACTTTATAGAAGTTAGCCAGAATATCCCAGCTGAAACTTCTTGTCTGTACTACAGTGGCAGTCACTGAGATCTCAAAACCTTTAGATGTCATACTTGCCGCATTGGTATATTTACTTGAATAACCTGTTGAATTGGCAATAGGCACACTCAATAGCAGATCGGTATTTTTATTGTAGAAATAACTTCCGTCAAGACCTAACCTGTTATTGAAGAAATGTAATTCGGCACCTGCTTCATACGACTCCATGTTCTCATGTGAAAGATTGGAGCTGTACAGGGTATTTCCATAAGTGAAGGCAGAAACTCCAAAAGCAGGAAAGCTGAAACCGTTTGTCCAACCGTCGCCTACACCGCCCGAAAAGTAATTGGTAACAGTAGCATAGGCACTTGCAATATTCGCTGTTTTGGCGTATGAACCTCTTATCTTACCGAAAGAAAGAATGTTATTATCTTTCAGGAACGATAATTCAGTGAACACAAAACCAAGATTTACTGAAGGATAGAATTTTGCGATGTTATCCTCGGGCATTGTGGTTGACCACTCATATCTTCCTGTTGCACCTAAATAGAGCATATCCTTGTATGATCCTGTAAATTCACCATAAAATGCTGCTGTGCGAACTTCTGTGTCTGCCTGGGCAACCTTTTGTGAAGATGTATTACTTACATGTTCAAAACCCGGAATAATAAGTCCGCCATCAGTATATCCGTCAACATATGTAAAAAAGTTACGACGCATATTATTACCAACATTAAGACTTACTTGAAAGTCATCAAATTTTTTATTGAATTTGGCAATAAAATCACCGTTAAAAATATTACTTCTGTTTGAAGATTCATAAATGCTACCTTTCTTATCTGTATTCGATCCTATAGCAACAAAGTCTGTATAAGTTCTGGTATAAGTATCAATACCTGCTGTGTATGAGAACGACATCCAGTCGGTAGCATCAAATTCGATAAATGCACTACCTAACAACCTGTTTACGGTCTCATCAAAATAGTTCTTGTTTGCAGTCCAGTATGGGTTATCGTAACCACCGCCATGACGATACGAACGTTGTGTTCCGTCTTCAAACTCATAACCTGCGGCATTATTGAATGATGGAGGAGTACGTAACAATCCGAGCATAACACCGGACACATTGGAACCTTTCTGAATGAAATTTCCTTTTGAAACTACATAATTGGCGTTGGCACCGGTTTTCCATTTATCGCTCAATTCACTGGTGGCATTTAAACGGAAAGAAGTTCTTCTGAACTCATTATTTGGAACTACACCATTTTCAGTTCTGTTTCCTACTGAGAAGTAGTAAGATGTTCTTTTGTTACCACTTGATATGTTTATGTTATTATCATAAACATTACCATTTTTGAAAAATGCATATTTATCATATGCACGGGCAGGGCCGTCTGTAGCAAGAGGACTGTCTTTTGGTACCAGAGCACCGTCAACATCGAAATCGGGGAATAACCATACAGAAGGATCTTTAGAATAGGCCGATTGGTCAATTCTTGGTCCCCATGAAGTAGATGAACCGCTATACCAGTTACCTCTTGAACCCTGAGCAAAATCGGTTTGCACATCAGGTAATTTTGATACCTGGTTAATACCGAAGGTACTTGATACATTCACACGTGTTTTCTGATTCTTTTTACCATGTTTGGTCGTAATAAGTATAACACCATTGGCAGCACGTACACCATACAAGGCTGTTGCCGCACCACCTTTTAATATTGTCATCGACTCAATATCGGAAGGGTTAATATCAATACTACGGCTTGATGTCTGAACACCTGCTACACCACTGTATCCACCTGCTGAAGCAATAGGCTGGCCATCAATAATGAACAGGGGCTGGTTATTACCGGAAATTGAAGCGGCACCACGAATTGTAATATAAGATGCTGCACCGGCAGAACCGGAACTACTTATGATATTAACACCTGCTGTTTTACCCTGAAGGGCTTTAACTACATCGTCAGTTCCTGCCTTTTGCAGACTGGAACCATCAACTTCCTGAACTGAATAGCCAAGTGCTTTCTTTTCACGTGTAATACCAAGTGAAGTAACGACAACTTCATCAAGGCCTATAGTACTGCTCTTCATGGTTACATTGATTTCAGATCTTCCGTTTATGACCACATCCTGTGTAATCATACCTACGAAAGAAAAGATAAGATCTGTAGCATCCTGAGGAACAGCAAGAGAATACTTACCGTTAGTATCTGTAATGGTACCAATAGTAGTACCTTTTACTATTATAGATACTCCGGGTATCGGTTGACCATCTTCACTATCGGTAACCGTTCCGGTAATGGTCTTTGTCTGGGCAAACATAGAACTAATGCCTACAAAGACTGTTAAAAACAAGATTAAAGATAATCTACGCATCATAGAATTAAGGTTTAAAATTAATTAATAGGGTTTAAATTTACCTGATAAACAGGATTTAAAAATAGAGTAATTAATACTTGGAAATTTTCCGAAAACCTAATGTTTTAGCCGGAATCATTTACATTAAATAATTTGATCTTTAATTTCATAATTAATTTGTGTTAAGTTTCAAGTCTAAATATAAGTTAATTTTTCTTAAAATAACAGTAACTATTGTATTTTTTTCACCTAAACAAGATAATTCTGTCATTTTCTGTGCAATTTTT
>JAOZOF010000126.1 GCA_029933425.1 Marinilabiliaceae bacterium
CCCCGACCCCTTGGGTGTAAACCAAGTGCTCTGAACCAACTGAGCTAATCGCCCTTAATGCAATGCAATAAATTAGTTTTGTGCCTTAACTTTTTAAGACTAAAAGGTGTGCTTTTTCAAAAGCGTGTGCAAATATAGAACTCTTTTTTTATCTGCCCAAAAAAAATATTTAATTTAAAGAATATCAGCAACTATAAATGTGCTGCCTCCTATGAAAATCAGATCGTTAGGGATTGCCTCTTTTTTGGCCTCATTCAATGCTGTTACGGCATCAGGGTAGTAATTGCCTTTCAATCCTTCATTGCCGGCTTTTTGCCACAGAATCTTTTCATCCAGTGCACGTGGGATGGATGCTTTTGTAAAGTAGTATTTTGCATCTTTGGGAAGAATTGATAGGATCTTTTTTATGTCCTTATCGTTAACCGTACCCCAAACAATATGCAAATTGTGGTAAGGAGTATTCTTTATTTGTTCAACAATGGCTTTCACTCCGCCCTCATTGTGGCCCGTATCGCAGATGATCCGGGGATTCGATCCGAGTATCTGCCATCTTCCCAATAAACCGGTAGACTTCTGAACATTTTCAAGACCTTCATAAATATGTGATCTTTCAATGTTGTACCCTGCACTTTTCAATATTTCAATGGCAGCAAGAGCTGTCACCGTGTTCTTTCGCTGATACCATCCGGACAGTGAAACTTTCAGGTCTTTAAAAACAAGTTCTTTCTTTGAATGAACCTGCATTATTTGTTTGTTATTGGCAGAGAAAGTTGAGAAAGGAATGTTGTATATTTTATCGGCAAATTTAAGAGGAGACTGCTTTTGATTTGTAACTTCAATGAATACATCTTTCGTCTCATTGTCGGTCTCACCTATCAATACCGGTATGTGAGGTTTTATTATCCCGGCTTTTTCTTTTGCAATTAATTGCTTTGTGTTGCCGAGAAATTGTGTGTGGTCAAGACCGATATTTGTTATTATCGACAGGTCGGGTGTGATGATGTTCGTTGAATCGAGTCTTCCTCCCATTCCTACCTCAATTACAGAAACGTCAACTTTTTCTTTTTTGAAATACTCAAATGCCATTGCGGCAGTCATTTCAAAGAAAGAAGGTTTTAGTTTATTTATGATCTCTGCATGATCACCAACGAATGATATCACTTCTTCTTTGGGAACGGGTACGCCGTTTATCCTGATCCTTTCCCTGAAATCCTTCAGGTGAGGAGAGGTGTACAATCCTGTTTTGTATCCTGCCTGCATCAGTACGGAAGCAAGCATGTGTGACACACTGCCTTTACCGTTCGTGCCTGCCACATGTATCGTTTTGTAATTCCTGTGCGGATGTTCGAAATACTCATCTAACTGAATAGTGGTATTGAGATCGGCTTTGTAAGCAGATTTACCCTGCCGTTGATACATCGGCAGTTGTTCAAACAGGAACTGTGTTGCCTCCTCGTAAGTCATTACATGTGCGTTAATGATAATTATTGTAATTAATTGAATTGGTAAAGTTAAATAAATAAAATGTGTGATTAAAAGGATACGGTTTTATGATGAACTTACGTTTTAATTATTAAATTTAAGTAACTAAAAATATTTTATTATGGCTAAAAAGATATTTATTCTGGATACCAATGTGTTGCTTCACGACCATCAGTGTATCTACAACTTTGACGACAATGACATTATTATCCCTATTGTGGTTCTGGAAGAACTCGATAAATTTAAAAAGGGGAATGACCATATCAATTACCAGGCCAGAGAGTTTGTGCGGGAGATAGACCGACTTGCCGGTGAAAAGCTGTTCAGCGACGGTGTTCCGCTTGGTACCGGCAAAGGCAAGATATTTGTTGCCACAGGGAAACCTTTTCCCGAAATCATGAATGAATCTTTCTCCGAAAAGAATGCTGATCACAGGATCCTTGCCATTACTCTTTTTGTTAAGGATAAATTTCCGAAACGGAAGGTCATTCTCATAACAAAGGACATCAACATGCGGATGAAGGCCAAATCTTTGGGTATTCATTCGCAGGATTATGAGTCAGATAAAGTGAAGGACCTTGATGTTCTTTACAAAGGGGTTGAAATATATGAAGATTTTGATCAGGCTTTTATTGCTAAACTTTATGAAAATACTGCAGTTGCAAGAGAAGAATTTCCTTTAGAGGTTGAAATGCCTGCCAATCAGTATTTTGTGTTAAGGAACGGTAATCAGAGCGTTCTGGCATATTACGATCCTTTCAACAATATGATCCACCGTGTGGAGAAGCACAGTGCTTTCGGTATTGAACCCCGCAATGCGGAGCAGACTTTCTCGCTTCATGCCTTGATGAACCCTGACATTAAACTTGTATCGCTTACCGGTAAGGCAGGGACAGGGAAGACGCTTCTTGCACTGGCATCAGCGCTTCAGCAGCATGATCAGTACAACCAGATATTGCTGGCAAGACCTATTGTGCCGCTGGCAAATCGCGATCTCGGTTTCCTTCCCGGTGATGTTAAGGAGAAGATAGGGCCTTACATGCAGCCTCTGTTCGATAACCTCGGAGTCATTAAAAGCAGGTTCAAGTCTCAGGGTAAAGAGAATTTTCTCATTGATGAGATGCTGAGGAACGAGCAGTTGGTTATCACCCCGTTGGCATACATTCGCGGTCGTAGCCTTAGTGATTCGTTCTTCATAATCGATGAGGCCCAGAATCTTACTCCGCATGAGGTGAAAACGATAATTACCCGTGCAGGCGAGGGAACGAAGATGGTATTTACTGGCGACATTGAGCAGATAGACAGTCCTTACCTTGATATGCAATCGAACGGATTGGCTTATCTTACCGATAAGATGAAGGGACAAGACCTGTTTGCTCATGTGAACCTGATAAAAGGTGAGCGTAGCTATCTGGCTGAACTTGCTTCACACATTCTTTGATAAACATTTTATTGCAAATACCTTAGACGCTGAGGTGCAAATTAATATTTGCGTCTTGGCGTTTCTGAGGTAAATTCTAATCTCACATAGTTAAATCCGTTGTTTTTTAATACTTTTGCGGGCATAAAAACTTAACGGGTGTTGAATGATAGACAGAGCTGTTTTTGAGAATAAAAAAGTTGCTTTCTTTACATTGGGTTGTAAGCTGAACTTCAGTGAGACGTCAGGTGTGGCACGTTTTATGCTGAATGCCGGATTTCAGCGTGTTAACTTCAGTGATAAGGCGGATGTTTATGTCATCAATACCTGTTCTGTTACCGAGATAGCCGATAAGAAATGTAAGCAGGCGATAAAACGGGCAGTGAAAAAAAATCCGGATGCTTTTGTGATAGTGACAGGATGTTTTGCACAGCTTAAACCAGGTGAGATATCGAAGATCGAAGGTGTGGATTTGATACTTGGCTCCAATGAGAAGATGGATGTGCTCGAGTATCTTGATTCTTTGGATAAAAAAGCCAGGCCGGAGGTTGTAAGCGGGGATATACTGAAAACAAAAGAGTTTAAGCCGACATACTCTTCAGGTGATCGTACAAGGTGTTTTCTGAAGATACAGGACGGATGTGATTATTTTTGTTCGTATTGCACAATTCCGTTTGCACGGGGATTAAGCCGCAGCGGAACAATAGCAGATACTGTTGAGCAGGCCAAAGAGGCAATAAAAACAGGCGCAAAAGAGATTGTGCTGACGGGAGTGAATATAGGTGATTTCGGGAAGCATAACGGCGAGTCGTTTTTAGGTTTGATCAAAGAGCTGGATAAGCTTGATGGAGTGGAACGATACCGTATCTCTTCCATTGAACCTAATTTACTGACAAATGAGGTGATCGATTTTGTGGCAGAGTCCGAAAAATTCATGCCGCATTTTCATGTTCCTTTGCAATCAGGTTCTGATACTGTTCTGAAGCTGATGAAGCGAAAATACGATACAAAGCTTTTTGCAGATCGTATCGATTACATCAGGAAAAAGTTGCCGCATGCGTTTATCGGTGTTGATGTGATAACCGGTGTGAGGGGAGAGACTGAGGAGCTTTACCGTGAAACAGTGGATTTTGTAAACAGCATCGATTATTCGCAACTGCATGTTTTTACTTATTCCGAACGACCGGACACACAGGCATTGAAAATAAAGGAAGTGGTTCCCGTGGAAGTGAGGAAGGAGAGGAGCAGGGAGCTTCATGAACTGTCGGAAAAGAAAATGCTGGAGTTTTACAAAAGGTTTCTCGGAACGGAAGCAAAAGTGCTGTTTGAAAAAACAGAGCAGGACGGAGAGATGTTCGGATTTACGGAAAATTACATCAGGGTTTCTGTACCCTACGATAAAAATCTGGTAAATCAGATCAGGGATGTACGGTTGCAGTTTCTGTCATTTAACGGAGGATCGATAGTTGGAAAAATAATTTCACAGATATGAATTTAGAAAATATATGCAACAGGGTTGTTGAGATCGCTAAAGAAACAGGTCGTTTTGTTAAAGAGACGCGCGATCAGGGAGGATTGTCGGTTGAGGTTAAAGGGTTGAATGATTTTGTTACGCGTGTTGACAAGCTTTCGCAGGACCGCATAGTCAGCGCTATTGAAAATTTAGTGCCGGGTGCCGGGTTCATCCTTGAGGAGGATTCTATTGAAGAAAGGGCAAAAAAGTACAACTGGATAGTTGATCCGATAGATGGAACAACGAATTTCATTCACGGGGCTCCGCCTTATGCAATTAGTATTGCTTTGGTCCGGAACGATGAACCTATAGTTGGAGTTGTTTACGAGATAGTTATGGATGAGGTGTTTTATGCCTGGAAAGGAGGAGGGACATGGCTGAACGGTAAAAAGGTCACTGTTTCAGGTAAAGAAAAGGTGGCCGACAGTCTTATCGCAACAGGATTTCCTTACAGTGATTTTTCTTATATTGACCCGTTCATGGATACGATGGACTTTTTCATGAAACATTCTCACGGAGTAAGGAGACTAGGGTCGGCAGCTACCGATCTGGCTTATGTCTCGTGCGGACGTTATGATGCTTTTTATGAGTATGGTCTGCATCCGTGGGATGTGGCAGCAGGTGTTATCCTCATTAGAGAAGCAGGAGGAAAGGTTTCGGATTTTAAAGGAGGGGATGATTTTCTTTTTGGCGGCAAGATAGTAGCTGCAAATGGTAATATCTTCGACGAGATGCAAAAGATCATTTATGGAATAATGGAAAAAGGAATTAATAACTGACCGGTTAAAACCTGATTTAGAACTAAGATCAAATGGAGAATTTCAAGTTCTGGCTTTTATACTACAGCATGGGTGCATTAGGTATTCTGCCGTGGAGAGTGCTTTATTTTCTGTCAGACATATTTTATGTTGTGATCAGGATTGTGGGTTATCGAAACAGTGTGATACTTGAAAATCTCAGGTATTCATTTCCTGAGAAAAGTGAAAAGGAGATCAGAAAGATCAGAAATAAATTTTATCATCATTTTTCAGATCTTTTCGTTGAGGTGATTAAGCTTCATACAATGTCGAAAAGATCATTTGGAAAACATATTGTTTTTGAAAATATAGAATATCCGGATAAGATCTTTGATCAGGGCAGGGATATCCTGGTGGCAATGGGCCATTACGGTAACTGGGAATGGATAGGTGCTGCAAATCTTGTATTGAAACATCAGGGTGGAGCAATTTATAAACCGCTGAAAAGTAAATTGTTCGACAGGTATATGTACACATTGAGATCGAATACCGATGGCAGTATTCTGCCAATGAAAACTGTTTTTCGTGATCTGCTCAGATTAAAACGTGATGGGATAAAGTACATTATAGGAGTTATTGCCGACCAAACACCTAATAAAAATCAGATACAGCATTATACATGTTTCCTTAATCAGAAAACACCGGTTCACATGGGCTTGGAGAAGATGGCTGTTAAATTCAATGATGTAGTGATTTATGCCAGGATGGATAAAGTGAAACGGGGATATTACAAAGTTAAATTTATCCCTCTTTTCGAGAATGCAAAGGATACAAAGGAGTTTGAAATAATCGACACTGTGATGAAATATCTTGAAGAGGACATCAGACGAAAGCCCGAATATTGGCTTTGGTCACACAGGCGTTGGAAACATGTAACGGACAGGTCGTGTAAGTCGATTGAAAAAAACGGAGGTGATGAGCAGAACTAAGGTTGCTGTTGTAATATTAAACTGGAACGGGCTTAAATTGTTAAAGACATATTTGCCTGAGGTGGTTGCCAATTCGGAGGTTGAAGGGGTAGAGGTCATTGTGGCCGATAATAACTCTGATGATGGAAGCGTTGAGTACATCAAAGAGAATTTCCCGGATGTAAAGTTGATCCTGCTTGATAAAAATTACGGTTTTGCCGGAGGATACAATAAAGCATTGCACCAGATAGACGCCGAATATTTCCTGTTGTTGAATTCCGATGTGGCTCCGGGTGAGAACTGGCTGCCTCCGCTCATTGAAATGATGGATTCAGATCCTGAAACAGCGGCTTGTGCACCCAAGATCAGAAGTTATAAAGAGCCTGAAATGTTTGAGTATGCAGGGGCAGCGGGAGGTTTCATCGATAAGTACGGTTTCCCCTTTTGTCGTGGCCGTATCTTCGATGTTCTTGAGAAGGATGAAGGGCAATACGATGAGCCAATACCTGTATTTTGGGGAAGTGGCGCTGCCCTGATGATTCGTTCGGAGATTTACAACGGATACGGAGGCCTTGATGAGGATTTCTTTGCTCACATGGAAGAGATTGATCTTTGCTGGAGAATACTGAACCGGGGTTACAGGATAATGAGTGTTACTCAAAGCGTGGTATATCACCTCGGTGGCGGTACATTGAACCAGCAGAATTCTCATAAAACATACCTGAACTTCAGGAATAACCTTTACATGCTTGTGAAGAACCTTCCGGAAAAAAAGTTCCGTCGCAGGCTGCTTATCCGTATGTTGCTTGATGGTATTGCGGGATTGCATTTTCTTGCTAAGGGAGAATTTGCATTTTTCTCAGCAGTTCTAAAGGCTCACTTCTCTTTCTATAAAAACCTGGGTTCTATGTTGCGTAAGCGTAAAAAGCAGCTCCCGGAAGTGAATAAAGATATTCATGATGAGATATTCAATGGTAGCCTGGTCTGGCATTTCTTTTTTAAGAAACAGAGAACATTCAAAGAACTTAAGTGAGAGCGAGGGCTTTGCTTGAAGCGACACCTTCGCTAACAATTACAGCCAGAAGCTATATGTGAATTTTGCTATCAGCTGATTCGACATGAAGTTGAAATCTCTGTTCTCGATATCCCTGTTCATGTTATGATTGTACACGATGAATATGTCACCCCTTGGCAGGAATGTCCAGCGGAAACGTGTGTTTGTACCTATTTCATGGCTTATGTCGTCATACTGAATGAATGAGGTGAGCTGCATATCAGAAGTGAAATTAAGGGAAAGACGCGCACCTACAAGATTCTGGTCGAAGTCGCCCCATGGAAGTCGTCCTATGTTCTTTTCGTAATTAAGCTCAATTATAGCCCATTGGGCAGGACGTAGTGAGACCTGGAGTTCTATCTGGTCCAGTTTGCCGTTGTAGAATCCTCCATACCACCATGTTATCTGACCGTTAACCCGTCGTTTACTTGCAGTCTCCAGCTCTATTCTGGAACGCACCCAGTTATATCCGCCTGCAGGGATCACTACTCCCGGAGCGATCTCAAACGGTTCTTTCAGATATTCACCGGCCGGCTTAATGTTGAATTCAAAACGGTCGCCACTCTCCATACTGAAATGAAATGGTGCTGTAAATACAGTATAACTCTCCCAGTGGTTATTCATATCTGTCACCAGACTGTAATATGACTCAAAGAAAAATTGTCGAATGAACTTTATTTTTTCCGGGCGTGGCATGTAATCGACAGAGAGACTGTATGATTTTATTCCACGTCGGGGAACAAATCCGAGAGAAGGGTCAAAATTGTCACCTATGTATTTGTACGATGCAAATATGTCCCAGAGGTCATTTGGGTAATCGAACGAAACACCGAAAGCAGCCCGGTCACCTGTCATGTCTTCCCTGTTGTTATACATTCCCCAGCCACCTATGAGCATGTTCTTGTCACCTTTATAGGTGGATGTTCTGTATGTAAAATCAACACCGGTAGAGAAGCTGTTAGAGCGATTGGCTGGATCACCGAAAGTGGTTATCATACCTACGGTTGATTCTTTGAATATATTTTGTTTTATGCGAATTACACCCATGTTAGTCGGATTCAGAAGTGAATCGACTTCTCCTGTGCGGGTAAACAATGCCCCGAAGTTCGTGTTCTTCACTTTCCCGTTTACTTTTCCTCCCACAACCAATGGAACCTTGTTGCCTTCAAAAAGTCCAATTCTCCGGCTATAAAAAGGGATAAGGCTTCTGCTAAGTCCGAGCCCGAAAGCATAAATGTCGGATCCTTCCTGGAAGAACTGCCTTTTTTCGGGGAATAGTAAAGGGAACCTGGTAAGATTAGTACGTCTTGTATCAACTTCTGTTTCGGCAAAATCAGTATTAATCGTCAGTTGACCTGTTATCTCCGGAGTTATACGCTGGGTAATGTCGAGACTGTTGCGCCAGTCGAAGACACTTTTCTCACCTGCTTTTTTTGAAACATCAAAAACAGTGGCCGGTTTTATCTGTAATCCCCATCCAAGAGAGAATGACGGTAATCCTTCAAGAAGCCCGGCAACACTAGTTTGTGCTACATTGTAATCCCGTTTGGCACCCGTCCACCGGTCTGTTTCCATAAGTCGCTGAACTCTTCTCTCGATGTTAAAACCCCATTCATGCATCTTTTTTTTAAAGGTCATGTTCTTTACGGGGATTCGTATTTCCGCTGACCAATAGTTTTTGCCGATATGGGTTTTTGCCTGCCATATCCCGTCCCAGTTTTCATCTTCCGATTCTCCGTGGCGGGTACTGAGAGCATCGTATCTTGCGCCGTTGGGATTGATGGCGAAAATGTATCCCGTACGTCCGTCAAGGTATGTGTCGAATACAAATTTTATGTAGTCTTCACCTCTTAATTCTGAATCACGTGCTTTAGAAAATGCAGTTATCTTTTTGGGGTCATTGTCGTAGCAGATAATTCCAAGGATTACCTCTTTTTTGTTTGCCAGTATCCTTACCACTGTCGGGAATTCAGGAGTTTTTCCCTCGTTGGGTTCAACCATCGTAAGGTTGGATATTGAGTCTGCATGCATCCAGCATGTGTCGTTCACTATTCCATCAAAGCTGAGGCCGCCGTAATAGTTTCCTATACGGATTTTAGAGTTGGAGTTCTGAGATGACAGAGATAACACATTTAATTGTAGTAATACTCCGGTAATGATCGCAGTTATAAACCAACTTTTCATTTTGCTTGAGTTTTTACAATGGTAAAGATAAATTTTTATAAAGAATTAATAACTTTTTCAAGTTGATTGCTTCGGGACCCTTTAACAAGGATCTTATATCCTTTTAAAGGATGTTTTTTTAAATGTTCATTCAATTCATCCACATCATCAAAATGAACTGCTT
>JAOZOF010000127.1 GCA_029933425.1 Marinilabiliaceae bacterium
AACTTGTATGGGCAATAGGCTGCCCCGCCTTATGGCGGGGTTTAGTTCAACAAAAAATATAGTGCATGCCGCAATTAGTTGTAAAAATAAAAATATGAGTAAGGGAAAAATATCCATACGTTTTTTTAACGATCGGGAAGTACGTGCTGTCTGAGACGAAAAAAACTCCAAGTGGTGGTTCTCAGTATTGGATATTGTTGCAGTGCTTACTGACCAGAACGACTATACTAAAACCCGTAACTATTGGAAATACCTCAAAGCCAAGTTGAAGAAAGAAAATAGTCAGTTGGTTAGTGCCACTACCCAACTGAAATTAACTGCGGCAGACGGCAAACAATATAAATCCGATATGCTAGACTATAACGGCATTATTGCCTTAGGTAAAACATTTCCAGGAACAAAAGCCAACCGGTTTATTGAATGGTTTACTTTTAGTGAAGAAAGCATAGACAGAAAAAGTAAAAACAAAAGCGTATGCCTTGTTTGAAAGTTCATTTATTAACAGCATTGAAGTAGGCACAACTAAAGGATTACAACAAATTCACGCTTATCTGTTTGGCAACTTGTATGATTTTGCCGGACAAATAAGGCAAAAAAACATTTCAAAAGGCAGTTTTCAATTTGCTGTATCACACTTTCTGGGCGAAACATTAAAGCAAATAGATGCAATGCCCGAAACTACATTAGACGAGATCGTGGATAAATATATAGAAATGAACATTGCCCACCCGTTTATGGAAGACAACGGCAGAAGCACCCGGATATGGTTGGATTTGATCTTAAAAAAGCGCTTGAGAAGATGTGTTGATTGGAGTAAAATGAGCAAAAAGGATTATATGAACGCAATGATGCAAAGTCCGACTAACAGCAGTGTTTTGAAAAACCTTATAAAAAATGCTTTAACAGACAAGATCAACGACCGTGAAATATTCATGAAAGGGATCGACTATTCGTATTACTATGAAGAGAATGAGTAACGTTGAAACTCCGCACTGCTCATAGCCGGGTTCGTTCGGAACATAATTGTATCCCCATAATAATAAACTGACTAATGATGAAACACTTACTCTTATTACTCTTATTATTTTCCTGTGCAATTGTGTCGCAGGGACAGACCGAAAGCACGCCCAGAAATGTAGTGATCACCTACCACAAGAAAAGAACCAGTGTGAAAACCGGGGAAAACGGGATATTAAAAATAAATGTATCCCCGAAGGATGCTGCAAAATTTAAAGCCGCCGGATATGTAAGTTACAGCGACTTCGGTGCCAAAGGCGATGGCAAAGCAGATGATATAAATACCATTGCGGCAACCCATGCATTCGCAAATCAGTCCGGCTTTGAGGTGAAAGCCGATGATGGTGCTACCTACTACATTGGAGGAAAGGAGCGCACCGTGATAATCCGCACCAACACCGATTTCGGGACGGCTAAATTCATCATTGATGATACCGAAGTAGAGAACCGCAATACTCCTGTTTTCATGGTCAGTTCCGGACAGAAATGGTTCAAGCCTAGAGGGATATCCTCGCTTAAGAGGGATCAGGAGAGAATTGATATTTCCCTGCCCGGCCCCTGTCTGATCACCGTCACGGATACCACTGTAAAGCGCTATATCCGTTTCGGACCGAACCAAAATAACGGATCTCCTCAAACGGATATTTTTATGGTTGATAAGAACAGCAATGTTGATCCGGACGCCCCCATTATCTGGGATTTTGACCGGATAACAGATATCATGGCTTTACCCTTAGACGAGACGACACTGAAGATCACCGGAGGACATTTTACAACCATTGCCAACAAAGCAGAATCAAAGTACACCTATTACAGCAGGAATATCGCGATCAGGCGTTCCAATGTTGTTGTGGACGGCCTTGAACACCGGATCACAGGTGAAGGCGATCATGGTGCACCTTACGGTGGGTTCATCAATATCCGCGACTGCTACAACGTAACCGTTAAGAATACCCTCCTCACCGGACACAAAACATACCGTACCATCGGGTCGGCAGGGAAGCCTGTCTCCATGGGTTCGTACGACATTTCAGTGGGCCGTGCCATAAATGTTTCATTCGTGAACTGCAGCCAGACAAATGACATCAACGACAGAACATATTGGGGGATCATCGGGTCCAACTACTGCAAGAACCTTCTTTACGACAGTTGCACTTTCTCCCGGTTCGATGCCCACATGGGAGTGGCCAATGCCACTATCCGCAACTCAACTCTTGGATACATGGGTATCAATGCCATTGGAACAGGTGTGTTTACCGTGGAGAACTCCACCATCCGCGGAAGGAGTCTCATCAACCTCCGCTCCGACTACGGCAGTACATGGCACGGAGAGTTCATTATCCGCAACTGTGTTTTCGTGCCTTCCGGAGGCAAACCTGTCAGTGCAAGTCTGTTTACCGGGTATAATTCGGGGCATCATGATTTCGGCTACACCTGCTATATGCCTGAACGGATAATCATAGAAAACCTTTTTATCGATGACTCGAACCATCCGGAGGATTACAAGGGCCCTGCCATCTTTGCCGATTTCAATCCTCAAATGAAAGACAGTTCCTACCGGGAAAAATTCCCATATGTTATAACCAAACAAGTCGTCCTCAGGAATGTAACCACCGCCAGCGGCAAACCTCTAAGGCTAAGCGATAATCTGTTTATGTTCAAGAATGTGAAGGTAGTTGAGGAATAACAAGGATGCTTGGTGAGTGTTGTCAATTACCGGCTACTTTGTTTTGAACAGTAAAGTAGATGAAATAGATGAACAACTCTGATAAGTATAAAAACACTACTCCATTCAGCTATAAAATCATTGATTCGGCATCAAGTGGTTACTGCAATTCATCCAAGGTACACCTCACTCCTCCCCTGTCCATTTCCACAATGCATTCATTGCATCTTGTGCAACCTGACTCTTCAATTTCCCCCGACTTTAGTTTTAAAAGAAAACCGGGATCATGTATCAGAGGACGGCCAAGGGCTATCAGTTCAAAACCTGCATTCATAACTGTTTCGATATCTTTTTTCGAGTTCACACCACCCAGGTACACCAATGGCATCTTTACAGCTTTTCTTATCTCCATAGCCTGGGCCAGAAAGAAGTTAGGTTCAAACTCATATTTTTTTATCATGAACGGTCCGAAAAGAGCCATGGTCAGTTTTTCAGCAATGTTCTCACCATTTTGGATCATACCCTTCAGCGGTACATCGCCCCGTAAAAGATAAAACGGGGTTTTGCTGGTAAATCCGCCACTGAGAACGATTGCTGAACACCCCTCCTTTTCAAGCTCACGTGAAACATATTTACAATCATCAAGGGAGAAACCGCCCTTAAAGCCGTCGGCAAGATTCAGTTTTACAAATACAGGAAAATTGCTGCCCACTTTTTGTCTGACCTTTTTAAAAACCTCGAGAGGGAACCTCGCCCTGTTCTCAATACTTCCGCCGTATTCATCTTTCCGCCTGTTCGTCCAGGGACTTAAAAACTGGCTGAGCAGATAGCCGTGCCCCATGTGGACCTCAACAGCATCGAATCCTGCATCCTTCAGTTTCAGGGCAGAATCGGCAAATGCACGGGATATCCTGTCCATATCGAGCCTGTCCATCTCTTTCGAAAAGGCAAGTCCCGACATAAATCCATATTCATTAAAAAGCCTGCTCGGACCTATGGACCGGGGAATATCCGTATTTTTAGAGAAGTATCCGCAATGTGTAAGTTGTATGGATACTTTACCTCCGGCCTTATGTACTTCCCCGGCAAGCGATCCGAGTTTTGCAATGCTTTTATCATTCAGGTACATCTGCTCTTTAAATGTTCTTCCGTCGGCAGTGACAGCTCCGTAAGAAACTGTAGTGAGAGCCACACCACCCTCAGCTATTTCTGTATGATGCTTCGTCAGTTCAGGTGTTGGCAGTCCGTCTCGGTACATCCCTTCGTATGTGGCAGTTTTTATGATCCTGTTTTTAAGGCTCATATCTCCTATTGAGAACCCGGTGAACGCACGTTTCATGATAATATAGATTATTGTCCGGCTTGATGTTGACCGGATAAAGATACACAATGATGCGAATAACTCCGGGGGCTTATAAAATTTTCATTCCATCAACCCTGTTTAATAAAACAGAAAAGGGTGGAATTCCTTTCCGGAAAACCACCCCATTTATTTGTTAAATTTGCCTTATACCATTTCTGCCTCAGGCTCTTTTTGCAGGATCGGATATTTACTCAGCATCCTGTCCATTTCCTCAATAACCTCTTTTTTCTTTTCCCTGAAAAGTTCACGATAGTACTCAACACCTTCGAAAATATTCTTACGAAACTGTGAAAGCTGTTTCTTCTCTTTTTTGTTTTCAGGATCTTTCAGAAAAGCTTCGCAACGCTCCTTGTAAATATCTAGATACATTCCAAGCTCTTTGAGGAACATGTGCGGACGTGGCCTGTTGTCAAGCATATTTTTCCGGCCGTAGATATGATCAACCATATCCTTCAGCGTCATCTCCTTCGAGAAATATGCAATGTTCGGCCCGGGACATACACTGACCTTATCGATATGCTGTTTTACCGGGATATTCTTTGCTTTGTTTGAGGCAACACCCAATCCCACACAAATACACTCTTTTTCAATTATCTTGTTGTATGCTTCTCTGTACTCGTTCTCAGGAAGGTTCAACTTTTTCAGTTCCTTTATTTTTCTTGTCTGATACTGGCGTGATGCCGTACAGATAGGCTTTTCGGTAAACTCTGTGTTGTATTTCAGGAATTGCTTGGTACAGGGAGCTCCGGGCTTTCCTGCCTTTGCCATTTCCAGCTTTTTGAACTCCATGGTAGTTCCCTTTACACTGTTGAAAGGAACGCCGAGTGGTGATATTCCGCTGAAGTAAAGATCTTTCTCCTTTGCATCTGCAAGAAGATCAACTGTACCCTTGTCGATACTTACCACTTCGGGTACAAGCATAAAAGGAGACCCCCAGCCGATCCTGTCGAGATTGTAATGATCCATCAGGAACTGATGCTCTTCGGTTGTGCCGACACCACCTTGAGCAGTAATAATTATTTCCGGTTCCTTTGCAGGCTCCCTGATCTCTTTTTTCTGAAGAGCAGCCTTGTATGCACTGATACATGTCTCATAAAGCTGATCCCTCTTCTGACGAAACTCTTCAAGGATAGGGCCAAACAAAACACCGTTAGTCGGGAAAGCATGGCCTCCGCAATTTACACCTGATTCAATTCTGTATTCCGATATCCAAAGTCCTTTTGCAGCAAGCATCTTTCCCTGCACAAGTGCTGAACGGAAATCACTTACTTTAAGTATGATCTTCTTTTTTATCTCTCCCATTGCATCAGGAAAGAAGTCCTTAAAATTCTCAAGATAACTGTATAATCTCGGGCTCATTCCCGCCGAAAATACAATTCCCGAGTTTAGTTTACTGTTTGCAAAACCTCTGAGCGCCGCATGAGCATCATTGTATTCGATTGGCAACTCTTTTCCGTCTTTAACGTTGGCCTTGTCCAGCTTGGTCATGATGTTAACATCAATAGAACCGGGATTAAAATATTCATTCATCCAGTTACTGACATCTTCGTAAGCTTGCTTACCCTTGTCTAAAAGATTAAACTTCTGCTTTATCTCTGCAAAGTCCGGCAACATATCAATATACTTTTCAATCTCGGTACCGGCCTTTTGAGCTGATTGCATCAACTCGTCTACTTTATCATTTACAAGATCATCAACCAGATTCAAATAAGCTGTGATCCTTTTTGCTCTGAAATCCTCGACCTTTTCAGAGATCGCCTGAAACGGGGCGTCTATCTTTTCGCAATAAAATTTGCGCATATCCTCTATCAAAGCATCATCAACCAATGAAATAACCGAAGAAATTCCATAAGGTGCTACTTTAACGGGGGTGTCGAGTGAATATCCAATTCCGAGAACCGGAATGTGGAAAGTGTGTTCTTTAAAAAAATTCATGTACTGTTTTATAAAATCCGATTGTAAAGATAGACAGAATTAAGTTATAAAAAAAAGAGCTGCCCTAAACAAAAGGGCAACTCTTAACAATTATTACATATATCACCTATTTTATTATGATTTTTTCAGTTTTCTGATAGTTCTCGTTAAAGATCCTTATCAGGTACATACCTTTACTTACATCTTGCAGATCGATATGTCGGATTCCCGACAGGTCAAATTTGTTCAAAACCTTTATGATTTGACCACTCATGCTCATTACCTCTATGTTAACAAGTCCGGCTATGCCCGTTGCCCTGATGTTAATAAATCCTGAAGTAACCGGATTAGGATAAATACTCAACTCCGGCATCATTTTCTGATCGACAGATGTAGCAGTTGTTACTTCTATTGAAACCTCATCAGAATTCTCACATCCCAGATCATCAGAAACGGTTACAGAAACATTATGGATGCCAACATCATAAACACTGCCTTCGAACAACATTGTCTGATCTGTACTGTTATCACTCCATAAATATGAATCAAATCCGGAACCTGCATCCAGTGTTACTGACTGAGTTGTGGTTATCACCATATCATCACCAATATCAACTGCCGGCAATTGCCTTACAGTAACTGAAGCGTTTATGGAAACATCCTCCCCAAACTCATTGGTTACTTTACAACTGTACGAAGCTGATCCATCGATCTCATCAGCATCCAACACAAGTGAAACATCATCAGGTTTACCAAGAGAAACGCCATTTTTAAGCCAATCGTAGCTCAAAGTTCCGTTGCCTTCTGCCGTAATGTTTAATGTTGCATTGTCGCCTTCACAAACTTCAACAGACTGTGGTTGTGCGGTAATCGAAGGTTTGTCGTCAGCCACATCGGTAACAGTTATATTAATATCTGCTGTTGATGTATGTGTTCCGTCAGAAATGGACACCTGCATTGTGATAGATGGTTCGGTCTCAAAATCAAGTTCACTTCCGTCAGCAACGATCAGTTCATTTCCTGAAATTGAGAAAGCAGGATGATCTTTCCCTGACACAAATGAATAAGATATAGGATCCAGGTCTCCATCAGCATCGGTTGCGGCAAAGATAGCCACTACCGTACCGTTTGTTTCCCTTTCAGGAACATCAATATTAACTGCATCCATTACCGGAACATTGTCATTTAAATTGTTCAGATGGATCGTCAGTACAGCATCATCGGTAAATGTACCGTCAGAAACATACCCTTTCAATTCTATTGTCTGATCTGTTTCGTAATCCAATTTCAAAGCATCAGCTACTATGATATCATCACCGCTCAAATCAAGAGCATCGTGTCCCTGTGTCGGGGTAAACGTAAGAGGATTCAGATCGCCGTCGGGATCACTCATTTGAAGCGTATAAATTACAGTTCCGTTTGCTGTGCCCTCGTCAATGGTAATTTCGGCACTTTCAATTACAGGAGCATTATCATTAAGATTATTTATGTTGATTGTTACATCATTATTATCGGTAAACGTTCCATCGGTAACTTCAATATTAAAAGTGTATTGAGATACGGTTTCAAAATCAAGAACATCTGATGCTGCTGTGATCTCACCTGTTGAAGAGTTAATACTGAACAGTCCGGCATCATTACCAGCAGTAATCGAATATGAGAGTGAAGCATCTGCATCTGCATCTGTAGCCTCTACTGTTCCGGCTGACGTACCAGTTGCACTGTTCTCATCAATATCGAATTCCTGATCATCTGTTATTACAGGAGCGTTGTCATTAAGGTTATTTACATTGATCTTTATAGACTTTGTATCTGAAAGATTTCCATTATCAGCCACCTTTATTTCGAGAATATACTGATGTGTATCTTCATAATCCAATGCTGCGGAGACTGTAGTAATTTCACCCGTTGATGCGTCAATAGCAAACATTCCGGCATCGTTACCAGCGGTAATCGAATATGTTTTTGTGTCATCGGCATCTTCATCATAAGCAAGTACTGTGCCCACAACTGAACTTGTTGCACTATTCTCGTCGATATCGAACACCTGACCTGATCCAATTTTAGGAGCTTCATTTACGTCATTTATGTTAATAGTCACAAGTGTAGTGTCAGAAAGGTCTCCGTTATCGTAAACCCTTATCTTAAGAGTATATTGTGATTTATATTCAAAATTCAGATCATACAAATTTGAACAATCCATTTCACCTGATTCAGGATCGATCTCGACACAATCTTCTTGAGGGTCAAATGTTATATCTCCTGAAGTTAGATTAATATCAAAAGCTCCTTCATAATCACTTGATAAAATAGAAAAATATAGTGTAGAGTTAGAGTCTTCATCTTCGGCTTGTACAGTACCCAAAACAGTGCATGAACTATTTTCATTAATATCAAATGACTGGCCGTCTTCAGCAACCGGAGCCTCGTTCACGTCGTTAATGGTAATGGTAAATGTTTTCTCGATATATTCAAGGCTTTCGTCAGTTGCTCTTATTCTAACTTTTAATTCCGACTTTGTTTCATAATCAGGACTTTGACGCAAAATAAGTTTACTGCCGTTAAACCTGAAAAAACTATTATCATCACTTCCTGCTCCGGAAACCAATTCAAGAGACGGCTTATCATTAGCATCTGCATCTGTTACAGTAACATCAGCAACAGTAGTACCTACTGCACTATTCTCATCTATTGATAGATCTGACAACGAGATATCGGAAGGTGCAGTATTGGAGCTTTTTGATTTCAGAACCCTAATTTCATCAATCCATAATTTTTGGCTATTGTAATACAAAAACTTTAATGTAAAATTAACTGTTCCGCTTACATCGACAGGAAATATCATTTCCCGCCAATCAGAATCATATGCTGTTGTCCCTCCGCTATAAACAACAAAACCCATATAAATATCACCATTTTGATAAGCATATAACCGTTGGGTATTACCTGCAGTAACAGAAGATCCCCCTCCCTGATAATCCTCTTTATATTTTACTATTACAGCACATGCATTTGTTACAGAAACAGAAACAGAATCATTTACATTACCGTAAATATACATACTGTTTCCATTGGGAGATTCCAGAGAATCAATACTCCAACTTCCATTCGTTGTAAAGTTCGATGGTATATTGCCGTCAGAAAAATCATACACTACATCGGTTTCAAAAAGAAATGGAGCTTCTGTTGCAGCAGGAATATCATTAGTTATCTTCACCTCACCAACTTCAATATATGCTGATGCATTCTTTGTGTCAGCCATACCTAAATTTAAGGAACCCATTTGTATTCTGTTCCATCTATTATCAGGAATCACACCACTTGTACTGTTAGCAACAGTTCCTCCGGCATTATCATAATTCGTGGTACTGGTTACAACAATATATGATTTATCTACTGAACTAACCTTAATATGAGTGTATAACCATGTATCATTTGGATAAACATGCCCGTAAGAAGAACTTGCCGCATAACGCTCTTTTGCGTTCGTATAAGCTATACCTACCGAACCACGCATAAAATTGTTATAATTGTTTTTCTTCCATTTAATATA
>JAOZOF010000424.1 GCA_029933425.1 Marinilabiliaceae bacterium
ATCTGACTGGTCATGGGATCAACAAGTGCAACTACGTCAATTCCGGCCTTGATGTACTCTTCAGCCATGAAATTCCCAACCTTTGTGGTAAATTGCATCAGCTCATGAACATAGTCGGGTTCCAACATCAGTTTCATGAAAATGTCGGTACCAAGTAGGTGTAAGGCAAGCGTAAAAGGCCCCGTGATCAGACCGTAAAGTGCAATGTCAGGGTGAAGTTCACGCAGCTCTTTGGCTGTTTCCATCACCATCTTTATCCTGCCGTCGTTGATGGTCGGCATCGGAATATCTTTCAACTCAACACCTTCGGCCATGGGATGTGAGATCACGGCAGGAGGATTGTCGTCAACCCAATTCAATTCACAACCCATGGCTTCAGCTTCGATCTGAAGGTCGAAAACAACGGGAATACCGTCAGCCTTGTACATTTCGATCGATTTCCCGATTCCTTTTACAATGTGCTCTTTCGATCGCAGGTATTCAGTAGCGGTCAATCCGATCAACTTACCCGCATGACAACCAACAAAAGGGATCCAGGGTACTCGTTCAACTTGTTCTATCTTAAATGCTTTTTTTACAAGCTCTAAACTATTCATAAATAATTATTACGGATAACAGCTAAGTGTTAACACGTTACTTTAAAAGTCTTATTTCAGGCGCCCATCAGCATATTTGCATGTTCGATAACCCCTTGTGGATCCGGACTATAAAAATCGGCATTGATCTTATCGCAATACTCCTGTGATACCGGGGCTCCGCCGACGAATACCTTTTGTTTCGGATTGATCTTTTTAATCTCGGACACTATTTTTTCCATATTTCTCATTGTGGTAGTGAGCAGTGCCGAAAGGCCAACAAGACTTCCGGGATTTGCTTCCAGTGCCTCGATGAACATATTGGATTTGACATCGGTTCCAAGATCGATGACCTCGTATCCATTCCCTTCCAGCATCATACCAACAAGGTTCTTGCCTATGTCGTGCAAATCGCCTTCCACTGTTCCAAGAATGAACTTACCTTTACGTTGCACTTCTCCTGAAACAAAATAGGGGCGAAGGTGTGCCATGCCGGCAGTCATTGCTTTAGCCGACATCAGTACCTGCGGAACGAAAACTTTGTTCTCGCGGAATTTTATACCTACTATTTCCATACCTACGATCAATCCCTGTTTCAGGATAGTGTCTGCATCAATGCCTTCATCAAGAGCATTTCTTACCAGCTCATCGGCACCGAGCTGTCCTTTCATGTTTGGCGGATAGGGTGATTTTTCATTTATCTTTCCAAACTCCACACAATTAGCTATTTGTTTTAAAATTTCCATAATATATAAAATTAAGATTCCCTTATTTTTAATTCAGGTAATATCACATGTTGCTCTTTGATATTATTTGAGTTACTGTTCTCATACATTTGTTCAAGCCTGACAACCATTTCTCTGTAAGAACAGTCAACAGAGGTGATCCCGGGGTCGAAAAGTTCAATGAGTTCTGTATTGCCATAATTTACAAGCGATACCTCATTGGGTATATTAAGCTTCCATTCTTTTAATTTACGTAATATCTTTATCGAATCAACATCTTTATAACAAAGTATTCCGCCTATATTATTTTTTCTGATAAAACTCTGTGTTATCTTTTTATGATGTTCCACACTCATCACCTTTCGATGATAAATAGACTCTCCGTAATGACTGAATGTAGCGAACATTGATTCCGCAACCATATTGACCCCTGACCATGCAGGGTCTTTTACAAAAAGAAAATTTCCCTCGTTCTGACCGGCCAGATATTCGGCTGCCCGTTTAACTCCAAGATCATAGCTTTGAATGACATAGTTAAATGCCGAGCCTGCCATCGTGTTATCAACAAGGAATATTCTAGTGTTTCCTTTATTCAGCCGGTTGTAAAACTCAGCAGTTAAGGCCTCATTAAAGTTCGGTACTATGAATATACTGTCGTATCCTTTTTGTATCAATGAACTTACAAGGCGCATCTCCTCATCATGATTGTTATAATGAAGATAATATTCAAGCTCCATATTCTTTTTACGGGCAAATAAAATGAGCTCTTCGATAAGTTGCTCCATGTTTGAAGAATAGAGGGGAAGGATAACTCCCCATTTTGGAAGTATTTTCTCTTCGATCTTTACGAATGAACCTTTACCCAGTATCTGAACGATCAAACCGTAATCAGCAAGATGCTTTAATACTATTTTTGCAGTTTCCCTCGATACCTTATGCTTGTTAATTATTTTATTTATGGAATCAATTTGCTGACCCGGCATATACTTGCCTGAGTAAATATCTCTCATGTAGCTGTTTACAAGCCTTTTGTAAATTGGTATGTGGTCTATGCCTTCCATTGATAATAAAAATATCGCTTAAAACTATAAATATAATAAATATATTACATCACACCACATCACACTTTGTGAAAAACAATCA
>JAOZOF010000128.1:0-2938 GCA_029933425.1 Marinilabiliaceae bacterium
TTTCGGCCTGAGTCATAAATTTATCATTTTTGATATTTGTTTCTGTCGATGTACTTTCTTCTTTCTTTGCTTTTTCTGTTTTTCCTTTTTGTGACTGACCACATGATGCTACAAATGCCAAAATCATCAATAATGGAACTACTTTGGTTAAATTCTTTTTCATTTTCATCGTTAAAATTTATCTTAATACAAATTTATCTTTTAATCTGATATCTCTTGAAGAGCTGCCTATCAGCACATCAAACTCACCCTGCTCAGCCACCCAACTGTTAGTTTTCTCACTAAAGAATGAAAGTGCGGATTTGTCGATCTTCATTTTCACAACTTTACTTTCGCCCTTTTTAATACTAACACGTTTAAAGTCTTTTAGTTCTTTTACAGGTCTGTCGACCGATGACTTAACATCATGAATGTACAACTGAACTATCTCGTCACCATCCATGTCTCCCGTATTTTTCACTGTCAGCTCAATGTTCAGAACATCATCATTACTCATCTCCTTCTTGTCCAGCTTAAGCCCGGAATACTTAAATGAAGTGTACGACAACCCGTAACCGAACGGGTACATGGGCTCTACATTTTTGGTATCGTAGTAGCGGTAACCGACATAAATACCTTCCCCGTATGTTATCTCTGAATTTTTGCCGGGATAAAACCTGTAAGCCGGATTATCCTCGTAATGTTTCGGGAAAGTAACGGGCAGTTTTCCCGAAGGGCTGACATCACCAAACAAGATGGCAGTAAGAGCATTACCTTCTTCCTGTCCCGGATAGAAAGCCTCAAGAACAGCCGGCACATCATCGATCCATGGAGTAACATCAACAGGTGTTCCATTTGTGAGAACGACTACAGTATTAGGATTTACCTTTGCAACAGCTTTGATCATTTGATCCTGCGCACCCGGTAGATGCATACTCTCACGGTCGAATCCTTCACACTCAAATATCTTTGTTACTCCGGCAGCAATGATCACTACATCGGCATTCTTTGCAACATCCAATACCTTTTTATCGAATACCGGAGTTGACTCCTTCTCCCATTCAAATTTCATGCTTGCACTGTTACCTGTCTCAAAATACTCGATAACAATGTCATACATCTCACTTTTTTTCATGTACAAAGGTGCATTCCTCATCTTAGCTCCGTGGTTACCCCAGTTGTGTATGAACAGCTTACCATTAACAAATAATTTACTGCCGTCATTACTGTTAATGCCCAGTTTGTAAATGCCATCGGCAGGAGCTTTCAATTTACCTGTCCAGCGAACCGAAAAGCCGTCCTTATGTATCTTCGGGTCGGGCGATCCCTGTCCCCAGTTAAAGTTCACATCTTTATCGATTCGGGTCAGAACAGGCTCTCCGTTAAAATGAACATTGTTGTAGTATTCACCTTTCAGGCCATGACTTTTCCCATCAGATTGATAAAGATATTCGGGCTCAATGGCAGGAAACTCTGTTTTGAACTTAATGCCGTTCATGAAGGTCACATTGATCTCGTCACCCAACTTGTTTTTAAGCCCCTCTATAAGCGATACCGAATCATTGGCAAAGACCTCCGAGCTTCCACCACCGCCAACACTTGCCTCTTCCGCTTTTGGGCCGAGAACTGCAATCGTCTTTATTTTCTTTTCATCCAACGGAAGGAATTTATCCATGTTCTTCAAAAGCACGATCGACTGCTCCGATATTTTTCTGGATAACAGTTTGTGATCTTCCGTACCAAGTTCTCTTTCCGGCAGTTTTGAAGCATTATCCATCAATCCCAGTTTGATAGTAACACGGAGGATATTCATCGCTTTCTCATCGATCAGACTTTCGGGTATCTTACCCTCTTTAACCGCAATTATCAGTGAATCGCCAAAATAGATAGGAGGTCCTGGCATTTCGAGGTCAAGTCCGGCTTTTGCAGAAGGAATACAGCTGTGAACGGCATCCCAGTCGGATATAACAAATCCTTTAAATCCAAATTCATTACGGAGGACATCGGTAAGCAGATATTTATTCTCGGAGCAGAACTCTCCTCTGAACCTGTTGTAAGCACTCATGATGGTGTAACTGTTTGCCTCCTTTATTGCAGCTTTGAAAGCAGGAAGATATATTTCCCTGAACGTACGTTCATCCATTTCAATGTTCACCCCGTTCCTCTCAAACTCCTGCTCATTACCGGCATAGTGTTTCACGCAGGCTGCCACATGCATACTTTGCACACCTTTTATCCAGGCTACTCCCATACGGGAAGCAAGAAAAGGATCCTCTGAATAACTCTCAAAATTCCTGCCGCCAATCGGCAGTCTGTGAATATTCACGCAAGGTCCGAGCATGATATTTTTATCGGCAGCTCTTGCTTCCGAGCCAATCGCCCTACCTATCTCCTCAACAAGTTCAGGATTCCAGGATGCCCCCATGGAAACACCGGAAGCAAAAAAAGTAGCTCCTTCAACCCCACCTACACCATGCGGACCGTTTGCCATGTGAAGTGACGGGATACCAAGACGCTCTATTCCATTGGAGTTCATTCCATCATGACCGCCCAACAGAGAAACTTTTTCTTCAAGGGTCATTTGATCCAATAGTAGCTTTGCTCTCTTTTCAATTGCTTTATCGGAATTATTATCGAAACTATTTACCGAACAGCCGGAAAGTAATAATATCAGAACGAAAGGAGTTAAAATCTTCAAGTATCTCATTTAATTAACTATTAGAATATTGTGTAGCATAAAAGTAATTCTAATAATTAAAAAACAATTCTGATTTTATAGCCTTTACTGATTATAATTTAACAAGATATTCACACTAAGAAACGGGATCGGATGGATAAGAGAAATTGTATTCTCATTTCCCCGTTGTCGAAAAAGCAACCTCATACACACCGTTATCATCACCTCCTGATATTGTCAGCTTCTGTTTCTCTGTATTGTAATTCCACTCATTACCTGCTG
>JAOZOF010000128.1:3038-9500 GCA_029933425.1 Marinilabiliaceae bacterium
CGCCTTCCGCCGTTGTGAGCAGTAACCACATAGTGATACATGTATGGAACAAGCTCCTTGTGCAGCCAGCTAAATTTTCGAATAACCTCAAGCTCCTGCTGCGATCTTTTCCACAACCTGCGCTCAGCGTGTCCGCCGTTCAGGAACAACCCGCAAAAGGTAGAAAATTGTGTCCATCGCATATAAATACGAGGCGGGATTGTCGATCCGGAAAAACCTGCAATATCCGATCCTATAATATTGTAACCAAGTTCCGCACTTTGCATTATGTGAGTCAGAGCCATGCCAATACCTTCTTCACCCTCAAATGCCAGGTCATCTTTTCCTTTGTAGTCTCCTTCCTCTTTGGCATCGCCTTCCCATGTATGACTTTGGTCCCCAACCCAGTTAACGGGAGCAGCATCGAAAGGCGTATATCCCTCAGGATGACGCCACAGGTGGTCAACAGAGCGTGTCAGGGTTACGAACTCTGGATTTTTCGACAATCCGTAAAAATACTCTTCACGATAGTAAAGGTCCATATACTGACGGGCAGTCAGAATACCCTGATGTGTTTTTTTATACAGAAATGGAATGTTCATAAACTTTGTCCAGAACATGGTTGCCGTTCCGTCAAGTTTCCAACCGTCAATACCATACTCAAATACCTTCTCCTGCATGTCACGCCACCACTTCATAGCTTCGGGATTCGTGTAATCCACAAATCCGCCTTTCCCTTTCCACCATTCATTCTGCTCATTACCGCCGGCAAGATACCCTTTAGATTTTGCTTCGTTGTACCACTTCTCCGAATTACGGATCTTTGTATCATCATTGTGACTGTTAACCATCGAGGTCATCCATAAAACCACCCTGTAACCGTCATCCTGAAGTTTTTTAAACCACTTCTCAGGTTCGGGATAACGATCCGTATCAACCTCAAAATCATTGTATCTTAGCGACCACGGACTATCAAGAATAATAGTCCGCACAGGTATGTCATACTTTTTGTATCCCTCAAGTAATTCATCAACATAAGCAGCCGTATTCACATCATCTTCCCACAACCACGGCTCAAGCACCCATGCAGGTGTAAGAGGCAGTTGTCCGTGACGTTGCGCATTGAACGGCATTCCCCACAAGGGAAGCACCCAGTAGAAATAACCGATAGTCAATACTACGATTAAAAATATCAACAGACCTTTTAGCCACTTTTTCATGTGATTGTAATTTTTGAGGAAACGAGGAATTGAGTAATTGATGAAATGACAAATTTCAGATCAATAGATGATCAACTCTCAGTTTTCTGTTTTTTTAATCGGAACCAGGTTACTATGCCCGAATATAGTAAAAATGCACCACCAATGTAAAACAACAATTCGGCATACTCTATATAAATATCATTATCGCTGCCGGCAACCCTGAATGTTTCGCCGTAATAGAACAATCCCAAGCCTAACATGAACAAAGCACCGAGAACACCTAAAAGAGCTACCATATTATCAGTTTTCAACAGATACTTCTCTTTCTTACACTCAGATATCTTCATTTTAATAAAAACAAACAGAAAAGCCCATAACGCCCAAGAAAGTATCTGCCAGAAGTTCAATGTTCTGAAATAATTAAAGATATGAACCGGTATCATCAAAAACAGGTTCTTTTCTACATAGTAAGGACGGTCATTGTAGAGCAGAACTTTCAATTTTCTCTGATCTCTCGACTTTATCACATCAAGAATTGCCTTCTCTTTGGCATCTTGTGAAAGATTGTGCCAGCCTGGTATCTCCATTGCATTCCACAGAGAACACACATTTCCGTATCCGTGAAAATCCAATCCCCCGTTCATTATCAAACCATTCTTTTCACAAAAATTTCTTATTTTCCAATACACTTTTCTGTCGTATGAAATATTTGTTGCCGAGTTCTCAATCTCAAATCCATCAACTCCATGATCACGATAATATTCAAGCGTTTTATGCTCTCCGTCGAACCAGTGATTTACAATCACAGCTCCACCATCAGCTCGTACAAGTGCTACTGCTGCCGAGTCAGTCATTCCCTTTGTTCTTTCATAGCTTTTCAGTCCCAGCAGACTCAAATGGTTTGTACCGGAAAACTCCTCTCCTCCCATAACCAACGGATCGGCAGGAAACTCACCTTTTCTTTGAGCATTTACAAAATCAAGTGTTTTTGCATGATTGTTATGATCAGTAATAAAAAACGCATCAAAATTATTGTACTTATGCCATTCCCAAAGTCCCGACTGGCGTATCAATCCGTCATGGCTAAACTGGGAGTGTGAATGTGTAGTAACCAGAACAGAGTTTTTTGCATTATTTACAATAGTGTTTGCCGGCAGATTAGCACTCAAAAATATCATAACAAGAAAATACGCAAACCACAATCCAACTACTATGGGTAAATTAACAAACTGCGACAACAAAAACTTTTTTCTTTTTACCACATCTTTTACAGCTATCCATTTATACACAGTATAAACAACAAACGCAATAACTACCCACCAAACTGAGAGGAGCATCTCATCGATAGCATAAATCCCTCGATTAAGAAACAATAAGTGGCCTAAGAAAGGTTCAAAAACAATTCTCCAAAGATGAACTTTCACATCAAAGCCCGGAGCAGGCTTAAGCGTCAGAGCATCGATTATTTGAACAGGATAATGAAATACTAACGATACTACTGCTATGAAAACAATGAACATTGCAACAGCAAGTGATAATCTTTTATTCATTTTTATAATATTTTTTTTAATGTTGTTCTAAACTATTTTTCACTTTACAGCCTTTTACCCGTAAGATCCCTGGCCATGGTATATTCGAGTTCCATCATATAATCTCCCATTGACGGGCCGAACCACCCCATCAAACGTGCCTCGTATGTGTCATAGAAATAATACTTCTCAGGAACCACATAACCGAGATATTGTCCGTTGAAACTTGTGAACACAGAGTTGTATCCTACCACCTCAAGAGCATTTTTTAGGTCGATGGCATACTCCCCGCTCAACTCACACGGCATTGTGAACCAGATGAAATCGTTCACTTTCATTGCCTGAACATACGACATATCTATTTTCGGGAACAGCAGACTGCCTGCCTGAGGTGATAAACGGAGGTTATCACTTATGTAGATCGCCTGAAGTTTCGGCAGGTCAACATTAGCCGTCACATACGAAAAATTCACACTATCGGCATAATTTATCCTGCTCATCACGGCCATTGCCGAGTCAGCAAGAGCCGTTCCTATATATTTTATCTTTTCAAATCTTGAGCCTTTTCCTTTATTGGTATGACTTCCTACGGTACCTGCAAAGAACATTGCCATATCCACACCCCTGCTTTCAAGTGTTTTCTGAAACACGCCGGGATAATCACCTCCCATCTTGTCGCTCCACTCACCAATAACTACCGGATGAGCGGCAAAAACACCTACAACAGCCTCTTTCCCTCCGTCCTGTTTTACCGATATCACAGTGAACTTATCGTTCAGTCTGCCTGTCTTTCCAATGATACGGTTCTTCACAAGGTTTGGAGCATGGGCATATCCTGTTCCTATCTCAGCCGGTTTAAGGTCTGCCACAGCATTTTCAATGACCTGTGTTATCTTCCCGCTCAGCCATTTAACAACCTCAGGATTGTATTCTCCTGCGAATGCCTTACCTATTAAGCCGGGAACAAAATTTCCCCAACTCGAATGTGTATGGGTAGCTCCGAAGAATAGTTGTCCTCTTGACAAACCAAGCTTCTTTTGCACATTATCTTTTACCAGATCAGCTACTTCAGGTGGCATAAGGAGAATATCACCACTTACCAGAACAACAAGGTTATCACCCGAACGCAATGCTATAGCCTTTGTATAGATAGAATCATAAACTCCTGCTGCGATCTGCCCGTCGCCAAAACCCGACATTTTGATATGATTGAATTCTCCGTGGGCAGGATCATCAGGTTTCCCCTTTTCGATCTTCGGAGTGATATTCACTTTAGCAAATCCTGCCATCAACTGTCCGTCTGCCACTTTACGGTTCTTCAAGGCATCATTCAGTCTGTCGATAGTACTCTTGTAGTACGATGTTTCAAAGTATGGCGTTGTATCTATACGACTGATCGAATAATACAGGACACCTGCGATCACTATCAGGATAACAGCCAGGATCTTTAATGTTATTTTAAATGCTTTTCTCATTTTATTTTTGCTTTTTATTCAAATATTCTATCAGCTCATACGGGCGATCGGTCTGGATACCATCAGTGCCCCAATCAATTATCCTGTCCCACTCTTCAGGTGTTCCTTCTTTTTCGTCAACAAAGACCATAGCGCCATTTTCATGAGCCATACGCACATAATTCTTACTTAATTCTCCCATATCGGTTGCAAGAACCAAAGGATGAGCTTTTGCAGTAACCCTGGCAATATTCTTCTCATTACCCGGATCGGGCATTACATAACTCTCAGGACAAAGCTCTTTTACCTGCATGATCTCTTTCATGTGAGAAGCAGGTATATACCAAACTGCATGGCTTGCCATATCATACTTTTTCAACAACTCAGTAACCTCGGGCACAACAGCTTCTTTCAGATCGATATACACACCTATCTTTCCCGAACACAGTTTGAATATCTCCTCTACGGTAGGTATCCTTGTGCCTTTCCATTTTTTACCGACTTTAGAACCAATATCCATTTTTTTAAGTTCAGCAAGTGTAAAATCTTTGACCTTTCCTTTGTATCCTTTCACATACTTATCGACAGTGGAATTATGAACACTTACAATAACTCCATCCTTTGTTCTGCGGGTATCGATCTCCACAAAGTCACAACCAAGATCAATAGCTTTTTGAAATGCAGGCAGGGAATTCTCAGGAATACCTTCGTGTGCTCCCCTGTGGGCTATTACGTAAACACCTCTGTTCTTTGGTCTTGGAAAATCTTTTTTGTCCTGACCTGAAACATTAATCAAGAACAGAAAGGAAAGAACAATAACCGGATAAAACTTGATTGATGATCTCATTATAATTATTTCTAAATCTTAATTTCATTAAAGTCTGAGATTACTTTGACAGCCATACTCAGATCGTTATTCACATTAAACTCATGTTTGAAAGCAACTGCATCGCAACCTGCCCTGCCGGCAGCAATAAGTCCCACATGCGAATCTTCAAATATCAGCACCTCATCTGCCGGTAATTTAAGTTTTGCTGTGGCCAATAAATATGAATCAGGCTCAGGTTTATGTTTTGTCACATGCTCTTTAAAGACAATCACATCAAAATATTCACTTAATCCTAACTGCTCAAGAACATGCTCCACCATCCATCCGGATGCGGAACTTACCAATCCTGTCTTCTTTCCGGCTGATCTCAACTGCTTCAACAGCAATACAGCATTTTTATTCGGTTCAAGCTCATTCCACAAATACTTTTGATAGATTTTACGAAATTCTTCATTGAACTTCTTCGTATCCGGTACAATACCGGCATTTCTGAAAAAATGAGCTGTCACGATCTCCCATTTCTCCCCCATAACCGCTTTGTACACATCTATATCAACCTCACCGCCAAAAAGCCTGCATGTCTCTGCAAGTGAACGGCTCTTCAGCACTTCAGAATCCACAAGGGTTCCGTCCATATCGAAAAGGTAAGCCGAATAGTTTTTCACTGTACTATGCCGTGTAATGTTCCCCAAATTAAAAATAAGACGAAAAAATACATTAAAAGTTACAGCAGCGAAGCTGAACCTTCATCGAGGTAAAGCCAGGTGCTATAATGCTTTTGCAGTATAGACGCAGGTATCATTTCGGTCACTTCACCGTTCACAGCCTTTTCCACTGCCCATGCCTTACGCTCATCAGGCACACTGCAAATTATGTTCTCAGACTTCATTATCTGCTTTATCGACATACTTATGGCCTTTTCCGGCACATCATCAATAGTCGGGAACCATCCCTCTCCCATCTGCTGTTTTTTACATGCTTCATCGAGTTCAACAACAATGTACGGATCTTCAATATCAAAATCTGCAGGAGGATCATTGAATGCAAGATGACTGTTCTCTCCTATCCCTATGAAAGCCACATCGACAGGATGCTTTTTAATGATCACACCCAGTCTGTTACATTCTGCCTGAGGATCGTTCTCCCCGTTCACAAAATGAAACTCTTTTATGTTGATCTTATCAACAAAGCGTTCCTTCAAGTATTTCCGGAACGAAGCGGGATGAGTAACAGAAAGGCCGATATATTCATCCAGATGAAAAGCCGTAACCTTACTCCAGTCTACATCGAGCATTACAAGTTCATTCAACATTTCGAACTGTGATGCACCGGTGGCAACTATCACATTTGCATATCCTTTTTTTGCTATAGCTTCATTTATCAGCTTTGCACCCTGTACGGCAGCTTTGGCACCAAGTTCCTCTTTTGTGCCTGAAATAATTATTTCCATTTCGATTTTTTTCAATAAA
>JAOZOF010000129.1 GCA_029933425.1 Marinilabiliaceae bacterium
GGTAAACTTCAGTTCAACTACGTGGGTAACGTATCTGTTTCATCACGTGCCGGTGAGGTTGATGTTATGGATGCCGATCAGTACCGTTCATTCATAACTGATATGTACGGCGACGGAAGTCCTGCTGTTGGTCTGCTCGGCAATGCCAACACTAACTGGCAGGATGAAATATTCAGAACATCGGTTTCAACCGATCATAACTTCAGTGCATCGGGTTCGATAGCCAAGGCACTTCCGTTCAGGGCATCAATCGGATACTCTAACCAAAACGGTATTCTGGAAACATCGAAGCTGGAGCGTTACACAGGTGCGTTAAATCTGAACCCCTCCTTCTTTGATGATTATCTGAAAGTGGCAGCTAATGTGAAGCTGATGAAAATTAACAACACGTTCGCCAACGGCGGGGCAGTGGGTTCGGCAGTGGTGTTCGATCCCACTCAGCCGATTTACACCGACAGCTATCCCGGCGACAGGTCGTACGGAGGCTACACTACCTGGACAGATGTAAACGGACTTCCGATCCCTATTGCACCATTCAATCCGGTTGCAATGCTCAACATGCACGATGACCAGTCGGATGTGTGGAGATACATCCTGAGTGCAAAATTCGACTACAGACTGCATTTTCTGCCGTCGGTTACAGCAACACTGAACATGGCCATTGACGGTTCTTCTTCCGACGGAAGTATTTACGAGCCGGTAAATGCACCCTGGACATACCAGGAAGAAGGAGACCTGCTTGTAGGAGGTGCCGATAATAAATATACTCAGGACAAATCCAATAAACTTCTTGATTTTTATCTGACTTGGAATCCTGATCTTGGTGAGAACCACTCACTGAAGCTCATGGGCGGTTACTCGTGGCAGCACTTTTACCGCGAGGGCTGGAACAAGAACTCTAACGTTAATAACGATCCTGACAGAACAACAGAGAGCAGTTACAAGTCGGAGAATTACCTTGTATCGTTCATGGGTCGTCTCGAATACAATCTGCTCAACAGGTATCTGTTCACCTTCACTGCAAGGGAAGACGGTTCTTCAAGATTTGTTGACAAGAACAAATGGGGCTTTTTCCCTGCTGCCGCTATTGCCTGGAGGATCAACAATGAGTCATTCCTTAAAGATTCGGAAGCTGTATCAGACCTGAAACTGCGTCTCGGATGGGGTGTGACCGGCCAACAGGATATTACCGGCAGTGATTATCCGGCTATAGCTCTTTACACCCAAACTCAAAACGATTATGCGCAATATCCATGGGGAGCCCCAAATAACTGGATAAACACAATGCGCCCCGAGGATTACGATCCTAACCTCAAGTGGGAAGAAACAGAAACTTACAACATTGGATTTGATTTCGGATTCATGCGTCAGCGACTGACCGGTAGCATTGATGCCTATTATCGCGAAACTACAAATCTGATAAACACCATTCCCCTTGCTGCCGGCGGACTGAAAAACATCAGGACCACCAACGTGGGAAGTCTTACTAATCAGGGTATTGAATTTGCCCTTGATTACAAGCTCATTTCAAACCAGAACATGATGTGGAGCATTGGCGGTAACTACACTTACAACGAGAACGAGATAACCAAGCTTACCAATGTTGACGATCCCGATTACCTCGGAGTTGAAACAGGAGGTATTGCTGGCGGTGTGGGATCTAACATTCAGATCCACTCTGTAGGATATCCTACTTACTCATATTTTGTTTACCAACAGATTTACGATGACAACGGCAATCCTCTCGAAGGAGTTTATGTTGACCGCAACAAAGACGGCGTGATCAATAACTTCGATAAGTATCATTACAAGCAGGCTGCCCCAAAGCATATGATAGGCATCAACACACATTTTGAGTACAAGAATCTTGACTTCAGTGCTTCAGGCCGTGTTCAGGCAGGCAACTATGTTTACAACAATAACATGTCTGATAAAGGGATCAGACAGAAGACTTACAACAGTTCCGGATATCTTTCGAACCGCCTTGTTAGTACGGCCGGACCGACAGGTTTTAATGATTACCAATACTGGTCGGATATGTATGTTCAGAAAGCTACTTTCTTCAGAATGGATAACATGTCGGTAGGCTACAATTTTAAAGGGCTTGCCAACGATAAGGTTAACCTGAGGTTGAGCCTTACAGGACAAAACCTGTTCGTGATAAGCGACTACACTGGACTTGATCCTGAAGTTGCCGGTGGTATTGACAATAATTTCTATCCACGCCCAAGAACATTTGTTTTTGGAGTTAATCTTGGATTTTAACATAAAAACGTGAGAAAAATGAAAACGAAAATGAAATATATTATTACAGTTGCTCTGATAGCAATGATCGGCGTTACCTCATGTGTTAATGACCTTGATGTAACTCCTTTGGACGAAAATTTACTAACACCCGAAGCCGTTTACAAAGATTTGGGCGGCTACGAAAGTGTTGTGGCTAAACTATATGCCGGATTTGCACTTACCGGACAGCAGGGACCTGCCGGAAACGGTGACGTGGGCGGTGTTGACGAAGGATTTTCAGGATACATCCGTATGTTGTGGAACCTTCAGGAATTGCCAACCGACGAGGCCATCTGTGCCTGGGGCGATTTCGGGATCACTCCTTTGAATACAATGACCTATTCTGCACAGAACCCGTTTGTTGAAGGACTTTACTATCGCTTGTACAGTCAGATAGCAATGTCGAACGAGTTCCTGCGTCAGAGTACTGACGACAAACTTGCAGATCGCGGGCAAAGTGATCTTAAAGATAAAATTGCAGCTCTAAGAGCTGAAGCACGTTTTATCAGGGCATTCTCTTATGCTCATGCGCTTGACCTCTTTGGAAATGTACCTTTTGTACTTGAAGGCGATGATGTTGGAAAAGAACTTCCGCAGCAGATAAAGCGAGCTGATCTTTTTGCTTGGCTTGAAACTGAACTTAAAGAAATCGAACCGATGATGCTGGATGCAGGTACTTCAGGCTACGGAAGAGTTGACAGAGGTGCAGTCTGGATGCTTCTTGCACGTCTTTATCTTAATGCCGAGGTTTACACCGGAACTGCACGCTGGAGTGATGTGATCACTTACACAGAAAAAGTAAACAATGCATACACCTTCTACACCGGGAATTTCCAGGACCTTTTCCTTGCGAACAATAATCAGATGGATTTCATCTTTACAGTCCCTTACGACGGAACACACATGCAGAACTGGGGAGGAACTCAATTCCTTGTTCACTCGGCAACAGGAGGCGACATGAACCCCGCACTTCTCGGTATCAACGGAGGATGGAACGGTAACAGAGTTATCCGTGAAGCCTACTCACAGTTCGGAATGGGAGACCTGAGAGGCCTTACCGGAGACAAGAACAACCAGGTTGGTATGTTCTTCAACAGCGGAACTCTTGACATATCCGATCCTACTCAATTCATTGAAGGTTACGGAGTGATGAAATTCAAGAACATTGATCCTGATGATCCCGGACTTAGAAAAGATTTTGTTTCAACCGATTATCCTATGATGCGTCTTGCCGAATCGTACCTCATGTATGCCGAGGCATACGTACGAGGCGGTGTCGGTGACCAGAATACAGCTGTGGAACTGATAAACAGGATCAGAACAAGAGCATACGGAGATAACAGCGGGAACATCGGAGCCGGTGCTCTTAACGAAGACTTCATTCTTGCCGAAAGAGGAAGAGAACTCTTCTGGGAGTGTCAGAGACGTACCGACCTTATCAGGTTCAACAAGTATGTCAGCTCAAATTATCTGTGGCAATGGAAAGGCGGAGTAGAAGATGGTGCTCCGGTAAATGCCAAATATAAAGTTTATCCTATTCCGGCAAAAGATCTTAATGCTAATCCAAATCTTGTTCAGAATGCAGGATATTAATCGAATTGTTTTCATGGTTAAGCGTTCTGGAATGCTTGAAACCATGCAATCTTTTAAACTTGATAAACTATAAATAAAATGAAAAAGATATCAATAATATTAAGTACAATAATTGCAACAGCTCTTCTATTCTCCTGTGAAAGTGAGATAGATAAGCCTGTTCTGACAAAATCTGTTGCTCCTGTGTTGCTAAACCCTGACGGGACAAGAGAATATGTTCTGAGCAAAGATGAGGCCAACAACCCTTTTGAAACATTCATATGGGATGCTGCCGATTACGGATTACCTATTGTCACTTATTACACTGTGCAACTTGATGCAAGTGATGGTGATTTCTCAACTCCCGTAGCACTGAAAGAAAGTACAACACAGTTGTATCAGAATGCAACCGTTGAGGAATTCAATCAGCGTCTACTCGACCTTGGCTTTACTCCGGGTGAGAGTGAATCGGTTCAGGTACGTATCATGGCCGCCAATAAGAACAGCGCCATCGATACACTTTACTCCAACCCGATCGTACTAAGTGTTACAAGCTACGATGCTGCCAAAGTATATCCGAAACTATACATTCCGGGTAATTACCAGGTGGCAGGCGGATATGGCGACGGCGACTGGGATCCTTCGAACGAAAAATCAGTTATCTACTCTGTTAAAGAAAACGGTAAGTACGAAGGATACATCAACTTTGCTGTTGACAATGCCGAATGGAAGTTCTCAGAAACTCCTTGCTGGTGTGAAGCTGACTGGGGCGATGGAAACAGCGACGGCTTACTTGATAAAGACGGCAACATAACAATGATAACAGAGGCCGGATACTACAGGATAAGAGTTGACTGGGCTGCTGATCCTAAACCGTGGAATTTCCTTAAAACCGATTGGGGTGTTATAGGTGATGCAACTCCTGGTGGATGGGACAGCGATACCAACATGACATTTGATAAAGAAAATCTTTATCTGTCTGTTACTCTCGATCTGACTGCCGGTGAGATCAAGTTCAGAGCCAATGATTCTTGGGATCTCAATTACGGCAAAGCTGAAAAAGACGGCATAATTGCCGAAGGCGGAGCAAACATCCCTATTGCTGAGGCGGGTAATTATACAATTATTCTTGACCTGAGTCAGGCGGTATACACTTACAGTATTATTAAAAATTAAATACCTGAAACAATGAAAATAAAAGCAATAATATTTGTTGTATTAACAGGCATTCTGGCACTCACTTCCTGTGATGATGAACCGGTAACACCTGTAAAGAAAGAAGCCGCTCCGGTAATTACAAATCCCGGCGGTTCAATAGAGTACATCCTTACACAGGCAAATGACAATGGTACTTTTGAAGTATTCATGTGGGAAGCTGCATACCTTGGTGAGGATATCCAACTTACCTACACACTACAGATCGATCTGGCATCGGGAGATTTTTCAAATCCTGTTGTAATAAGTAGTAATATCACAGACCAGTGGTACTCTGTAACAGTGATGGATATGAATACGAAGCTTCGTGAACTTGGAGTTCCTCCGGTTGTAAAGACTCCGGTACAGGCACGTGTCGTAGCACAAGGCGGTAGTCAGCCTTTGGCTTCAGCGCCAATATCTTTCTTTGTCACAAGATACATGTACGATGACGAGATACCTGTCTGGAACATATTCGGAACAGCAACAGGTTCAGAAGGCCTTACACCGATGATCCACGATGAAGGAAATGATACCTGGTCAATCAGACTTGACCTGGTACAGGGAGCATTCAAATTCAAAGATTCATCGGCACAGGGAACTGTTCTCGGTTCCGACGGAACAGATAACGGATTGGCCAAAGACGGCAGTGACATTACTATTGATGCAGACGGCAACTACACCATTGTTCTTGATGCCAATGCAATGACATATTCAATAACTGCAAACACCTTACCAAGTCAGTTGTATTTTGTAGGATCAGTTAACGGCTGGAATCCTGATGCTCCTTACTACATTGGAGTTAAAGATGAAGGTAACGGCCTTCACTGGGGTTTCCTCGATCTTGCTGATGATGCCGAGGTAAAAATACTTTTAACTCCCGGTTCATGGGATGGTTACGGAGCCGGAGCTTCTGACGGATTGATCACTGAAGGCGGTGGAAACATAGTCATGAAAAACCAGCCCGGATACGAAGGTGCAGGACAGTACATCGTGAAGCTCGACGTTAAAGTGGGTACAATTGAATTGGTTAAGATAACAAGTGTAGCTGTCGTGGGTGACGGTGCCAATGAGGGATGGCCAGAGCAGTTCCCTGGAGTTGAACTCACGTTCGATGCTGCATCAAAAACATTCAAAGGCGATGTGACTTTCAAAGATGCCGGAGAATGGAAGATTAGGTTCAATAAAGACTGGACTTATAACCTGGGAGGTACAGCAGATAACATGACATTTGACGGACCAAACTTCCCCACACCGGGTGCAGTTACCAACAATGTCAGTGTCACTCTGATATCCCCTGATCCTTTCAGTTATACACTGAACTAATTGACTTTAATTATCGGGAGTGCAATATCATTTTGCACTCCCGTTTTTTTACTCCCTGTTAACTTTTTGTTTGGTTAGCAGGGCTTATGCTTTACAGAACACATGTTTCTACCATTACAATATTCATAGTTATACATCAATATGAAAACAATCATTTACTTTTTTCTCACCCTGTTTTTGTCGTTAAATACTCTTTTTGCACAAACATCAGACGACATAACAATTACTCCGTTCCCGTTCAGCATTAACGACGAAATAACTATCACCATAAAATCGAATAATTCCTGCAACGACCTGAGTTCTGAAAAGATGTATATCCATTCCGGGGTTGGCACTGAAACAAATCCCTGGACTTATGTGGTCGGAAACTGGGGACAAGACGACGGTGTAGGCCTGATGACCAATAACGATGACGGTACACACTCCATAACTTTAACACCTAAAACCTACTACTCCATCCCTGACGATCAGGATGACAACATTAAAAAGATGGGGATGGTATTCAGAAATGCCAATGGTTCAAAGAAATACAAATACACTTTAAACATTACCTGTACAGATGCCGATTATTTTGTTGGCGTGGGTGCTTTTCAGTTAACACTTGTGAGTCCCGACGTTCCCGACGGTGGCATTGTCCAAATGAACCAGGGCGACAATCTTCACATAAATGCAACATCTTCCGAAACAGCCGATTTCTCGATCAAAGAGGGAACAACAGAGATCACTTCAGCAACGGCTGTTAAAGAGATAGATTTTAACAAGACCGTTACATCAACCAATACCTATACAGTTTCGGCCGACAACGGTACCGAGGTAAAGTCAACAACATTTACTGTAATTGCAACGCCAACACCTGCTGTTGCTGAACTGCCGGCAGGAGCAAAAGACGGCATTAACTATTATCCCGACGATGACACAAAAGTCACACTTGTACTTCATGCACCAAACAAATCATTTGTTTACGTCAAAGGCGATTTTAATAACTGGATGCTGAGTGACAACTACCTGATGAACGTAACGAAAGCAGACAAAACTGATCCTGATACGAAATACTGGATAACAATTTCCGGACTTACGCCGGGCGAGGAGTATGCCTTTCAATATGTAGTGGACGGCGAAAAAGTTATTGCCGACCCATACACAGAAAAGATACTTGACCCGTGGAATGACAAGTACATCCCCTCTGATGTTTATCCTGATCTGAAACCTTATCCCGAAGGAAAAACAGAAGGCATTGTGAGTATCTTGCAAACCGGTCAACAGAAGTACAACTGGCAGTATGCCGATTATGAGAAACCACCAAAGGAAAACCTTATAATTTATGAACTACTTGTACGTGATTTCGTTCACATGCACGACTATCAATCGATACTTGATACTTTGAATTACCTCGACAGGCTGAATGTAACTGCCATCGAGCTGATGCCGATAAACGAATTCGAGGGCAATGAAAGCTGGGGGTACAACCCGTCATTCATGTTTGCACCGGATAAGTACTACGGTACGAAAGACAACCTGAAACGTTTCATCGACGAGGCACACAGCAGGGGCATCGCCGTGATAATTGACATTGTAATGAATCATGCCTTCGGACAATCACCTTTTGTGCAACTATACAATCATCATGACGAAAATGGTGAGATTGTTTTTGATGAACCTACACCTTGGTTCAATGAAAAGTCGCCAAACCAGACATACAAATGGGGAGCGGACTTCAACCAGGGGAGTGTCTACACGCAACAACTGCTTGACAGCATCAACCGCTTCTGGATAGAAGAGTACAAGGTTGACGGTTTCAGGTTCGATTTTACCAAAGGATTCACCAACACCCCGGGAGAGGGATGGGCTTATGACCCGTCACGCATTGCCATTCTCGAAAGGATGTATAACAGGATAATGGAGAAAGATACTTCCATCTATGTTATACTTGAGCATCTTACAGAAAACAGTGAAGAAAAAGAACTGGCCGGCTACGGCATGATGTTGTGGGGAAATATGGTCAACAATTACTCAGAGGCTGCAATGGGGTGGAATGAAGGCGATAAGTCAGACCTCGGATGGGCATGTTACAGAAACCGCGGATGGGACAAGCCAAATCTTGTATCATACTCAAGTTCACACGACGAAGAAAGAATAGCATACAAAATGTCGCAATGGGGAAACTCGTACGGCGATTACAACATAAAAGAACATGCCACAGCAATGGAGAGAATGCAGCTTCAGGCAATGTTCCTCTATCCGATACCGGGACCCAAGATGATATGGCAGTTTGATGAGCTGGGCTACGACATCAGCATTAACGATCCGTGCAGGGTATGTAACAAACCCATTTTGTGGGATTACACCAAAGACACATACCGTAAACGGGTGTACAACCTTAACAGGTACATCTTTAACCTGAAAAATACAGAGCCGGCCTTCTCAACAACCGACTTTACTCTCGATGTGGATAACGGTGCTCTTAAATCGATAATTCTCCGTCATGACGACATGAATGTTGTGATAATAGGGAACTTCGATGTTGTGGCTCATAGCAACACTGTTACATTTCCTTCAACCGGAACGTGGTACGATTACTTTGCAGGAACTGAAGTAGACATAACAACAGCAGAACAAAGCATAGAGCTTCAGCCGGGCGAATACAAGATGTACACGACAAAACAGTTTGAGAAACCAAACCTTGATGAGTACATCTCCACCGACATCAGAGAAGTAACCTTTGAGCAAAAAGCAACCGGGGAGAAGTTGCATGTTTTTCCGGTACCTGCTACCGACCATGCAAATATTCAATACACAGTATTACGATCGGGCCCGGTTACTATTGACATCTTCACTCTTCAGGGCAAAAAGATTGAAAGCATAAAATTTGATCATCAACTCAAAGGTACCCATACAGTAAGATGGGATATCAGAGGAGGACAGCCCAAAGGCATCTACCTCATCAGGGTATCAACAGGAAAAGAGATCTTGTCGGGCAAAGTTATAGTGATGTAGCAATCTACTCATGAGGGTATCCAAAAAGTGTTAAAGTAACGTCATTGCGAGGAGGAACGACGAAGCAATCTCCTAATAACCCACCAATTTGGACTTGGGGATTCCCTGCCTGCGCCGAAGCTTCG
>JAOZOF010000130.1:0-2639 GCA_029933425.1 Marinilabiliaceae bacterium
AGTCGCTCAGTCCGTTGTGCTCGGGGCCTTTACTGTCAGTTGACGAATCACAAATATCATTGTTGCTCGTATGACAAAGAGTGATGTAACGAACGCCTCTGTTGTAAAAATACTCGACGCGTGACAGGTCTGTGCCTACGGGATATCCGTTCTCCATTCCGATGTAAATTGCACGTTTACCTTCCTGTTTAAGCTTACTTACATCATCAGGAGTAAATGCCAGGCCGGCAATATCCTTATTCCTGTCAACCTCGACATAAATGGAATCAATAATGCGGTTTGCCAAAGTATAGATCTTTTGATCATGTTCTTCATCACGTATACCCTGCGAGGTGAATACTGCAAAGAAAATTGCATCAAGACCGCCTTTCTCCATTCGTGGAAGATCGACCCTGCTGTCGGGGGCTTTATGTTCTTTACCTATATCGAAAGATTTATCAGTGAACTGCATCGGGGTATCACAATGCGTATCCACTGCCACTATCTCATTCTGAATTCTTAAAGCTTTTTGTTTTAATGTTTCTTTTCTGCCACACGAAATCAGCAACAATATAGTGGTCAGAACATATAAAAATTTCATAAAATAATATTTACGAAGTTAGAGTTGACTTTTAACGACGGATAAAACTACACTATTTTTTAAAAAAAAGAAAAAGGAGAGCTAATGACTCAGCTCCCCTTTGCATGATAAATTATAGGATCAGTATTACTCTTTTACTGTTCTTTCAAACTTATTTATTGCCCATTGAACAGCATACCAGCTGATAATTATCGTAACGGGATATGTCATTAATAATAGAATCTCACTTAAATACATAGCATAACTTTTTTAGTAGACATGGCCGTCATTGTCAGTAGATGACATTTCCTCCTTGTCGATAGGTTTAACATTTATTGCTCTCCATGCATACCAGATGTATGCTATCACGAACGGTATCATCAATGACACATAACTCATTGCTGTAAGTGTGTAATGACTTGATGATGCATTCTGAATTGTCAGTGAACTTTGCAGATCGTAAGTTGACGGATAAAATGCCGTGTTGTGGAATCCTGCAAGGAAGAACAGTGCAAGAACAGTAATTACAGTTCCCGGACCGGCATACCATATTCCTTTCGGGCTTGCATTTCTGATGCCTAAAAAGATTCCCCAAAGAACCAGAACAACGCCCAGAAGGAACATGATCAGTACAACAGGCATACCTATCAGGTTATTGAAATACTTGTATGGTTCCATGAATACCTCTTTTGTTTCCGGGATAACTGCAAATCCATCCCGTAACATCAGCCATATCACAAATGTGAGGAAGAACACAAGAAATGCTCCGGCATTGATAACAAGACGTTTTTTAGCTCGTTCAATTATTGTATCATCATTGATGTTATTCATGAAGTACAATAGAGCAAGAACCCGTGAAAGAAAGAACACTGCCAGTCCCAGTGACAGATTGAAGAAGTTCAATGCTGCTTCAAGTCCGTGAGTAGGAACTTCCCATTGTGACTGGTTCATGTCGTTAACCGAGAACTCTGATCCTGAAAAGAACGTTGCCACTGCAGTTCCGAGGAAAATGGTACCGATGAGTCCGTTCACAAAAAGGAATTTCTCGTACGTTCTCTCTCCAAAGAAATTGTTTGGTCGTGTACGGTATTCATACGATACGGCCTGAATGATGAAAGCAAAAAGAATTATCATCCAAACCCAGTAGGCACCACCAAAACTGGTACTGTAGAAAAGCGGGAATGAAGCAAAAAAAGCTCCTCCGAATGTAACAAGGGTTGTAAATGTAAACTCCCATTTTCTTCCTAAAGAGTTTACTATCATGGTACGTTCCACTTCAGTTTTACCCAAACAGGATATCATTGTTTGTCCGCCCTGAACAAACAAAAGGAACACCAATGTGGCTCCGAGGATGGATATAATTACCCACCAATACTCCTGTAATGCTAAATGTGATAATGTTTCAAACATATTATTGTCCTCCTTCTTTAGGTCCTTTTTTAATTTGAGTCAACATGATCTTAGCCTCAGCAATTGCCAGTCCTACAAAAACAATGGCAAACAGCCAGAATGTGATCTGTACAGAACTTGTCTCAATTTGTGAAACTGCCATCCTTGTGTTCATCATGTCCTGGATAACCCAGGGCTGACGTCCCACTTCGGCAACAAGCCATCCGGTTTGCTGTGCGAGGTAGGCGAGAGGTATCGACCAAAGAGCTACCCAAAGCAACCACTTCACATTTTCTATCTTATTCTTCATCGTGTAGAACAATAACAGAAGGAACAACAATACGAACAAAGTTCCCAATCCTACCATTATATGGAATGAATGGAAAGCGATAGTTACCGGAGGAACGAGCTCCAGAACATTGGCTTCCAGTTTTTGCGGATCGGGATCGTAATAGGTACCGTAACCGAAATATTTCATATATGTATTCAGCCACTCTTTATCTTCAAATTTTTCTTTTAAAGAGTTGTATTCTGCAGTATTGTTATTTTTCTCTGCAATTTTAAACTCTTTTAAAGTTTCCTGAGCGATATGGCCTCTCTTTATTCTCTCTTCGAAAGAGAGTATTCCGTGCTCTTCGTTTCCGTAAAGCATATCCCTGATGCCCGGAACATAAGAGCTGAAATCTCCGTT
>JAOZOF010000130.1:2739-4553 GCA_029933425.1 Marinilabiliaceae bacterium
TGCAGGAACTTGTTGACAGCTGTGGGGGAGAAAAGTATATCCCAGAAATTCACCATCTCATTACGTGCTGTTTCCGGATTGAACTTCATGCCTATGGGATTCTGCATCCAGGCATTGGCTATCAATATCCACAATGCCGAAAGATTAGCCCCGATAGCCGTAAGCCATGTAGATGTCAGGTGAAACCTTTTGCTCACCTTGTCCCATCCGAAAAACATTACTGCAATGAACGTGCTTTCCATGAAGAAAGCCATAATTCCTTCAATGGCTAGTGGAGCACCGAAGATGTCGCCCACGAACCATGAATAGTTTGACCAGTTGGTCCCGAATTGGAACTCAAGGATGATTCCTGTTGCAACTCCGATAGCGAAGTTGATGCCAAAAAGGTTCATCCAGAATTTTGTGATTCTTTTCCACTCCTGATCTCCTGTTTTTACATAGATGGTTTCCATGAACGCAACTATGAAACCCAGCCCCAGTGTAAGAGGTACGAAGATCCAGTGGAACATGGCCGTTAAGGCAAATTGTGCCCTCGACCAGTCAACTAAACTTAGATCGATGTTTTCTACCATAATTATTAAAATTTGGATTTAGAGTTATTTTGTTATTTGATCGATTACATGTTCTGCCCTTTCACTATCGGTATCAAACCTCGTGTTAAGGGTGTCTTTAAAGAATATAAGTTTGAAAATGAAAAATAAGATGAACAGTTTAACAAGAATGATTATCCATAATGTACGTCCCCAGGAAGCCATCGACCTGAAGCCATCTATGTAAAATTTAATGATCCTCTTAAACATTAATTACTGCGTTATAAATTCCGGATAATGTTACCTACAATATAAAGATAAATTTTAGTTTTTCATAACGTATTTTACAGGATAAGACTATCAATCCTTGAAAATCCAAACATTTTTATTTGAAAATAGTTCATTTTTAGTGCCTGAAACACTGCTATATAGAATAATTATAAATAAAAACATTGAACTAATTAAGTATTTTTTTACCAAAATATTTGGTTGTTTGAGAAAATATGTTCAACTTTGATTTATCAATTAAGTAAAGAAATACTTATATGATAAAATTTATCAAGGTTGAATATCAGGAGATTAGGGTTTTTATAACAATTATTAAGAATAAAACACTTGACATTAAAGTTAAACAAACCGATATTACATTTATAAATTGATTAATTATGACCGCAGAACAATTTAATCACAAACTATTGGGTTTACAGCCTAAGATGTACAATTATGCCCTTTCTTTGACGACAAATGAAGAGGATGCAAATGACCTTGTGCAGGAAACTAATTACCGGGCGCTTTCGTCGAAAGACAAGTACGTGTTGAACACAAATTTCAGTGCCTGGATACATACGATAATGCGCAATTCATTCATAAACAATTACAGGAGAAAGTATAAAATGCAACAGACACCTATGTTGGTTGATGAGATCAATTATCTGGCAAATATGCATTCTACATTCGATACGCCTGAAACGTTCCATTCGGCAGGAGAGATAAAATCGTTCATGAAGTCGCTTCATGATGATTTTAAGACACCTCTTAGAATGCATATGGAGGGATTCAAGTACAAAGAAATAGCTGATAAACTGAATATGCCAATAGGTACAGTGAAAAGCCGTATCTTTTTTGGGCGTAAGAAGCTTCAAAAGATGATAGATTAGAGGGTAGATATTTTTCCGATCATAAAATAACTTTATGTTTTTGTCCGGTTTCTGTAAAAGGAGCCGGATTTTTTATATTTTTACACTACATAGTAATGTGTAAAGTATAAAATATTAGCACTTTGAA
>JAOZOF010000130.1:4653-9495 GCA_029933425.1 Marinilabiliaceae bacterium
ACACGCAGTCGTCAGATACGATGGTGTGAAATTAGCTGCCGTGCAGTACACGATAAATTCGGCAAATATCTTGGCATCCGGGCATCGGTAAGGGATATTACAAAGCTTAAGGATGCCCTCGGGCATATCAAGCATCTTTCCGAGGAGAAACGGTTGAGCCGCGAGATGCAGAATAAGTTAACCGGTGAGATTGAGGCGAAGGAAAGGGAGATATCTTCCTATTTGCTGATCATGTCACAAAAGAATGAGCTGATCAGATACCTTGAGAAGAATATTTCGAAGCTTGATAGTCTGAATACACAATACCGACAAAAGAAGATCGCCGAGATGATGCAGAAGATAGAACAGAACAACGCGACCGATATGGATTGGGAGTTGTTCAAGGTTCAGTTCGACAATCTTTATCCCGGATTCTTTCAGAACATTGAAGCAAAACATCCTAATCTTACACAAAATGAACTCCGGTTGTGTACTTTTATAAAGCTTAATCTCTCATCGAAAGAGATTGCCGGCCTCGTAAAAATATCTCCTAAGAGTGTTGAGGTTGCACGCGTAAGACTTCGTAAGAAGCTTAATCTTCCACGAACGCAGACCCTGAAAAAGTATTTCAGTGATTTTTAAAATGAGGCTTGCAGAGCTATATTTTTTATTAATTGTTATTACTTCAGTTAAGTTAATTTACAAAATTTAATATTTATATGTATTGTTTATTAGTTGTATAAAAACTTATAAGAAAGTAAGATAAAGATAATATGTAGTGTTTCGTGTATGGGCTGCTATTCAGATGTTATGTTTATGATTTGTTTAATACATCCTGAATCAGATATATTTGATTGAAATTTTTAATCGATATATTATGTACAGGAGTTTAACAGATCAGGAAATAGGAATGTTGACTATGCAGGGATGTTCGGCAGAAGACTGGAGGCTTGTTAAGGTTGTAAACCATTTTCTGCCCGACAACATTGAAAATGTAAAATTCAGTGGAAATATCCGTATAGGCCGGTTTACAAAATCCGTAACCCTTTTTGGAGGCATTTCATTCAAAACCGGAATTTACAACGCATGGTTACATAATTGTACTATCGAAGATAATGTTCTTATTCATAATGTACGAGGCTATATTGCTAATTATCACATCGAGAAAGATTCAGTCATTCATAATATTACTACTTTGGCTGTTGACGGTCAGACCACTTTCGGGAACGGAACTTTCATAAAAGTGATCAATGAAGAGGGAGGCAGGTCTGTTCCGATATATGATCATCTTTCGGCGCAGGTAGCATACATAATGACCCTGTATCGTCATCGTGCCAAGGTAATTGGAATTTTGAACAAAATGGTGCTTGAGTATGCCGAAAGGATGAAAAACCATACCGGAGTGATCGGGATGCAGTCGTCAATCATTAATTGTAATACCATCAGAAATGTAAAAATAGGTCCTGCCACGAGTATCGACGGGGCTAAAAAGCTGGAGAACGGCAGCATCAACAGTAACCTTGAAGCACCTGTGAAAATTGGTGAGGGAGTGATAATGGAAGATTTCATCGTTAGCTCCGGTTCCAGGATTACTGATGCTACTTTGGTCTCGAAGTGCTTCATAGGTCAGGGATGTGTTCTTGACAAACACTACTCGGCAGAGGAGTCTCTGTTCTTTGCCAATTGTCAGGGATTTCACGGTGAGGCATGTTCCGTATTTGCAGGCCCGTACACAGTTACACACCATAAATCGACATTATTGATTGCCGGCATGTATTCATTTATGAATGCCGGTTCAGGTTCGAACCAGAGTAATCATTTGTACAAATTGGGTCCGGTTCATCAGGGTATCGTTGAACGTGGTGCCAAAACCACAAGTGACTCCTATATTCTATGGCCTTCGCGTGTGGGAGCATTCTCCCTTGTTATGGGGCGTCATTACAAGCATAGTGATACTTCAGATTTTCCCTTCTCGTACATTATCGAAAGTAAAGATGAAACGATCCTCGTTCCCGGTATCAACCTTCGCAGCGTTGGGACAATCAGGGACTCAAAAAAATGGCCTCAACGTGACCGCAGAACAGACTCCAATCTTCTTGACAAAATAAATTTCAATCTTCTGAGTCCGTATACAGTGCATAAAATGCTGAAGGGGCGTGAGATACTTCTTGAAATACAGCGAATATCGGGTACTACCGCCGAAGAGTATTCTTACAAAGAGATGAAGATCAGAAAAAATGCTTTGCAAAGAGGGATTAAGTTATACGAAATGGCTATCTGGAAATTCATGGGTAATTCAATAATCACCAAACTTAACGGGGCAAAGATAGACGGCAGGGACGGTCTTCCCGGAGCATTACGGAAAGAGTCTCAATTGGGAAGTGGTAAATGGATCGATCTTTCAGGCCTGATCTGTCCGGCGGAAGCTATTGATAAACTGATGAACGATATTGAAGAGAGTAACATGACCTCGATGGAAGAAGTTGAAGCAGTTATGAACTCTATACACATGAACTATTACAATTACGAATGGACATGGGTTTACGATGAACTTGAGAAGTTTTACGGAAAGAAACTTTCTGAATTTACCCCTGAAGATGTTATTGCAATAGTAAAAAAATGGAAAGAGAGTGTTCTTGGCATCGATAAATATCTTTATGAGGATGCCAAAAAAGAGTTCTCTTCAGTAGTGATGACCGGATTTGGAGTAGATGGTGACGATGATACCAGGATTGATGATTTCAGGAACGTCAGAGGTGAACTTGAAGAAAATGACATGGTAAAAGAGATCAAATCTCATATGGAGAAGAAAAGCAGGCTCGGCGACAGGGTAATCGAACAGATGAGTACATTGAAAAAACAATCAATCTTACAAAATTAAACGACATGTGTGGAATAGTAGGATACATCGGAACAAAAGAAGCTTACCCGATCCTGATAAAAGGGTTGAAGCGTCTTGAATACCGCGGGTATGACTCAGCCGGGGTAGCTGTTTTTAACGGCAAAATAAATCTTTATAAGCATAAAGGAAAGATCAAGGAACTGGAAAAATTTGTCTCGGCCAAAGATATCGGAGGTACTCTTGGTATCGGGCATACAAGGTGGGCAACACACGGTGAGCCCAACGACACCAATGCACATCCTCACAGATCGATGAATGATTTGTTCACACTTGTCCATAACGGGATAATTGAAAATTATGCCGATCTGAAGAAGGATCTGATCAAACAGGGATATAAATTCAACAGTGATACGGATACAGAAATTCTTGTAAACCTTGTTGAATTTTTCTATACCCGCGAAGATGACATTGATGCTGAGACTGCCGTGAGAATGGCCCTTACAAAGGTTGTTGGTGCTTATGGCATTGCAGTGTTGTGTTCCGAAGAACCCGGCACCCTGATAGCTGCCAGAAAAGGCAGTCCGTTGGTAATAGGTATAGGCAGTAATGAGTATTTTGTTGCTTCCGACGCAGCACCGATAGTGGAGTACACCAACAATGTGGTTTACATGAACGACTACGATGTGGCAGTGATAAAGAACAACAAATTCACGCTTAAAAACCTCCAGAACAATCCTATGTCACTGACCATCGAACAGCTCGACCTGAACATAGGAGAACTTGACAAAGGCGGCTTTGATCATTTCATGCTGAAAGAGATATTTGAGCAGCCAAAGACTATTGAAGATACTTTCAGAGGAAGGCTTAATCCTGCAAAATCTGAGATAGTCCTCGGAGGTCTTCTTGATGTCATGCCTAAACTTGCGGCTGCCGAGCGGTTGATAATTATAAGTTGTGGTACATCATGGCATGCCGGACTTATAGGAGAGTATCTGATAGAAGAGTATGCAAAGATACCTGTTGAGGTGGAGTATGCATCCGAGTTCAGATACCGCAAACCTGTGATCCGTAAAGGTGATATTGTTCTTGCTATTAGTCAGAGCGGGGAGACTGCCGATACTTTGGCGGCCGTAGAAATGGCAAAAGATGCCGGAGCTACTATTCTCGGTATCTGTAACGTAACAGGTTCTACCCTTTCACGGGTTACCGAAGCAGGTGTTTATACCCATGCAGGTGCAGAGATCGGTGTAGCATCCACTAAGGCATTTTCGGCACAGGTTACCGTACTCATCATGCTTGCATTGAAGCTTGCTTATGTAAAAGGTGAGATAAGTGATAAAGATTACAAGGATCTCATAGAGGAACTTGCCGCTATACCTGAAAAACTAAAGACTATTCTGGATAACAACGACCACATCAGGAGCATAGCAGAAAAATACAAAGATTCGGTGAATGCGCTTTACCTCGGCCGGGGATACCTGTTCCCTGTTGCACTTGAGGGTGCTTTGAAACTGAAAGAGATATCGTACATTCATGCCGAAGGTTATCCTGCCGGAGAGATGAAACACGGACCAATCGCACTTATCGACAATAACTTGCCTGTAATTGTGGTGGCACCACAGGATGATTATTACGAAAAGATACTGAGCAATATCCGTGAGGTGAAAGCACGACGCGGTAATGTGATAACCATTGTTACCGAAGGCGATGAGAAACTGAAAGAGCTGTCGGATGATGTGATCACTATTCCGAGGTCACATCCGGTGATGACGCCGCTTCTTACGGTAATTCCGTTGCAGCTGTTTTCTTACCATACTGCATTGATGCGTGGCTGTAATGTCGATCAGCCGCGAAACCTTGCCAAATCGGTTACGGTGGAGTAAAAAGCAATATAGTTTGGGATGACTATATTTTCAGCGGGGATGATGTGTAAAGCATTGTTCCCGCATTTTATTTTTGCATCCCCTACAGAACACCTTTGGTACTCGGCAGTTTGTTGTTGAACGGATCCTTGCGGACAG
>JAOZOF010000131.1:0-2700 GCA_029933425.1 Marinilabiliaceae bacterium
ATTCCCGTATAGCCTCCACCGGTTTCATCTTCAATGCTCTGATAGTAGGAAAAACAGATGCGATCAGTCCGGTGATGAATACCATTATGATCACTTCCACATAATCGCCGGTATCGAGTATGGGATGTATCACCGTACTGTAACCTAATGCCTCAAATCCTTTGGGAAAAGAAGAGATGTTCAGACCAACATTCCCGAAGTGCCATACAAACAATGCTGAAATAAGCAACCCCATCAAAGCCCCCACAAAACCAAGCAATGAAGTTTCGTAAAATATCATTGTGAAAACTTTCTTTTTATTCATCCCGATGGCCATTATCATTCCCAGTTCACGGGTACGCTCGAGAACTACCATCAGCATAGTATTCACAATAACAAAGCCAAGTGCCAGCATAATGATCGACATGAATATCAAAAGCATGTATTTAGTCATCGAGTTTGCCATTTCCAGATAAGGATCAATATCGAACCACCCTTCCACAAGATACTCCGGTACTGCTTTTTTTATTTCGGGAAGTACTGCGTATGTCTCGTCATTACTGTTCATCATAACAGCAATTTCATGTGCTGTATTTTCCGGAATATCGAGTATCCTGTCGAGGTCACTTTTGCGAACGAAAACATTCTGTTTGTCGAAAAGATCGTTCTGTGTTTTAAAAACACCTTCCACTTTAAAGCTGGCACCTGTAAGATTACCGTCGTAATCCTGAAAAGTGATCACGATCTTCGATCTGACTCTCGCATTAAGTTCCTTTGCAAGCGATTGGCTGATCAATATCCTGTTTCTCCTTTTAGATTTAAAATAAGTGCTCACACTATCTGTCAGGCACTGGTATATTCCTGTGACCTTTTTTTCTTTTTCCGGCTCAATCCCGTTAATAATGATCCCCATGGCTTTGGAAGCCGTTGACGCCATTCCCTGTACTTTTGAACGTTGGCAAACAGCCTTTACATCAGCTATCTCACTGATCTTATCCATTACTCCTGAACTGTTTTTTATCAGATACTGTATCTCATTGTTTGCAGGGTATTTCGGATGATGTATCTGTGCATCCGACACCTGATTCCTGATACTGTTCCTGACCATATCATCAGTCATTCCCTTCATTATCCCGGTTGAGGCCAGTCCGCCAAACAATCCGACCGTGACGGCAAACATCACGATCGAGCTGCGAACCTTATGCCGCCAGATATTGAGCCATGCTATTCTGAAAATTATCATGTTAAAGTGTAATCGTTTAATGTTTGTCACCATTTTTGCGAAAAAGCAAAAATACCGCCAAACGCAAAATCCTTATTTTTTCTTTTACCCCGGGCTGTACATTCCCTACGGCAATGCTTGCCCAGGGTTATTATTATTGAACTCTTATCAGAGTTCTTTTTTTTTGTGGTTTTATTTCATTTCAATAATTTTAATCAAAAGTATTCATCTCCCCTTCAGGGGGCCTGCTTGTCGTCAGGCAGGGAATGAGGTGGGTCACCTCCTCATTGCCTTTATTATTTTCAATCTGAATATCGTTACCAGCGGATAGATGAATGCCACTAACGATATCATCAGTATTACTATTATCTGATGCAGAAATATCTTAAAACTCAATATTGTCGGCATTATGGGTTCTATTCCGAGTTTTTCAAATGACTCAGCTTCTTTCCCTGTCATTGTTAATGGATTGTACAAGAAGTATATCACTATCGGGATGGTAATAACAATACCGATAATAACACCCAGAGAATTCATCATTATTGTTTCGTAAAATGAGATAGCTGTAAGTTTTGTTTTTTGAGTCCCGATAGCAACCAGGATCGCAAACTCTTTTTTCCGCTCTTCGGTCATCATCAGAACGGTGCCAAAGACTCCGAATGCAATTATCATGTAAAGAATTGAGATCATCATTATTCCTCCGGCACGGTCACTCTCAATCATCTGAACCATTTCAGGTGTCATCTGCTGCCATCCCATTGCCTTGTACCTTGTTGTGTCAAGTGCAGAGTTCAGGGCATCAGTGATTTGAGGAGTAAGCTCTGCATTGGAAAAGTCAACAACAATGGACGTAACACCTCCCGGAAATGAAAAATAACTTTGAGCAAGTTTCAACGGCATAAAAACAATCTGACGATCGAGATCGGGAGCAGGCATCTTTGCGATTCCTTTAACAGGGAAAGCACCTACTGCCGTTTGTCCGTAATGCCCCTGCCCGAGGAGCACAAGAGTATCGCCCGGAACTATTTTGAGATAATCGGCCAGTTTAGAACCTAATATCACGGAACTGTCACTGTCTGTAATGAAATTGCCCTCAATTATTCGGGAACTAATATTAAGCATAGTATCCTGCTCGGGAACGATCCCCATAATGAGAGTTCCCTTGGTGGAATTTCCATGCGACGCAAGAGAGAAACTCTCAAGGCGCAGATTTATTCCGGTCACATCCTTAACAGATCTTATCAGCGATAACAATGAGTCGTTCACTACAATACCGTTATCCAGTGATTTGTCGTTCCAGTAATCTTTCTGATGCACCTGAACATAACCTGTATAGTTGCCTACTGCATTTTCGACCATTCTTGCATACGACCCCTCCTGCAGCGACCGCATAAACACGGCAAGTGCCACCGATAACGTTATCAAGCTTACGGTGATCATTGTCCGCTTCTTATTTCTCCAAAGGTTGCGCCAGGCGATTCGTAAATTCATGGTGAGGT
>JAOZOF010000131.1:2800-4655 GCA_029933425.1 Marinilabiliaceae bacterium
AGGTAAAAGTTTTTCAGATCTTAGCTTTTCTCAATTTATTATAATGACTTTATAAGTCCTGCTATCATTTTTGATATTTCAATTGATTGCTCATATAATTCATTGAATTGATTTTCATCTATCTTGTCAAGGTCTTTCGCAAGGTATAACATAGAACGCAATTCCCCACAAGATCCTTTAGCGATATATAAGAAATGGATAAATTCTTTGTTCGACATACGTTCAAATCCCTCAGCAATATTATTCATAATTGACACAGAGGCTCTTTCTATTTGATTTTTGAAACCAAAATCTTTACTCTCTTCAAAGATGTTATAAATCTTTATAGCCAAATCTTTTGCCTTACTCCAGGAGTTAATATCCTCAAACCTTTTAATACCCATAATCGTAATTTTTAAAGTTTCACAAGACTTGTTTCAAACTTGTCATATTCCCCTTCAACATCTACAATTTTCCTTTCCCCTTTTACCTTTATACTTTAACTTTATTTTCACCTCACTCTTTTCATATTCTGCTGAGAGAAAAAGCCTTCATCTATCTTTATATTGAATTGTGCCGACAACACATCAAGAACTGTTTTATGCCCGGGTTTGTCGGCAGGAATGATCTCGATATGAGAAGGGAGTTTTCTGTCGCCATATTGTTTAACATTTGATGCGATCTCGGTACGGATAAGTTCACTATCCTCATCGAAATATTCGGTTTTCATCTGCCAATACTCCTTTTTACTGATCCATTTTATCACTTTGCCCCAGACAACTGCAGCATCCTCTTTCGGCATCAACTCAATCTTCCAGCAATCAAGGCCTGAGATATTCTCCTCACCAATAAATTTATGATCGTAATCAACCACTATCGAACTCTCTTTCAAAATGTCGTCATTAGTGTAATCGGAGCCCATCCAACCCTGTGACATCATTGAGGGAGGCAATTTTATCATCCGGTTTATCGCGGGAACCCAGTTCCACATTTCACTTCCGCGTTTCAGGAATACCTGACCTTTATCTTTGGCAGGAGCAGTTATAAGAGTCATTGAATACTCTCTGCCCAACGACCAGCTTTTCATTGTTATGGTTCGAGTCCACTTCGGCCGTATAACAGCCATTTTCATCTCACTTTTACTCGATTTCCCACGTTGAAGATTGTCGGCTTTTATCATTACCTCTTTGGCCGTCAATTGTTGCGCTCTTACAGGTATTAAAAACCCAATAAAAAGTATAAGCAGAATATTCTTCATCATTTAGAACAATTTAATGTATGCATTCAAATTCAGTACTGACCGATATAAAATAAAAAGCGTGATATTAAGAAAACAGTTTCTTTTTTGTATTGTAATTTTTATTAAGCTTAAAAGTTACAACATGAGTAAAGATAAAGAAATAAACCTAAAATAGTAATTAGAATCATTAACAAATTCCAACAACCGCTTAATTAGTTTATTACGGAGATTTTTCAGAGATACAAATCAAAAAGAAGTGAACATACGGGACATATGAATGTATCCCTCATGAAATATTTTAGCCGTTAATGTATTGATAATAAAAAACTTTTCCTATATCTGCGGAATTGTATACATTTATTTCGATATAATTTGTTGAAAAATCATCTTTCAGTAAGGTTTTATTTTTGAAAATATTATTCCGGGCCTGCAATTTTCAACCCGATATGACTTCACAGCCTTGGATGATTTACCTTACTGAAGACCTAAAATTTATGAATAATGAAAAGAACTAATGTTTATTTTATCTCGTTTCTAACATTTAGCGTTTTATTCTTAATTTATGCATTTTCCAGAAGTAAAGTTGATGCCCCAAGGCAGGATCCGCCTAACATAATACTGATAATGGCCGATGAC
>JAOZOF010000131.1:4755-9468 GCA_029933425.1 Marinilabiliaceae bacterium
TTAGGCACATTAAATGACCTGAATTTAGATAAGAATACTCTTATTTTCTTTTGCTCGGATAACGGCGGTATAAAAGGATACGGAAAACATAATGCTCCTTTACGCGGGCATAAAGGCACTTTGTATGAAGGAGGACACAGAGTGCCTGCATTTGCCAGGTGGCCGGGAAAAATAACTCCGGGTACTCAGAGTGATGAGACAGTGTTGAGTATGGATGTTCTCCCTACCTTAGTTGATATCACAGGAGGAACAATACCTGAAGGAATTGACGGTGTAAGTTTTAAAACAGTTCTGTTCAACAATGAGACTTTACCCGAACGGCCACTATTTTGGAAATTTCGCAGGTCCCGGGTAATACGGAAGGGAGACTGGAAACTGATCATTACTAAGAATAAAGACTCCAAAATTGAAACAGAACTTTTTAACTTGAAAAACGATATTTCGGAAAAAGAAAATCTTGCAGATCGTGAACCTGATAAAGTTGCGAAAATGCAGAAAGAATTAGATCAATGGGTAGAGGAAGTCAGCAAGAAATAAACTAATGCAATGTGCGAAACCTCCGCTTGTATTTTATGTTTAATCTTTAATGATTCATAACCAGAGAGGTATCGGTTCTGAAAATTTACACTCAACCTGAATCAAGGGTTGAAAGTTTAATTGCCACAAAAACACTAATAGCAGAAGGTTCACCATGTTGAAGAAAAAAGCAATTATCAGCTTTTGTGACATCTTCGAGTCTTAGTGTTTTCGTGGCAATTTTTCAATATCTTATTTTTCATCAGAATGTTAATATGATATGCCTGTTTTGCGTAACAATAAATGAATATTACCGTAACAGAAGTGAGAAAACTATGTAGTAACAGATATAAGACATGAAAACAATACTTACAATAATTCTATCGCTGACCATAACATTGGTGTCGGCTCAAAACAGCAATAAGCCCTATGATCCGCAACGCGATGCAAAGCAACAGATAGCACAAGCAGTGACAAAAGCAAAGGAAGAGGGCAAGCATGTATTTCTGCAGATAGGAGGCAACTGGTGCAGTTGGTGTCTGATGATGCACAATTTTTATACTACCAACACTAAAGTAGACTCTTTGATGCAGGCAGACTATGTTACTGAGATGATCAATTACAGCAAAGAGAATCGTAACAGTGAAATCCTACAGGAATTCGGGTTTCCTCAAAGATTCGGATTCCCGGTCATCGTTATCCTTGATGCCAATGGGAACCAAATACATACCCAGAACACTGTCTGTCTTGAAGAAGGGCATGGATACAGCGAGAAACACTTCCTTGAATTTCTGAAAAACTGGTCGCCGGCAGCTCTTGATCCGGCCAACTACAAAAAGTAACGTGTTATTTGTCATATTTTCCGTAATTTCGCACAAAACGTAAAAAGTGCGTTATCATGGAAAGTACAAGACAAAAAAAAATAGGTAAGCTTCTTCAGCGTGACCTCTCCGAAATGTTCCAGCGTGAAGCCAAGGAATTTACACACGGAGCTATGGTTAGCGTTACTGTTGTCAGGGTGACTGCCGATCTTAGCATCGCAAAAGTTTATCTGAGCATATTTCCCACGGGAAAGAAAGAGGAGGTATTCAGTATCATAAATGAGAATGCCAATAAACTGAGATATTTTCTCGGTCAAAGAGTAGGCAAACAGCTCAGGGTAATTCCCGAGTTACACTTCTTTATCGACGATTCGCTTGACTACATCGATAATATCGACCGTTTACTGAAAAACGATTAAACTATGCAGTACGATCCAATAAAGCGTTCGCTCGGTAAGGTTTTCAACAAAACTCCTTTTCTGCGCATCCTGTTCTACAAAATGCTTGACCTGTTGCTTTTAAGGGCATGGCACATCCGGAAAGCCCTGAAGGGCTGGGCCGCATCGGCCCCGAAAAATGCATCAATACTGGATGCCGGAAGCGGATTCGGACAATATGACTACTACATGTCGCAACTCGGCAAAAATTGGAACATCAAAGGCGTAGATGTAAAACAGGAGCAGATAGATGACTGCAACGATTTTTTCACAAAAGCAAAGCTGAACGATCGTGTAAAGTTCGAATTCTGCAACCTCACAAAGCTTGACGAGCAGGAGCAATATGACCTCGTTTTGTCAGTTGATGTGATGGAACATATCGAAGAGGATGAGAAAGTCTTTGAGAACTTTTACAAGGCCATGAAGCCGGGAGGAATGCTGCTTATTTCAACCCCGTCGGACCAGGGAGGCAGCGATACTCACGACCATGATCACGAAGAGGGTGCCACAGGTTTTATAGATGAGCATGTGCGTGACGGTTACGGCATTGAGGATATCACACAAAAATTAACAAAAGCAGGATTTAAAAATGTTCAGGCAGAATACACCTATGGCAAACCGGGAAGCATTGCCTGGAAACTGACAATGAAATACCCGATACTGATGCTTAATGCAACCAAGCTGTTTTTCATCATTCTGCCGTTCTACTACCTGTTGGTAATGCCGTTTGCGCTTATTTTTAATTATCTTGATGTAACATCAAAACATAAGACAGGAACAGGGTTAAAAGTAAAAGCATATAAATGATAATAAAACAGCTTAAATCTTAATTTCTCTCCCCTTTAGGGAGAGACGGAGGGGACCCATGAAACTTGCATTTAACATAGCACTTCGATATCTGTTCGCCAAGAAATCACAGAACATCATTAATGTGATCTCGATGATCTCGGTTGTAGGCATCCTTACAGGATCAGCTGCACTGATCGTTGTTTTGTCGGTATTTAACGGATTGAACGGATTCATTGGCAGTCTTTACAGTTCTTTCGATCCTGACATAAAGATAAGTGCCGAAAAAGGAAAAGTCTTCTCACTTGACTCGGTTGATATCAACAAAATAAAAGACACACCGGGTGTTGTATCCTTTTCAGAGATACTTGAAGATAATGCTTTGCTGAAATTCAGTAAGCGCCAGATGCCGGGTACGATCTTAGGGGTTGATGACAACTTTAACAAAGTTTGCGGCATTGACACCATTATGCACGACGGCGTTTTCCGCACAAAATATAAAAAAGAGAACCAGGGTGTTCTGGGGTACATACTCGCCGATCAGCTTTCGGTACGTTTGAACTTCGTCACACCACTTTCGATCTATGCTCCCCGCCGGACAGGAAAAATAAACCTTGCCAATCCCCAGAATGCCTTCAGAACTGAGTACATAAGTCCTGTTGGTATTTTCATGGTCAAACAACTGGAATACGATTCACAATATCTGATAATTAACATAGAACAGGCACGCCGTCTTTTTGAGTATGACAGTTCTGTTGTTTCTTCGATATTAATCAAGGTAAAAGACTACAGCAAAGTATCAGATGTGAAAAAGGAACTGAAAGAAACACTTGGCTCAGGATTTCTAATTGCCGACAGGCAGGAACAACATGCCTCTTTTTACAAAATGATGCAGCTTGAGAAACTGATGGCATTCCTGATACTTTCCTTCATTCTTCTGATAGCCGCTTTCAATATAATAGGTACGTTATCGATGCTCATTTATGAGAAAAAAGAGAGCATTTTTACCTTTCGCAGCATGGGAGCCACAAAGAGGATGATAACACGAATATTCCTTTTCGAGGGATGGATGATCTCACTTGTCGGTGTAATAGCAGGGCTTATCATTGGGATCGCTCTGGTTCTCATTCAGCAGAATTACGGCCTGCTTAAATTTCAGGGAGGAGGCAGTTTCATTGTAGATGCTTATCCCGTGGCACTTGAATGGACAGATGTTCTACTGACCCTTGTTACGGTCTCTTCTATCGGTCTTCTTGGTGCATGGTACCCCGTTCGGGTTATCGTTGATAAGTATTATAATTCGAAGGAATAAAAAACGAGGGCTGGCACCCTCGTTTAAAATCTTCTCTGTAATAATCTCCCCTTAACGGTTTACACATCTTTGGCAGGTTCTATCTCAGCCCAGTTCTCATTACGGGCTATTCTTGATACCTGCATTTCACTGACGGCAAATAGCTTGGCAACTACATTTTGTTTAACGCCTTTTTTCAGCAGACCTTTTAAGACACTAACGTCTTCGGGTGTTAGTTTCGAGCTCGTTACAACTTTCCCTGCCTTCCGTCGTGCCTCCTGAAGTACCTTATGCATCCTTTTATAACTCTCATCCTTGGTAACCCATTTAAGGTTACTTATGTGGTTATTGGTCTTGTTCCAATCAAGATGAATGACAACGCTTTGATCAGGGTGGTCTTTCGGAATAAACATTTCCGCAGCAAGCTTATGCACAAGGAAAGACTTCTTTTTGCCTTTAACCCTCAGACTAACATTATAAAAACCTTTTATAACACCGGGCTTGATTATTCTTCCATTAACAGGATCGTAACAAAAGCTCTTCACACGGCCGTAGTTGCTTACCTGATAATGTTTATCGGTATAGGGGATATCTCTCCACTCTTCATCGTCAAGCTTACGTAACTTACGTTCTTTACTATCATTTATATTCATAAGAAATGGATTAAGGAATAAGTCAAGAACTAATTCAACTCCCTTTTAAAACAATAAAAACTGAATTAAGTTCAAACAAAAGTATAAAAATAGTTATGAAATCAAAAAAAGAATATGTCAGGTCAGGAGCATTACAAATGAGATTATATTTCATTAAATACCGAAATATAAAAAGCATTTTCCTCAGATCCGGAGAAAAGTGTACTTAT
>JAOZOF010000132.1 GCA_029933425.1 Marinilabiliaceae bacterium
ATTCCGGGGAATTCTTACTGGAGTAAAATGCTCGAAAGAGTTTGGGACCCAAAGTATGAAAAGATGCCTATACCTCAGGCAGAACTAGATGTAAACAAAGCTTTAGAGCAACACGAGGGCTATTAATCTTTTTCTAATATTAAGGGGCAGCTTATTGGTTAGCTGCCCTATATTTTCCAAATTATCCTGAAGTACGTTCTGTCAAGAACAATAACTGAAGCCTCCGCATTAGCAGGAGTTAACAGTAATTTGGGGTATGAAAGATATTGTTAATTTCTACGTATTTATTGTAAATGAAAAGCCATCTTACTTTATTCAATTCTATCCTTTAAAATATGATCTGATGATACTCTCCCTGATAAGTCTAATTAATAAAACTGTTTTTATTATATCTGCTGTACTTCTCTACTCTCTGTTTTCTTGTACACAAAATAAAAAAGATTCCTGTGTAAGAAGTGTAATTCTATTAAATGATGGTTGGGAGTTTATTACTGATGAGCTTTCAGACAAACAAGATCTTTGGCATGATAATAAAAATATTGAAATAGTATCGTTACCCCATACTTGGAATAAAAAAAACCTGTTTGATTCTACAACTTACAAAAGAGCTAAGTTTCAATATAATAGGGAAGTTAAAATAGATTATAGGTTAAAAAATAAAAAACTTTTTTTACACTTTGACGGAATTAATCAAATTGCAGAGGTCTTTTTAAATTCCAAATTAATAGGACGACACAAAGGTGGATATACTGCCTTTACAGTTGAAATAACTGATTATGTTACTTGGGAGAAAGGGAATAAGAATATACTTTCTGTCGTTGTTGATAATAGATTTACCAAAAATATTCCTCCGTTATCTGCAGATTTCAACTTTTCTGGAGGAATCTATCGCGATGTATGGCTAATTGCAACCAACTCTACGCACTTTAGTTTTGCAAAATACGGATCAAATGCAGTTTTTATTAGTACACCGGAAATTTCGGCAGTCAATGGTGTTGTTAAAATCACCGGATCAATTCAAAACCAATCAGATATTAAAAAAGATATAACTATTGTAAATACTATATTAGATAAAAACGATGAAAAGATATCCCAATTTAAATCAAAACTAAGCATTAATTCCAGAGCAGAAAGTGAATTTACATCCATCAGTAATAAAATACCAAAACCAGCATTATGGTCTCCTGATAATCCTAACCTCTACTATGTTAATACTGAACTTTTTGAGAATGGAGTGTTAATTGATAGAGTTACCAATCCTCTTGGTTTCAGGACTTTCACCTTTCACCCGGATAAAGGGCTATTCCTTAATGGAAAACAGATTAAACTAATGGGCAGTAACAGACATCAGGATTATGATGACATAGGATTTGCTTTGCCCGACAGCCTGCATATTAAAGACATGAGAATTGCAAAGGAAGCAGGTTTTAATTTTATCCGCCTTGCACATTATCCTCAAAGTTCTGTAGTTTTGAATAAAGCCGATGAGTTGGGGTTAATAGTATGGGAAGAGATACCTATCGTTAATTATGTTACAACATCGCAGGAGTTTAAAGAGAACAGTGAGTTAATGCTCAAAGAAATGATTTATCAGCACTTCAATCACCCTTCTATTTTAATTTGGGGATATATGAATGAAGTTTTTTTACATGATGCAGATGGAGAAAGAAGCACGATAATGAATTTTCCAGAGAAGTATTTAAACTGGACAGTAGCATTTGCAAAATCACTTGACAGTCTTGCTCATGTTTTAGACCCCTCGCGCTTTACAGCAATAACAAACCACCAAAACGATCTATATAACGAGACTGATCTGAATAAAATACCTGATGTGGTTGGGTATAACTTGTATCAAGGATGGTATTTTGGAAAAGCTGAAAGTTTTGGGAGATATATTGATCATGAACATTCAACTTTTCCGGATAGAAGAATTGTTTTAAGTGAATATGGTGCAGGAAGCGATATTAGCCTGCACACAAAAAAACCTGAACGTTTCGATTTTACAATGGAATTTCAACAAAATTTTCTTGAAGATTATTTTACGATGATAATGGAAAGACCATTTATTGGAGCAGCATCCATTTGGGCACAAAACGATTTTCGTTCGGATACGAGAGGAGACTCACGACCAAAAATCAATCAAAAAGGTTTGCTTACCTTAAACCGTGAATATAAGGATAGTTATTTTTTGTACAAAGCAAATCTGAATCCAGAACCGATGGTTTATATTGCAAGTAAAAACTATACCAAACGTAGTGGGGTACTAAAATCAGGATATTCGCAAGTAAAACAAATTGTAAAAGTTTATTCAAACATTAAGCAGGTAGAACTATTTGTTAATGGAGAATCACTTGGTGAAAAATCACCAGATAATCTTAATAAAGCTGTGTGGGAAGTACCTTTTAATAACGGAGCAAATGTTTTGGTAGCAAAAGCAAATACTCAGGGCGAAATCATTAGCGATGAATTAGCGATTGACTTTTTGTACCGTCCTGAGATCTTAAAGGATACTGTATTCCCATTTACTTCTTTAAGGATAAATGTTGGAAGTGACGCGGAATACATTGATGATGATGGTCTAATTTGGTTAGCAGACCAAAAATATATTAAAGGTAGTTTTGGTTATATATCAGGAGCATTTGCAAAACTCGCTAAAAGCCCGATTTTGAATACCAAAGACACGCCACTCTATTATAGTTTTAATGAAGGAATCAAAGCTTATAAAATTGATGCTCCTGACGGGAAGTATGAACTGGAACTCCATTTTATTGACAATGAAAACATAAACTCTGGTAAAAGAGAATTTTCAGTAACAATTAATAATAAAAAAGTAGAAAACTTAATAGATATAGTTGGAACTTTTGGACAAAACAAAGCAGTAACTAAAAAGTACACATTTGAGGTAAAAGACAATCAATCCATAAAAATTGCTTTTAGTGGAATTTCCGGGGTGCCGGTTTTAAGTGCAATTAAACTTGAGAAAAAGTAACTGTTGATAAAATGACAAAACTAAAAAAAGACTTAAGCCTTTTTGGTCTGATAATGATTGTTGTAGGTTCTGTAATAGGTTCCGGAATATTCTTAACGCCTTCGCAAATTGCAGGGCATTTAACAACACCATCAAGTATATTTTTCGTATGGTGTTTTGGTGGCATTATAGCTTTAACGGGAGCATTAACCTTTGGTGAATTGGGCGGAATGTTCCCTAAAACTGGCGGGGTCTATGTTTATTTAAAAGAAGCCTACGGTGATTTTATCGCATTTATGTACGGTTGGGCATATTTCACGGTAATAATGTCAGGTACAGTTGCTGCACTTGCTATTGCATTCTCTTCATATATGGGATATATTTTTGAAATGAGTGTATTTGTAAAATCAGCACTCTCTGTAGTTGTTGTAATTATTGTTTCGGCAATAAATATATTCAGGGTAAAATTGGTAGAAATGTTTACCAATACTTTTTCCATTATGAAATTGCTTGGAATTGCATTAATAATTATTGTTGGTCTGTTTTTTGGTAATTACGAAACCTTATTTATAAATGAAGTTGCAAGTGCTTCCAATCCTGAAAGTAATTCCACAACCGCGTTTGGACTGGCTTTAATTGGTGTGCTATGGTCGTTTGGCGGTTGGCACCATGCCTCGTTTCTGTCAGGCGAAGCTAAAAATGCCAATAAAAATATCCCTCGTGCAATGATTATTGGTACTACATTGGTTTTACTCGTTTACCTGCTAACAAATGCAGCCTATATGTTTTTAATGAGTACTACAGAAATAGCCCAATCAGAAAGCATAGCATCTGATGCTCTAAGTAAAGTTATTCCTTTTGGAGGCATTTTAATTGCAATTATTATTTTAATATCTACTTTCGGAACTGCCCTTGTAGGTGCACTTACAGGACCACGCTTATATCTCGCTATGGCAAATGATGGACTGTTTTTAAAAAAATTGTCTCAAATACATCCAAAATCGAATACTCCTGTTAATGCAATTATTGCACAGGGAATTTGGGCGGTAATAATTTTATTATTTTGGGGAACTTTTGAGGCAGTAATTACTTATGTTGTATTTATCGATTGGATATTTTTTTTCCTGACAGCAATTATTGTAATTATATTCAGAATAAAAAAAAAGAATGTAAACCGTCCGTACAAAACACCTTTGTATCCAATAACTCCAATGATTTTTATTATTACTTCTTTTTTATTTGTCGTTAATACGCTTATAGGAAACATTCTTTATGCAGGCGCAGGTTTAGCTCTTTTAATTCTAGGTTCGCCTTTTTACTTCTATTTCAAACAAAAGCAAAAAAATAAATGATGAATAGTCAAAAGCCACTATATAAAAACAAGTTAAATACTATTGAAGTACGTGTAACAGATTTACTCAACAGAATGACACTCGAAGAAAAAGTTGCACAAACATTATGCATTTATGCCAAGAAAGGAAATTTCCAGGATGAGCAAGGTAATTACGATGAAGATAAAGCAGAAAAACTATTTTTAACAGGTGCAGGCAGAATTGCAGAAGTTGGTTTTGTTGAAAACTCTGCTCGCAAAATGGCTGAATTGACAAATAAAATTCAAAAATACTATTTGGAAAAAACCCGTCTTGGAATACCGGTTATTTTTCATGAAGAGTGTTTACACGGACAGATGGTACAAGACGCTACATGTTTCCCTCAGCCTATTGCTTTGGCAGGAACATGGAATCCGGATTTAATTCAGAATGTTTTTTCATTGGTTGCCGAAGAAACCCGCAGCAGAGGTGGCCATCATGCTTTAACTCCTGTTGCCGACGTTGCTCGTGAACCACGCTGGGGCAGAGTGGAAGAAACTTACGGAGAAGACCCATATTTAGTTAGTCAAATGGTTATTGCTGCAGTTAAAGGTTTTCAGGGCGAACAAGAAACTATAAATAAAAAACATGTTATTGCAACCTTAAAGCATTTTGTGGCACACGCTCAACCCGAAGGTGGTTCCAATTGTGCCCCGGTAAATGCTTCTGAAAGTGTACTTCGCGAAGTTTTCTTTCCACCTTTTAAAGAGGCAATACAAAAGGCAAATGCTATGTCAGTAATGGCATCATATAACGAAGTGAACGGTATTCCTTCGCACAAAAACAAGTGGTTGTTACAAAATATTTTGCGTGAAGAGTGGGGTTTTAAAGGTTTTGTAGTATCAGATTATTATGCAGTTAAACAATTGGAAGTACGACATTACGTCGCAACGGATGAAAAAGAAGCAGCTTATCAGGCATTTATGGCTGGTATCGATGCAGAGCTTCCGCTTGACGAATGCTATTCAAACATTACAGATTTAGTAAAAGAAGGACGAATTTCAGAAACAAAAGTAGATGAGGTTGTTGGCCGTTTACTTGAGTACAAATTCCGTTTAGGCTTATTTGATGATCCGTATGTTGATGCTGAATACGCAGAAAAATTTGCAGGCAGCCGACAACACAGGCCATTGGCTTTGCAGGCTGCGCACGAATCAATTACCTTGCTAAAAAATGAAAACAATTTACTTCCGTTAAGTAAAAATGATATTAAAACGATTGCTGTTATCGGTCCAAATGCAAACAAAGTTTTACTTGGTGGTTACAGCGGAATACCAAAATTTTATGATTCTGTTTTAGACGGAATTAAAACAAAAGTCGGGAACGAAATAGAGATTCTATATTCTGAAGGTTGCGAAATTACCAAACCTGGTGATTGGGAAGCTACAGATGAAGTAATTCCTGCGAATCCAAATGATGACAACATTAAAATTAAGGAGGCAGTAAAGACTGCAAAACAGGCTGATATTATTATCCTTGCAATAGGTGGAAATGAGCTGACGTCTCGCGAAGCATGGAATGAAAATCATTTAGGCGACAGAGCAAGTTTAGAACTTGTTGGTTCTCAAAACAAATTGATTAAAGCAATGCTTGAAACCGGAAAGCCTGTTGTGGTTTTGCTATTTAATGGTCGTCCATTAAGCATAAACTATGTAAATAAAAATGTGTCGGCAGTTTTAGAATGTTGGTATCTTGGCCAGGAAACTGGTGGTGCTGTTGCAAATGTACTATTTGGTGATTTTAATCCCAGCGGTAAACTTCCTATTTCACTTCCCCGTTCTGTCGGACATATTCCGGTCTACTACAATCATAAGCCAAACGACCGCAGAGGTTATCTTTTCGATGATGTAAGCCCTCTCTTTGCTTTTGGATTTGGATTAAGCTACACAACTTTTGAATATTCAAATCTTAAACTTAAAAAATCAAAGATTAATGTTAATGATTCAACAATTATTTCTGTTCAAGTAAAAAACAGTGGAAATTATGCCGGACATGAAGTAATACAAATGTACATTCGCGATTCTGTATCTTCTGTAACTCGTCCGGTTAAAGAGTTGAAAGATTTTCAAAAAATACAATTAAAGCCAAGTGAAATTCAAACAGTAACATTTGAAATAAACCCCGAAAAACTTTCCTTTTGGGATTCTGATATGAATTTTGTTATTGAACCGGGAGAATTTGAAATTATGATTGGTTCATCGTCAAGAGACATCGATTTACAAAGGGTTAAGTTAAAAGTAACATAAAACTTACAATCATGATAAGTAGAATCGTATTAATTTTGACTTTTCATCTTGTTTACGCACAGGAAAAAAACTATACAAAGCAATTTGATGTAGAACGTGATAACGCAATTATTTCAAAATATTTTTTGTGCAAACACCTTCACGAAAACCCTGAACTGTCTTTCAAGGAAAAGAAATCTTCAAAATTACTTTCTATAAATCAACTATCTTTGGGTTTTGAGATAATTGATAAAATTGGAGTATCTGGATTTGCCGGTGTTCTGGAGAATGGCTATTATCTGGAAATTAACAATCTTGAATTAACATGAAAAATAGCAAAAACATAAAAAAAGAAATGGATGAAACTTCAATTGAAAATTAATCTCATGGAAACTATCATAAATAAATCAATGCTTTTTCGTAAAATAAATATACTCTTGTTTTTCTCTATTGGGTTGTTATTTAATTCGTTCTCTGAAGTTCATTTACCAAGGGTATTTAGCAATAATATGGTTCTCCAGCGTGATAAGGAGATAAAACTTTGGGGATGGGCAGATATAAATGAAAACATAACAATATCATTTTTAGGAATTGATTATACAACACAGGCAAATGAAAAAGGAGAATGGGAAATAGCTTTGCCATCTCAAAAAGCAGGTGGACCTTTTGAACTTGTAATTGCAGGAATAGATACCATAAAATTACAAAATATCTTATTTGGAGATGTATGGGTTTGTAGCGGACAATCCAATATGTATTTTCGTACCGCTGACGCCAAAAATGCGTATATTGAAATTGACAAAGTCAATAATAAAAACATCCGTCTTTTTCAAATTGACAAAGAAGCTTTCTATCAGCCTAAAGAAGATTTAGGTTCTGGTGAATGGTTAGAGTGTAACTCGGAAACTGTTTCTGGGTTTTCGGCTGTAGCCTTTTTCTTTGGCAAGGAATTAAATAAAGAAATTGAAGTACCAATTGGTTTAATTCATGCTTCTTGGGGAGGCTCAAGAATTCAGGCATGGATGAATGGAGAGTCAATTAAAAAAATCTCAGGTTATACGAATCTGGTTAATCATATTGAAAAAACTCCGGATTATTTTGAGCAGACTGTAAAAATATATGAGGATAATGGTGGAAATTTAGTTATAACCGAGTTGTACAAAAAAGACCCGGGCTTTAATGATAACGGAAAGAAACTAAATGATGACTTTTTTAAAGAGGAAGGTTGGGGTAAAATTCGTGTTCCAGGCTATTGGGAAGACTTTGACATAGAAGAGTACAACGGAACATTGTGGTATAGGAAACAGATCGAATTACCCAAATATTTTGCTGATAAAGATTTGATACTTAATTTAGGTTGGATAGATGATTATGATTTTACGTTTTTCAATGGGCAAAGAGTGGGTTTTACAACTTATAAAGGTAGCGAACGAAAATACACCATTCCAAAAGAAATGGTGAAAAAAGGGATGAATGAAATACTTGTTTGTGTTTATGACTCTCGTGGAAAGGGAGGTTTTTGGGGACCGCGAAAATCAAATATCAAAATTAAAAACGATAATACTCTCATAAATATTGATCTGCAAGGATTATGGGAATATAAAAAAGGAATTAATAAAAATGATTTTTATACAGAATCACTAAGCATCAATAAACAACCATCGGAGAGAAGTGTTCCTACTTTTCTGTACAATGCAATGATATCACCATTAACTAATCTTTCTATAAAAGGTGCAATTTGGTATCAGGGAGAATCTAATGCTGGAAATGCTGATGAATATTCAGAATTGTTACCTGCTATGATAAAAGGCTGGAGGCAAGTGTGGAATCAGGGTGATTTTCCATTTTTAATTGTTCAATTATCAAATTATGGAATTTCTGATGAGAAACCTAGCAAAAGTAACTGGGCAGAATTACGAGAAGCTCAATTCAAAGCAACAAATCTGGAAAATGTCGGATTAGCGTGTACTATCGACATTGGAAATGCGATGAATATTCATCCAACTAATAAGCAAGAAGTAGGCCACCGTTTAATGTTAACATCATTAAAAGTTGCTTATAATATGGATATTGTCTATTCTGGACCAACTTATAAATCGAATAAAGTATTGGATAATAAGATAGAAATAATCTTTGATAATATAGGGAAAGGACTAATTGCAAATAACAAATTTGGGTATTTGAATGAATTTGCGATTGCAGGAATGGATAAAAAGTTTGTTTGGGCAAAAGCAAAAATCGTAGAAGATAAAGTGATAGTGTATAACGAAAAAGTACAAAACCCTGTTGCCGTTCGTTATGCCTGGTCAAATAATCCATCTCAAGCCAATCTCTATAATAAAGAAGGCTTACCGGCTATTCCGTTTAGAACTGATGAATGGTAAATTGAACGTTACAAAGTATTTTAACCTTTGAATATTGGTAATAAATTCATTCTCTAAAAATTCAACATACAAAAGCATCTTTGGACATTCTCTCAAAAACAAATTCAATTCAACCGCATCGCTGATTGTATCTACTGTATAAGTGATTCACAAGCAATCATGACTAAAAAAGGGGTTAGTTTATTTATATTGGCAAAAAAGTATTATCCTGGAAAATTATTCAAAACAAATAAAATACATTACTCGCAACTCATCTTTGAATTTGGATGAAAAAATGGGGAATGTCCAATATCATTTGTGCCTGTAAAATAAAAAGAAAAAATCGTAAATTAAACTCAAATTGGCCGTTAGGAAGTGAGAAATGAGCTGAACTAATCCCGACATACATTGTCCCACCTGACCATTCGGGCAAAGATGCGGGTTAACCCCGATTTATTTTTCATCAGCATGCAATTCGTAAATCTTTTTACGGATATCGTTAAGATCTCCAATGATTATGTAGTATGTAT
>JAOZOF010000019.1 GCA_029933425.1 Marinilabiliaceae bacterium
ATTATTTAGCTATCATCAAATTCTAATAACAGGGTTGTCCATACATATTTCAATAAAGATGTTGATAGGCCCTGTATTCTGTATCATTAATTTCTTCTTCCATTCGTTCTATATTGGCTTGCCTTTCTCACAAATAATCAATCCTTGAAAATAACGAAATGCAGTTGCTCTGTTGTCTTTGCGATAAACTCTGAAGTTATTAACCCGACACCAATTAAACGTAATAATATATGTCGATAGCAGATAGTTGATAGTTGATGGCAAACCATAGACCATAAGCCATAGACTATCCACCATTGACCATCAACATTGGTACTCCGGCATTTCGGTTTATCACCGTTGTTTTAATAGAAGAATATGGCTCGAAGAACTCAGAAGGTAACTGGCTGATAACCTGCTTGCTACCAGATGTGCGAATTTTTTTATCCGATTGAGATTTATGCATCTTAAATTCAATTGGGAGGTTCTACTTTCATGTGTTACTTGCTCTAAATTTACACATTACATCGTATTTTCAAAGAACTTTTTTTGTTTTTGTAAAGTAGAATTAAACAAATAATGGAGCTGTCCAAAAAGTCGTTATTGCTTACGAGGTGAGCAATACATTCATTGTAGTTCATCCAATTTCTGTATCTTATTTCGTCGTTTATCATCGTAAAGACATTAATATTAACATTGTGAGCTGCCCCATTTAACTAATCTATTTAAATCTTAACACCCCTATTTCATATGTCTCAGTTTTTTTAATGATTTCTCAAGATACATCTGAGTCAATTCATCCGAATCTTTATTTTTTTTCCTTAAGGCTACAAGCCTACTCTTTAAATCAGCCTGAACCTTAACATATTCTTTATCACCATAAACATTATTCATCTCATAGGGATCTTTCTCCAGATCATACAGCTCCCACTCATCAATATCGTAATAAAAATGTATCAGTTTATAACGAGCAGTACGAATTCCATAATGTCTTTTCACCATGTGCCAACTTGGATACTCGTAGTAGTGGTAATAGAACTCTTTTCGCCAATCCTCAGGTGTAGCACCTTTTAATATTGGCACAAGACTACGCCCCTGCATATCTTCAGGAATCTCAACTCCTGCTATCTCTAAAAAGGTTTCAGCAAAATCGAGGTTAGAAACAAGATCATTATTAACTGTTCCGGGTTTAACTACAGATGGCCATTTTACTAACAAGGGGGTTCGAAGAGACTCTTCGTACATAAAACGCTTATCGAACCATCCATGCTCACCAAGATAAAATCCCTGATCGGAGGAGTATATCACAATAGTATTTTCATCCAAACCGCTTTCGTGCAGATAGTCAAGAATTTTACCAACACTCTTATCAACACCGGCCACGCAAGCAAGGTAATCCTGCATATAGCGTTGATATTTGAAACGTACAAGATCGTCTCCCTGTGGATTATCTTTACGGAACTGCTTTATAATAGGATCATACACAACATCCCAGGCCTTTTCCTGCTCTTCATTTAACCGAGCTGTTGTACCCAACTTTTTACCCTTAAACATTTTCAGGTCTCTTGCCAATCGCATAGTTTTTTCGATTGACATATCCTGCTCTTTGGCAGCACGTCCTCTGTTTGAATAGTCATCGAACAAACTGGGTGGTTCAGGAAATGTAGTTGATTTATATAGGTTCAGCTCTTCCGGACCCGGCTCCCACTCTCTGTGTGCCGCTTTGTGTTGCATCATCAAAAGAAATGGCTTATCCCCCTGTACGTTCTCTTTCATCCAATTAATTGCTTTATCCGTAATGATATCAGTCACATAACCTGTTTCGGTATGCTTACCATTAACATTCAGAAATTCGGGATTATAGTAGAATCCTTGTCCTGGCAGTACCTCCCAATAATCGAATCCGGTAGGTTTAGAACCTAAATGCCATTTACCAATAATACCGGTAGTGTATCCTGCTTTTTGCATCAACTTAGGAAATGTCTGTTGTGAACCATCAAATCTCATACCCCCTTCGTTCGAAATGAAACCATTCAGATGTCCGTATTTACCGGTTAGAACAGTAGCACGTGACGGACCACAAATTGAATTAGTGACAAGACAACGGTTAAAGAGAATACCTTCATCTGCAATTCTATCAATATTCGGTGTAGGAGCAATATCTTTTAACATTCCTCCATATGCACTAATAGCCTGATAGGCATGATCATCACTAAAAATGAAAAGAATATTGGGTCGTTTCTTCTCCTGCTCATTTTTTGTCTGAGTCTGACAGGCAGAAAGTGCAATTAAAACACCAACAAAAACTATCAACACTAACTTATTTACTTTCATACTATCTTAATTAAATTATGGTTAAATCTATTATAAAAATTGATCCATCACTGTTGATTAAGGTGAAACATATTGTGGTGGATCAGGGTTGAAAAAATCGTTATATACATTAAAAAAACCGGGACCCAAAAAGTCTGGTAATGCAGCCAGACCAAATAACATACACGAATAGTCCACCCCCTCAACCTTGTTTGGTTTCCAGTTAAGATCCCTATAGCTGTATTTCCATAAAATGGTAACGCCCGGTTTCAATTCAACCTTTCCAATATTACGCGAATCTTTATAAATAGCTAAAAGATCTTGCTTTACACGTTCAGGAGCAGCAGGAGAGAATCCAGCCATAATGTGCGGTGATACGTTGCGATTGGGATTTTGATCTCTTTCTGTTCCTACATTGTCAGGTAAACAGATTCGATCAACCTGATACCTGTTATTGGGTGCACCAACACCTGCTCCTGTACCCCATTCATATAACTGCTTTCCGGCCGATTCCAATTCAGTTCTATCAGCCCACCATGCTGAATCTGCCTTCATAGCACTCTTCATCTCATCAATATAAGCATCACTATCAGAAAAAAAGTGAATAAAATTATGATTAAAAATAAATGTAAACATAGATGTAAACCGGGTATTTGAAGGAGATAGAACCTTAATGTCATTTCCATTTTTAGCGGGATAGACACAATGTTTCATATTTTCAGGTGTTTCATAATAATTGGCCCACAACTTATGTGCAGGAGAATTGACATCGGCAGCCTGATTTTTTGCCATCCATACCACAATCATATATTCGTTAAACGGTATTGTCCAATTACCCCCTGCTGTTCCATCTTTATTCATTCCCAACGCCACTTGTCCTTTGTCAGGATCACCAATAAACAGGGCGTGGTTGGTTGAATTAAATATATAATCAGCATATTTGGCAATATCAGCATTGTTATGAAAATAGCGCTTTGCAAATAGTGCACCGCCTATTAACAAATCAGTATCAATAGGGCTGAAATTATTTCCTCGAGCTGCCCCTGTATTTATATCGTAGAAATGGATAAAACACCCCTCGGCATTGCGATCCAGATTAAAACCCGGGACTTCGCCAACAACTGCCCTGAGTGTTTTCAGCACCATCTGTTCAGCATCCGGTTCCCACCCCATCTCATGGCCAACACAAAGCGACATAAGTCCCATACCAATATTGGCTACTGAACCCCTGTCGGTATCTCCATCCAGCTTCACCATATCCAGATATGCACCGTTATCGTGCCTTAACATCTGGTAAAACTGATAAGTATTACGAAACAGCTCTTCCAAAATCTGCTTATCAGTTTTATCTGTCGCCAATGTAACTGTGGAGACAATAAATACGTAAATAATAAATAAAATTTTTCTCATAAAATTTATATTAGTGGCCAAACTGTAGCACTTACACTAAAAAACTTCCGGTTAAGTATACAATAACCAGCATTGCAGGTAATGCTACTGTACTTTTATTTGTTGTGCATAAATCCCTGAAGAACGACTTAATAACTTAACAATATAAATACCTGGCGACAGACCTTCAACATCTATAGTCATCCTATTGTCAACAATATTGTCTGACTTCAGAATTACTCTTCCCTGCATATCAATCAGCTCAATCTTTTGAATTGCAATACTATTATCGAATTCAACAGTAAGAAAGCTGGCTACCGGATTAGGATAGATATTTATATTATCTGTGCGATCTACTCTCTGTACAGCACTTGTATTATCAAAGAAATTATTGTTAGTGGCGAAAAAATCAGCACCACAATATTCGGGGAGTGATGCAACTCCAAAAATAAACGGGGCATAATCCACACCCTGAACCCGTGGAGCTTCCCATGTTGGTTCTTTCAGACTGTAACGCCAGATAATTTTTTTATTCCTGTCCCAGGGAAGACCATAAACACCTTTATTATTCTCATAAAGCAGAAGAAGGTCATCTTTTGATTGGGGATTAACCGGCATAAATGCTGCCAATGTATGTGGTGAAACTATGTGATAAGGGTTATCATCAATAGCATCTACAGAGTAGTAAGATTTTGTAAGGTCTCCTGTTGCCGGGTCAATGCCGCTACCGGCACTCATACCCCATTCGTATGTTTGAGCAGTTGTATTGTTCTGAAACCAGGCTTTATCAGCATGTACCGTATTCGACATATAGTGCAGGTATCCATAATTGCCCTGTTCGTCGGTACCCTTATTTGTAGTATAAAAGTTACAAAGATAGTACGGCATCTGGTAGGTATGTTCCGCCTGATAAACCAAACGTTTTACAGTGAGCATATCATATCCCGCATAGCTTACCTTATAGAGGTTTGCCGTTTTATCGAACCAATTATTCCATAGTCGATGAGCAGGCCCGTCGTTTAGCGACTCCTTTTCCTGATTCAGAGCCATCCATGCTACCAGAATATACTCATTATACGGTCTTGTAATATTTCCGGCACCGTTACCGTCATCATCGGTAGAGAGGTACATACCACCTCCGTTAGCATCCGTAGCCGGATCAACAACCACCTTCGACCAGTCATACCCATCCCAAAGTTCATCTGCTAATGTAGCAATTACTGCACCCTTTGGATGATTCTTAAAGTAGGTTTTACAAAAAAGTGTACCCGCAATAAAAACAGCATTATCAACAGTACTATATTCCGACGTACCGCTAGCTCTTGCTCCGGTGTTTTTGTTAAAGAAATGGGGATAAAAACCAGCAGGATTGCGATCAGGTGTAAAGCCGGCCGTGCGACCCAACATGGTTTCAAGGGTTTCAATAACCAAATCCGCCCCATTTGTTATCCAACCCATTTTATCGGCTACACAAACAGTCACCAGAGCCATTCCGTTTACTGCAATTGAAGCATTAATGAGTGAAGCGTTATTCACCAAATCGAGCTTTGACTGATACATTCCCACATCAGAACGCAAGTTCTCATAAACACTATAAGAGTTACGAAAGATCTCTGTCAGTCTGGTATCTTCCTGCGCTGAGAGAATACTACCATTTAACACTAAACTCAAAACTATTATTAAAGTTATTTTATTCATTTTCCAATTTAAATTTCATTAAATAAACAAGTTACTTAACTCATCTTTTACAAACTATTTTTTCTTCTTTGCAGCTTTAGCCGCCCTTTTTTGTTCAATCTCCCTCAATTGAGCCTCAGGCATCATTGAGCGTTTTGATGGAAAATCACTTTCCAAATATTTATCCACAAACTCCTGATTATACCTGTTATCGAACATAGTTAAAGCCACATCCCCTTTTTCAACCATCCAGTTTCGCAGTACACTCTGAAGCCGTTTGGTTATATCCCTATATTCAGGATTATCAATTAGGTTAATCTTTGCATCCGGATCATTTACTATGTCATACAGCTCTTCAGGTTGGCGGAAACGATATCTTTTTACCCATTCCAATAATTCCTGGTCACCCTCCTTTTCAATCACCTTTATTATTTGTCCCTCATTATTATTCTTATAGGTAGCCACCTTGTTACTCCAGGCATTATAGATATAGCGGTATTGTCTGTCTCCGACGGCTCGCATAGGAGTAGCCTTCCCTCCTATCTTATAATCAATTTCACCAAAGAAGTAATCGCGTTCTGACTGTTCTTCTCCCTTTATTAATGGTACTATTGAACGCCCGTCAAGCTTTTGGTGGATATTGATTCCGGCAACATCCAGAAACGTAGCGAAAAGATCCACCTCTGCAATAACGTGTTTATCATCCACCAACCCGCTCTTCATCTTACCGGGCCAGTGCACAAGAAATGGAGTTCGTGTACTGCACAGGTATGTATTGGCCTTGGCAAAGGGAAAAGGAGAGCCATTGTCGGATAGCATAACGATTAATGTATTGTCGTACAATCCGGATGCCTTTAGTTCCTTAATAATCATACCAAATGTATCATCAAGCCGTCTCACCGAATTGTAGTAACAACTAAGCTCGTACCTAACCTGAGGAATATCGGGCAGGTAACCTGGGACATCAACTTCATCAACAGAAAATATTTTTGAAGGATGCTCTTCACCCTTTAACATCGGTTTATCAGGATCGTGAAACGGGCGATGAGGATCATGCGAATTCACCATTAAATAGAATGGCTTACCTTCACTTTTGCATAATTCAAAAAAAGTTTTGCAATAGGCTGCATATTTATGCGGACTTCTGCCGGAGCCCAGTTCACTGTAATCGTGAACAAAATCCCATTTAAAATCCATATCGGGGGTTGAGTGTGAAACCTTTCCCAATATTCCTGTCAGATATCCACTATCCTGAAAAGTTTGCATTACCGTGGGTACTCTCCTTTTCATATGAACAAACCCCATCATACCACTGGAAACACCATAAAGACCGGTTGCCATTACCGATCTGCTGGGCATACAAATCGGGGTATTGGTATGAGCCTGCCTGAATTGCACACCTTCAGCTGCAAATTTATCCAGCCTGGGAGTCAGTTCAGGGATATTACGACCAAATGTTCCAACAGCCTCATAACCCAAGTCATCAGCCGTGATTAACAGGATGTTAACCGGCTTTTGACTTTGAGCCAAGGCTCCCAATGAAAGAAGCAAAAGCAGTATCTTCAGGAAGTATAACCTTTTTATAATCATTTAATAATCAATTATCATAGAACTACCACTCTTCATATCCAACACCATCATTTCTGAATATTAATGTGTCGGTTAGTGTGTGAGTGTTACCACTGGTATCTGTATATCTATAATTCAGAAAAAATGACTTATCACCAGATACATATTTACTATCGCCACTCTCTATGGTTTGAATATCAGAATCGACAACATTGTCACAAGTTACAGTACCTGAATTATTAATCGAAAGCTTCATTTTGAATACCCCCAACGAACCGGTTGTTAAAGAGCCAATACCATTGGTGGTTATATTGTCGCCACCTGAGGTAAATGCCTCCCACACTTCGTTACGTACCAACTCCTCGTTGCTATAAATAATAGTATCGATAGGTGTGTTGGTTGCATCATAAACAATTTCACGACCTTTATGGTAGTAGTATCCGTGGAACTTATTAATATACTTAATGACCAGTACCGAGTAGTTCTTTGGGAAACCAATTGTATCACCGGTAATGGGATCTGTTTTCCATGAGAGAATAGAATCGGTAGTACTCTCAATAATCCGGAACGGTAACGCATAAGTATTAGTTATAGCGTCCGGGTCGTTCACAAACTTTGCCGAATCTAGTATTACATCAATCAAGCCCTGAAAGGAACCCTTATGGATAATCATTTCACTCTCGTTACTTAGGGTGTAATAATCATCGGGCAACAGTGTAAATGGCAGTGGGGTATCAAATATCTGCTGATCGTTAAGCAACTCCGGGTCAATTTCAAAGGTTACTCTTTCATCAACCTCATTACTTCGTTTACCCCCCAGTACAACACCTACCTTCAGTTTCATATCATTTGAAGCAACAATAGTTCTAACCGGATTTTGAATTGGAAAATAAACGGTTGAGTACTCAAAGTCGTACAAAAAATCTTCATACTTTTCACAGGCAGTAAAAAGAAAACCCACTATCCCAATTAATATTCCAAATCGTCTCATATCTTTATATTTTTTTTCTGACATAACTTACTGTTTTTACCATCCTTTATTTTGTTCCAGATTCTCTGATTTAACAATCTCACCAAAAGGAAGCGGTCCATAATACATATAATCCTGATAGTTGCGTTTCTCAACCAATTTGGGTGTATATTCATAACTGCCATCCTCATTCATCACCACATCAACACCTGTTACATCGCGATTTAAGACCTCCATTGCAACATTCCAGCGCCGGATGTCAAAAAAGCGATGGTTTTCGAAACATAACTCAAGGTTTCGTTCGTTGTGGACCAATTCTCTGAACGCATCCTTACCCTGAGCAACAACACTGTTCAGGTAGTTATCGGGTTGAAATATACCGGCTCTTTGTCTGACAGCCCTCAAAGCATCTTCGGCAGTCAGTCCCAGACCTAAGGGATCCTGATCGGGGCCCCAGGCTTCATTAGCTGCCTCGGCATAATTCAGGTAGAATTCCACCTTACGAAAGAGTGCGAAATAGTGGTCATCGGATGAGGATTCGCCAGGTGTTAAATTTACATCATCACTCATCCATTTACGCAGGTAATATCCGGTACGGGTTGCTTTACCAACACTTACTGATTCCGAATCTTTACCTCCCGGGGTAACAACTATTGAATCTCCGTTGAAATCTGCATCGTTATAAAGTATAGTATTATAAAAACGGGGATCTCTGTTTGCATAAGGGAAATTGCTATCGTAACCACTGTTGGCAACATCATCAATAGGATAACCATTGACCATTGGGAAAGCATCAACCAGCTCCTGCGACGGGTTTGTACGCCCGTTGCCGTAATATGAGGGTGGATAGTTAGCCGATTCGGGTGAACGACCTGTTGTATATCTTCTCATAATAATTTCAGGTGAATTGGGATCGTTATAAAAACCTGAATTAATAGAAGGTAAACTACCTATCACATTGATAACTTCATCTGCCATACGAGCTGCCTGTTCCCAGTTTTGCAATTCATTGGCTGCATTGGAGAAAAGCGGACTAGCTGCATAAAGAAATACCCGCGATTTCAGACTTCTTGCCGCAATTGATGTAGCACGACCAATATGATTGGACCCCAGTTCCAGATCATTTCCGGTATAGGCTTCGGGTAGATTGTTAATTGCACTATCGCAATCGACTTCAATCTGCCTCACACACTCCTGATAGGTGTTTCTGCTTAATTGAGGAACATCATCAACATCAATAACGTTAGTAATAATTGGGAAACCCATTATTTGACCTCCTTCTACCGGGCCTGCGTATCTGCGAAGCAGTTCCCACTGATACCAAGCTCTGAGGAAGTAAGCCTCTCCTTTAAGTCTTTTTTGCTTTTTCTCATTTCTAATCTCATCGTAATCGTAATACTCCACATCAAGTCCGTTTTCCAGAAACAGATTGATATATCTGATTTGATCATATGCAGAGCTCCACATATCGATAGGATTTGATGCAGCATTCCATCCACCGGAAGCTATTCTCACTAAGGCTGAACCGTAATTATTGGTTACTGCATTATCGGTGGCACAATCTAAAAAATCACTGCTGAAATTGGTATAAAACTGAGGAATTGCGTCATATGCATTCATCAATACCCCTTCGGCGTAGGTAGGATCTTCCCATAATTTATCTTCTGTAAAATTGCCGTCAGGGCGAACTTCCAGAAACGAATCACATCCGGTTAATCCCAAAAGGATTGTAAGTGTTAATATATATGCTATTTTATTCATCTTACTCTAATTAAAAGTTAATTGAAATTCCACCTGTTATTGATTTCATTAAAGGGTAATCATTAATACCGGCATCTATATTTTCCGGATCCAGCTTGTCAAATTTACTAATTGATAACAAGTTAGTACCTCGTATATAAAATCGCACTCTGTTCATAAAAGTAGAAGCAAGTAGTCTGTCGGAAAGTGAATAACTTAACTCAACATTTTTCAGTTTAAAGAAATCAGCATCTTCCATCCAGTAGGTTGAATTCACAAAATTATTTGAACCTGACGTGGTTGTCAATCTTGGGTACGATGCTGTAGCCGAAGTAGCAGGTGTCCACCTGTCATTAACTACTCCAGAGTACTTACCAGCACCATTCACCCAAAAATATAGATTACTTTTCATCGTGTCAAAACCGGTATACACTACTCCAAGAGCATACAGTTCAAACCCTTTATATTTTAAATCAAAGTGTATTCCTGATGTAAAAGTAGGGAAATCGTTTCCTATTACTGTTCTGTCACGATTGTCAATCACTCCGTCGTTATTAAGATCCTTATACTTGACATCACCGGCCATAACAGCACCCAACGTTGATCTGTAAGTAATCAGGTCAGCATCAGTGAGCAATCCATCGGCAACATAACCGGTAAACACATCAGATGACTGGTTAATTGTTGACATATAATCAAGCTCTGATGGATACATTAACTCATTGGCTTTAATCACTTCGGATTTAGAATATACAAAATTCACACCTATATTAAAAGTAAAAGTACCTTTATACTTATGGAAGATAAAATCTCCATCAAATCCACTATTTTTTACTTCACCATAATTTTCAGTTGGTAGGTTTGCTCCGAAATACTCAGGGTATTGTGTTCCCAGAGTAGTCATAATATCGTAACGATCCTCATTGAAGTAGTTGGCCTCTACGGACAGTTTACGATTAAACAGGATACTCTCTACCCCTATGTTAATTTCGCGGGCTTTCTCCCATGTAAGATCCGGATTTCCTAACTTAATAAAGTTTGTGGTTCTCACCTTGGTCTTATTTCTGTCGCTGAATGAAACAGTTCTTCCGGTTTTCCAACGGTCTTCGTAGAGGTAATATCCTGCACCTTTATCGTAACCCATCTCACCACCGGTAACCTTCAACTTAAGGAAATCAATTGCTTCAACATTTTCTAACCATCTCTCTTCCGAAACAACCCATCCCAACCCAAGGGCAGGAAACAGTCCAAACTGTTTACCAGGTGCAAAATGAGAGCTACCCATATACGAGAGATCAAGCTCGGCAATGTATTTACTACTGAACGCATAGTTTACTCTTAAACCATAATTCAGCTGTTTATCCCGCTGAACATTTCCTAAATATTGACTACTATTTATAAGCCATACAAAGTTTGCTTTCAAAGCGTGCTTTTCGGCAAAAGTACGGTTATAATTAACCTGTCCTATAAAACCGATCTTTTGAATATAATCATCAGCCAGTTTTTGTGTATTACCATACTTCAGTTTTTCCAATTGCAACTTAACCTTTTCGTAGTCAACAGTACCATCACCATTATCAATAGCCGATAACACTTTGTAGGTTTCAGGTTGCTCAACAATACCATGACGGTACATAGACAAGTTATCGTAAGAGAAGCTTGCAGACGCTGTTACTCCATTGATATATTTATTAAAATCAAAATCGAACCCTATATTAAACTGGATATTCCTGTCAAGTTGTTTTTTATACTTGGTTAGATTACCCATTCCGTAAATATTATTCGGGTGCTCATAACTTCCTCCCAGATATATTAATTCAGGTTCAGAACCATCGGAGAACATGATGGGATACTCGTTTGGACGATGAGTGGACAGAGCTTTAAAGAAATCCATAGTTGTCATATTTGCAGACCTTCTGAATTCCATTCTACCGGCAATATCCAATCTCAGCTTAGTAACAGAGGTGAGTTTCACATCCAGATTACTACGTATATTCATCTTGTTATAACTGGTAGGCTCTGCTATATTCTCATAACCTCCCGTACCGGTATAACCCAAATTAACATAGTAGGCAGACTTCTTACTTCCACCCTGAAATTGAGCAACCGCTCTGCTCATTGGCATATTGCTGTTTAGAAATTGTTTGTGAAAATCGTTATTCGGATACATAACATAATCACTACCTGTGCGGTATGCATCAATTTCAGCCTGACTATAATAAGCTGGCAGACCGTCATTGGCTCTGGCCTCATTATAAAGAGTTGCATAAGCAGTTGCATCAAGCCATTCCGGATCGCTTGTAGGTAACATCACACCAAATTCAGTATCTACTGAAATAAGTTTTCTACGGGGCAAACCACGTTTGGTGGTAACCAGAATAACTCCATCAGCAGCACGACTACCATACAATATCTTTGCAGATATGTCTTTCAACACCTGAACCGACTCAATCTCTTCAGGCAATAACTCATTGGCAGAACGTTCGATACCATCAACATAAATAAGAGGTGCATTGTTTCCCGTGCCCGATAGACCCCTTACAACCATACTGGGAGCATTCCAACCTGGTGTACTGCTTTTTTGTAAAGAGTAGAGGCCACTTACACGACCTGCCAAAGCGTTGAGCAGCGACAAATCGGGATACCTTAACAGCTCTTCGCCCTTAACCTCAGATATAGCACCTATAGCCTGCTGTTTGTTAACTTTACCAAAGGGAACATGAACAGCTTCATCTTCCTGAGTAAATGCGATATCTCTTTTGAGAACTATTGTGCTTCCCTTAGCATAATCTTCACCGACATAGAGGTTAAACTCCCTGAAACCGGGAGCAGATATTAGCAAGGCACTATTCACATTAGTTTCTATGGAAAATGATCCATCTTCATCGGTAAAAACAGCATCTTTACCTGTTGATACCAATGCGCCGGATATACCATTATCAGACTCATCAACCACCCGTGACGAAATAACTATTTGTACCTCTTGTGCGAGGATAGTTTTAGGAATTCCAATAATCAGAAGTATGAACACAAACCGGCAAAGCTTACTGAATTGATAATTTATATTTAAATGTAATTGCATATTTCTTCGTTTTTAAATGAAATTAACGATAGAGAGTTAACCTACCAACCCGGATTCTGTTTAAATTTAGAAAGCATGTAAACATCATCCTTTGGTAATGGATACCAATAATTTCGCTCTTTAAATGTTGCCTGATAGAGATCGTCAAGCGGCGCGGAATCATAAACAAATGTACCATCACCATTACGTGTAATATTAGCTCTTCTTAATACATCAAGTTTTTCAATAGCAATATGCCATCTGCGCAAATCATGCCAGCGGTGAATACCCTCGAACATAAGCTCCACAGCTCTTTCATTACGGATACGATCCCTGAAGTCCTCCTTAGAACCTGTGTAACGACTATTCACATCCGGCATACCCGCTCTGTGACGGATAGTGTTTATTGCACTCAAAGCAGTAAGTGATGTTCCGGGGACAGAACCTGAAGGACCGTATACTTCATTAGCCATTTCAGCAAAGTCAAGATACACCTGAGCCAGTCTCATCTCAACCCATGGGCTATACCACCCAGTCCAGTCATTTTCGTAACGATTGAGTTTTGGTGGCCAGAATTTTTTCATCATATAGCCACCCCGAGGAGTTCTTCTACCACTTACTTTTGCCTGTGTAGGGTCATCCAATCCACCTAAATAGGGTTCAAAGTAATAGTTGTTACTACCCTGAGTAGCCACAAGGTCACCATTAACGAAGATATTGTTTGCTAAACGTGGATCCCTGTTGGCATAAGGATTTTGCGGGTCATACGTAGGATCTACGTCAATGGGTAGTCCATTGGCTGTTTCGTACATATCCACGGCGTTTTGAGTTGGGGATACAAAGAATTGAAATCCTCCAAAACGATGGGATACACCACCTGTTTTCATATCTCCCTTCTCCCTGGTAGCAAAGTGAACGTAAATAATATCTTCGTCCGTCACAGGTTGAGTTTTACTGTAGAAATTCTCGGTGTATTCACTCCAATCCAGTAAGCGGTATATTCCCTGCTGTTCAAGTTTCAAAACCTCCACAGCGGCAGCAACACCCTGAATACAACGATCAGAATTATAAGTATACCCTTTATCGGCATTCATCAGCGGACTGGCTGCATACAAAATGGCCATCTCTTTTAAAGCAAGAGCCATTCCTTTAGTTATTCTTCCTTGCTCGTATACGGGCCGGGTGTAAGGAAGTAGTCCTATTGCCTTATCCAGATCCTCCACTATCCAATCTGTGGACTCCTGATATGTAAGACGTTCCAAATCGAAATCATCATCAGGGGTAAATACTTTGTCCAGTTTTGGCATGCCCCCCCAACGCTTTATCATTTGAAAATAGTTAAAGGCTCTGAAGTAATATATCTCACCTAACAAGATATCCTTCTGTTCCTGTGTAGCATCAACCAATAGTTCAAAGTTTTGCAGGCAGATATTAGCATGACGAATAGCCAGACGCGAATTACCTAACTGAGGCATTGTTTTTCCGCCATCTTTTCCATCACCACCTTTATCCACACCAATCTCCGCTGTTGTGTACCAGGCCGCTCCCATCCAGTCGTCACCCTGTTTCAGGCGAAAGGAATACCCCCAACTTGTATTGGTTGAAGAACCTTCATCAGATATTCCGGCCGGCCAGCTACGGTGAAACCAATCTCTAAAATCTGTTCTTAAAAAATAGAGGTAATCGGAGAATTCTCTGAAGGAATTAAACTCTTTGTACACATCCTCAGGTGTCACTTCTTGTTCGGGTGCAATATCAAGATAGTCCTCACAAGACCATAACAAAAGAGAAGCCCAAAAAATCAATATGTATTTAGTTATATTTTTCATTATCATCATTTTTAAAATCCAAACCTTATACCCACATTATACCTTTTCACAATAGGATACAGATTAGTACTCCCTTGTTCCGGATCCATTCTCTCATCATAATCGGTAATAGTAAACAGGTTATGTCCGCTCACATAAAACTCAAGCTTTGACATTTTTAATATCTTCTCTGATGTGTCTTTACCTAAACGATAACTCAACTCTAAGTTTCGAAGACGAAAATATTTTGCATCCCGGTATGTAAATTCACTACCCTGTTGGTTATGAGTATTTGCACCAAAAGTGTGAAGAGACGGATGTGTAGCATCATCCCTGTTTTCAGGTGTCCACCTGTTGAGGGTATGCTGATGTATCATCACATTATCCTGTTGAAATTCCCACAACATATTTGCCGGCATCGATTTGTACACTGCATCAGCTCCATAAAAGAGAGCAGAGAGTTGCAGGTTTTTAAAAGTCAGATTAAGATTGATTCCATAAGTGATAGCCGGAAAGGTTTGATAACGCATCGGAACTTTATCCTCCTGGTCGATTACGCCATCACCATTATAATCGATATATTTGATATCGCCCGGTATTTGTGATGTTCCTCCCCATGTGGACTGTGTTGTGTTATATATATCGTCCCAGTCGTAAAAGAAACCATTTGTAAGCAAGCCATTAACGGTACTGATTGGTTTACCTGCCTGTTTCTGGTATTCAGGCATATTTGCGGGGTCAGAACGAGTAATAACCCTGTTCTCGGTAAAAGAGACATTACCTCCAAAGCGGTATTTGAAATCCTGACCAATTATTCCTCTGAATGAACCCACCAACTCAAATCCACGCGTTTTGGTTTCACCTATATTTCCTTTTACATCACTCTTTATTCCAACGAATGTTGGCACAAGTTTATCGGCAAAAATATTTACCCTGTGCTCATTGTAAAAATCGACTGATAAAGATATTTTTCTAAACATGTCAAGTTCAACACCAAGGTTCTGTTTGGTAGCTGTTTCCCATGTAAGGAATGGATTTGCCGGAGTTCCTTCCACAATATACGAAGTAATTCCATTAACAGGATCGCCAAAGTAGACTGTAAACCTGCTGCCTCCTTTATGCAATTTGTCATATGTTCCAATATATCCAAATCGTGGTACCTGGTCGCTACCTGACTGACCATATGAGTAACGAACTTTCAATTTATCAACAAAGCTTAAGTTGTCCTTGATAAACTTCTCTTCAGAGATCATCCATCCGATTGCGCCCGATGGAAAAAAATCCATTCGTAATCCGGGAGCAAATTTTTCGGAGCCATTGTATGCTCCATTAAACTCTGCAAAATATTTAGCCTTAAAATTGTATGTAACACGGCCAACATAACTATGTTCCCTTTCGGGAAAGGCTATATTATACTCTTTGTCCCTCCAAAATATAAGTCCTAATGCCGTAACCTGATGATTCCCAAAAGTGCGTTCATAGTTGGTAGATATCTCATAATAGAGATCTCTTAGGTTACTGTTAACATTTTCGCCGCCAATAGAAATTGGTTTCTCATAGAAATCCATATCAGGCAGTCTTACAAATTCACCTGCCTCATACTCTTCGCGGCTACCATAGTAGTAACGTGCAACCTCCTTACTAATTTTCCTGCTGGAAGACAACTTGTTATTATAGCTTATTTTAGCAGAAACCGACCATCCCTTAGTAATAAAATCCAATTTTTGTTTGAATAGCAGGTCTGTATAGATATTGGAGGTATTAACCTCGTTAGACCCCTTGTTATTCAGACGGTTATACATATTATCAAATTGTAGTGTGGGATCTTCACCCATTTGGCCATTCTCATAATAGAGAGGATAGATGTATCCGGGAGTAAAATAGATATCCCTGAAAAATTCATTTTTTGAGTAGTCTCCATCGCTACTTCCTACCTGACCCGGACGATTTTGTTTTCCAGCTATACCGGCCAGATTGATAGATAGGTTAGTTGTTTTTGTTATAGTAAAATCAATATTACTACGAAAGTTAAATCTGTTGTAAACAAAACGCGGATCATACTCAGCTTGTTTCTCTGTATTGTAAATATCACCTTCGTGAGTATATCCAACAGATGTAAAATATTTTATAAAGTTATTACCACCCGAGATATTTACATTGTAGGTTTGGGTTGAACCAAAATCTCTTAGTAACACCTCATTCCATTTTATTTCAGGATAAAAATAGGGGTCAACACCATATTTCCAGTTATCAATATCCTGCTGGGAGTATAATCCTGTCCAGCTATTATCATTAATCTTTGCTTCGTTATACAGCTCCATTGCCAGATAGTGGTCAGGTCTTGTATAGTTTGAAGTCATCTGTTTCACACCATAATTGGCTGAGAAATCAATTTTTGCTTTACTATCAGTTCCACGTTTGGTCGTTATCAAAATAACACCGTTTGCACCGCGTACTCCAAAAACTGCTGTGGCAGAAGCATCTTTTAACACAGACACAGATTGAACTTCATTTGGGTCAATCTGGTCGAAATCACGTTCTATACCATCAACCAGGATCAAGGGATTATTCCCGTTCCAGGAGGATTTTCCACGTATAAGAATGTCGGTTGAATTATCACCAGGTTGAGAAGAGGTTTGTAGCGTAGTAACACCGGGTAAGATACCTGTTAAGGCCTCTGTAATGTTAGTAACACCCCCGGCCTTGACCAGCTGTTCTCCTTTTGCCTGGGCAATAGAACCAACAACAGTCTCTTTCTTTTGGCTACCAAAACCAACAACAACAACTTCGTCTACCAGACTGATATCAGAATACATCTTTATAAGTAGAGTTGATTTTCCTTCCACCGGTACCTCCTGAGTTTCAAATCCGATAAAAGAAACGACAAGTACCGCATCAGAGGGTACTGAAAGAGTAAAACTACCGTTAACATCGGTAATTGTGGCCGAACGACTCATATCAACAGCCCCCTTTAATAATATAGTAGCACCAATCAACGGATTACCCAGATCATCCAGAACTTTTCCGGTAACGGAAATATTCTGTGCACTTACATTAAATATCTGCAAGCACAAAAAAATTAATATAAAAATTCTTTTTACCATATTATACTTGAATTTTGTTTAACCAATTCAGGCTTTATTACATTACTAAATTTTGAGAACTGTTAAAAAAGAGGGTGACAATTGACACCCTCTTTTTTATTTAATTAGATTATTGCTTCATTATCTTTTGCGAGAAAGCCTTATTGTTTCCTATGGCAGATATAATGTACATACCTGCTCTTAACTCATCAATACCAACTTGCTTAATGTCGTTGCCATTAACTTTTTTAACAACCCTTCCGGTAATATCGTATATTGTAACTTCACTGATTGTTACATCACCCTTAAGGTAGGCAATTCTATCGGTAGAGAATATAGTCATATCCACATCTTTAGCCGACTCAATGGCAGTTGGAATATCAGTAACAAACTCAAAATCGTCAAAATACATTTCAAGATCATAATTACGAGGTTTCTGCCAGTCAAACTGAATCTGTAATGCATTACCTGCAGCAGTTTTAGCAGAAACATCAAAATACATCTCATACCATCCTGTAGTACCCTGTGGAACTCCCTGTGTATCCGGAGTGTCCCATGCTACTCCAATCCAAACAACAGGTAATACTTTACCGTCAGCGGCACTCCATGTACCAAAACCACCACGAGGTTTCAGAAGTGCAGGAGCTCCACCAGTAACATACACCTTAAATTTGATGTAATTTTTTCCATCTAAAGTTAAATCGGTGGCTGCAAGTTCAATAATAAAAGCATCAATTTTATTTCCATCACTAGTAGTACTGTTAGAATTTGCTTTTAAACAGTTGTCAGAAGAGTTAACTGCATCAGGAGCCGGGTTAGCTACAGGTTGTGAAGCAGTAGCCGTAGTTCCGGAAGGAAGCAGATGTATAGCTGTAATATCACTAGGCGTTTCAAAATCACAGAACACCTGAGCATTCATAATAAAAGCTGATGCAATAAATGCAAACGAAAGTAAGATTTTTTTCATAATAAAATAGTTTTAAATTAGTAACTAAAACAAATTTATGCTGTTGCAGCAGGGATATCAAATAATTTACCTATCTATCACTTTCATAGCCGTGTTAAAATGTAATAAACTACCCATACAACCACTTCTCACCTGACTGTTACTTATTGATTTTGTGCATTTTAACTTCATGTCTATTTTTACATTTAACCTCCCTTATGATCTAATAATAACTGAATGTAATTGACGAACATACATGATTAGGGCAGATATCAGCAAATAAAACTGCTCTTAACATCCAAAATATTTATGGAGCGAATCCTATTCGGCGTGTAAGGTCAACTTTATACTTAAATAACTTCTTGTTGTATCCATACCTGGCCGGAATATTACTACTATCCCACTCTTTATAGGCAATCAACAACCGCTCAACCACCTCAGGATTCTCTTTTATAAGGTTATCTCTTTCGTATGGATCACTTTTAATTTCAAAAAGCATTGTATCCCTACCCTGCTTTAGCAGTTTCCACTTTAGATCTCTTACAGCCCAATTGCCATTAGCTTTCCAATAGAGTCTTTCATGAGGAGAATTGCTGTTCAGATCATTAATGTAGGGTAATAGATCAACGCCATCAACTTTCCATTCATCCTGAATGTTTATTCCCGCAGCTTCTAACACAGTGGGAAATATATCAATTGCAGAAACAGGTTTCTCATACGTTTGTCCGGCAGGGATATGGCCATTCCAGCTCATAGTAAAAGGAATATGAATACCCCCTTCGAAGTACTGCCCTTTTTCACCACGCAAAGGAGTGTTTATTGAGGCGTTTCCTTTGGGTTTTCCGCCATTATCGCTTAAAAATATTATCAGGGTATTATTAAATAGTCCTCTTTTTTTTAGTAAATCCGTTATCCTGCCAATATTCTCATCCATTGCATAAAGCATTGCTAACATCTTCTTTCTTTTGTCATCTTTAATATCAGAAAATGGCTTAAGGTATCTGTCAGTAGCCTCAAGGGGAGCATGTACAGCACTGAATGAGAGATAGAGGAAAAATGGATTTTTAATATTGCGTTCGATAAAAGATAAGCTTTCACGGCCTAAAGCATCTGTATAGTAATGAGATTCTTCCTGAACGGTTTCGCTATCACGCATGTATTTTTTTTCACTATTCAGTGGGTCAATGTAAAGAGCTGCTCCTTCTAAGAATCCAAAATACTCGTCAAATCCACGATTTTCAGGATATAGAGCTTCATCTCCCCGCTCGCCCCCCAGATGCCACTTCCCGAAACATGCCGTAGCATAACCCTCACGCTTTAACCTGTCGGCAACAGTTTTCTGCTCTATAGGCAATCCAACTTTTACCTCAGGTTTAAGTTTATAGGGAGCCGGATTATTATCACACCCCATTCGTTGCTGATACCTGCCTGTTAACAGTCCCACCCTTGAAGGTGAGCAGACGGCTGCTGTTACATAGCCATTACTAAAAACCACACCTGACTTAGCAATAGCATCAATATGGGGTGTTATAACCTCTTCACTACCATGAAATCCAACATCGGCATATCCCAAATCATCGGCTAGAATTATGATTATATTTGGCTTCTTCAATTTGCTCTTATTTCCCTGCTTGCAGGCTGATTGAATAAGCATAAGGAATGCAACAGCAACCAAAATTATTTTAGATAATTTCATATTCCTGATTATTGCTTTATAAACTTAAATATGCTCTTCCCTGAAGCATCTTTTAGTACTAAGAGATAAATCCCTTTAGTGTAATTATGCACAGATAACCCATTCCTGATTACATCAGCCCCAAATTGCTCTATAAGTTGTCCGCTTATATTATATACCAAACCATATGTCTCTTCAGAAGCTACACCTTTAAAAAACAGCTTATCACTGGCCGGATTTGGAAATATAGAACCGGTTAGGCGGGTGCCAACATTTATAGCCAAAGGTGTTCCTGTTATCGGTTCAGGATCGTTATTAAAAATAATATCATCAATATAAAACTCATGATAACCACCAACCTCATAGTCGGGACGTAATATCATTCGTTTCATCAACTTGCCTTTTATCAAGTTAAAATCAAACACCATATCCTCCCATGCTCCAATGGTTGACTGGTCATTTATACTGAATTTATCCGGATTCTCTCCTGTGATTGCAAGTATCTTGAAACTTACCGGAGTGATACGTTGTTTGTACACTTTCATATGTACATATCGTGTATTTATCCGGAAACTATCCAGATCCGATCCTGAATTGTTACCAACGTATGCGCCGGCATATATCTTAGCCAGATCGTTTGGTCTTACAATCTTCAAAACCTTATTACTCACATTTATCCCCGATTTATCAGGATTGTCTATCACTTCTGTAATTACTGTACCTCCGGTAACAGAACCATTTGGTTTTATTGTTGGCAGACTCCCTTCAAAGTCAAGTTTATATGTTACATAGTCAGGCATAGTAAGAAAATACTCATCACTTAGTAATGAAGGGTTGTTTCCACTATCAAAAGCCTGAACTGTAATCCTGTATATTCCGTCGGCATCGAAGTTGTCAAACTGTACACTGTTATCAGAGCTTTGTACAGTCTCCACTCCATCCACAAAAACCTTGTAATATTCAGTGCCAAAAATGGGGTTCCAATCAACCAAAACATATCCATCTTCCTGAATATCATGAGTTAACCCATTTGGTTTTTGTTGATCGAAAGGGCCTCCAATCTGATTTTGATCATCGCTGAAATGGATATCATCAATATATACAATAGTCTCACCGCTGAATGACTGTTGATTAGGATAGATAACCATCTTTGTCATTGCACTATAAAAATTATCAAAATCAAAAACCAAGTCTTCCCAATCACCTGTTTTAGTCTGTGCATTGTTAGTTATAGCAACCCTTTCAGCGGCATCATTCAGTCCAATCTCTACAGTAAAAGGAGATATATTCTCTTTAAGAACCTTGATATGCAGATATCGAAATCTCTTTTGAAACTTTGAGAAATCAACAATACCACTTATATTAACATCCCCATTGGGTGGTATGGTTATCTTTAATACTGTGCTGCTTGTATCGATTCCGGATTTAACAGGATTATCAACAAATTGATAATCCCAGTCGCTATTCTGGTAGGGTTCAAAAACCGATTTTACAATGTGCTCAAAATTCTCTTCGTAATGAGCAACATAATCACCAACATCAGGGTTCCACCCCCATAAGGCAGGAAGCATCTGCGAATTCCAATCGTTGTACAACTCCTTTAACCTGCTAACCTGATCGGGATATTGATCTACTAGGTTGTTAGCTTCCTCTTTATCATTAATTATATCATAGAGTTGTAAGGTGTCATTAACAAGCTCAAGTTTCCAGCGGTCATCTCTTACAGCCCAATGATCAGTTCCCATACGCCAAAACAGATGGTCATGCGGATCGTTTACGTTATCTCCTTCGACATAAGGTATCAAATCAACCCCATCGAAAGTTTCATCCGTAGGCAGAGTGCCACCGGCTGCAGCCAAAGCTGTAGATAAGATGTCCATAGCAACTACAGGTTTGTCATAAACAGTGCCGGGTGTGATGTTACCCGGCCATTTTATGCAGAAGGGTAAACGGACACCTCCCTCGTACAACTGCCCTTTCATTCCTTTATAGGGAGCATTAAAAGAGAAATTTCCTTCCTCCATTTTACCACCGTTATCACTTAAAAAAATTACAAGTGTATTGTCATCAAGTCCCAGCTCCTCAAGTTTACTCATAACAAAGCCAATGTTTTTATCCATGGAGTAATTCATAGCACACATTGTCTGGCGTTCCACCGGTGTAACATCCGAAAATTTAGCCAGTATACTATCAGGGGCTGACAAAGGGCCGTGAACTGCATTAAAGGCCAGATACAGGAAGAAAGGTTCCTGCTTGTGTGACTCTATAAATTTCACAGCTTCACTACCAAAAACATCGGTAATATACCCATTGGCACTATCAACAGGAGTTGTATTCCTGAATATGGTTAGTTTTGAATTATCCTCGACATAATAACCCGAGGCTCCCCCAAGAAATCCATAAAACTCGTCAAAACCACGATTAGTAGGGAAAAACTCGTCAGAGTCACCCAGATGCCACTTACCAATGCAACCGGTAGCATATCCCAGGGGTTTCAACAGTTCGGGGATTGTACTTACAGTTGTAGGGATTCCGGGTTCAATTTCAGAATCAACCCTGAAAGGTCCGGGATTATCTTCAAAGCCAAACCTCTGCTGATATCGACCGGTCAACAAACCTGCTCTTGACGGACCACAAACGGGAGCTGTAACATATCCGGCTGTAAAGTATACACCCTCATGTGCAATCTTGTCAATATTTGGAGTCATAATTTCTGTTTGCAGATTGTGATAGCTGGCATCCTGATTACCCAAATCATCAGCTACGATAACCAGAATGTTAGGTTTATTTGCACTGGCGGATTTTTGGGCTGTAATACTCAAACTACAAACTGCTAACACTATAAAGACAGTAGAAGCGGTTTTCATTTTTTTCATGATAATGAGGGTTTAGTATATTTATTAATAACAAATTTACCAAACCACCATTGTCTTACAAGATATAGGCCTATATATGAATTTCAACTCTACTTAAATTATTGCATATAACCACAACACAATGTTAAATGCATATCATTAACAATTGAACCAAAGCTATTTGCATCTGAACTATTTATAACAAAAATGCATAGGACAGACTAGAATGCAATAAGGTATTCAGTAAGATTATCCGATGAGTCTAAACCCAGACGTTTCCTTAATCGATAACGATGAACCTCTACGCTGCGAGGAGAGACACTTAAAAGATGCGCTATCTCTTTAGTTGTAAGGTTCATCTTCAAATAGGCGCACAGTCTCAAATCCTTTGGGGTTAATGTAGAGTGAGTATCCTTTAAACGACTGAAAAAGTTAACATGAGCCTGATCGAAATATTTTTCAAACGTTGCCCAATCTTCATTGTTTTCAAGATTACGGTCGATCATCCGTATTATCTTCTCAAAATACTTTTCAGGATAACGATATTGTAATAACTCTTTCTGACGCATTATCTCATTCCTGAGTTCAATAAGCACTTCATTTTTACGGATACTTGCCATTGTGGCACTGGCCAGTTGATTAGACTTAAAGGCCAGATCATTTCTAAGATTATCATTCCTTAACTTTACAATCTCCTTTTCTGTGAGTAGCAGTTGCTCCTCCTGAATTTTATGTAATTCCTCCTCGTGAGCTATCTGCATATTCAACCTTTTTTTTACATGATATCTATGAAAATAGAATATCGTAATAACCACAATCAATAGAAAAATAGTAACAAAAAGGACAATTACCCATGTGTGTGTATACCACCGGGGGATTATTCCGAATTGAAAATCTCGGGAACTCACTTCGATACCAAATTCATTGTAAGCTTTAACCTGCAATTTATAAACACCCGAAGGCAATCTGGAATACTCAATCACATTACTATTTGATAGAACATGCCAATTATCTTCTAAACCAACCAACCTGTATTTATAAATGTGTCTTTTACCAATAGGACAATTTGAACCCAATTCAAATTTCACCCTGTTATTATTGTAGGGTATTGACAAATATTCGGGTTCATCCTTAACAGGGTATATAATATCATTCAGGTTTCTATATCCATAAGTAATACCTGTAAACCGTAGTTCAATAGACTCTGACTGATATTCACTCAAATTATTATTTAACAATGCAATGCCATTTTCAAGGCAAATAATTGAATACTTACCTGATATAGGAATTATATTCTCAAACTGTTCAGGCAAGCTGATGGATTGATCATTAAAATTATACTCAAGAACTTTTTTCACCTCTTTATCACCTATCTCAAACAGACCGATTTTTCGCGGTAAAAGAAACCAATACCTGTTCTCTCGTTGCAGAATTATTCTTTTTGCATTCTTAAACTCGTTCAGTTGCCGGTTAAGATTTGGATGCATAACAATGGAATCTTTCAGATCATCGTAAGTATATATTCCTGAACCAGTAGTAAATACAACCCGTTGATTAATCTTGAAAACACGAATTCCAAATTCAGATGGTAACCCATCCTCCTGTTTATACTGCTTAACCTTAACTTTATTCACTAATTTTCTGCCGAGAGTAATTTTATAGAGCTCGCCAGTACGGGAGTGAGATGCCCACAAGTTATTTCTTATGTCCGTTACTAAACAAGCAGTAGGTTCAGAATAACCCTTTAAAGCATGTGCATAAATCCATTGACCATCTTTGTCCTGATTGAAAACAGAGATAGATGTGTAATTATTTTGCAACAAATACTTATGGTCGTCGAAGTCGAAAAGTTGAAAAGAATATCCCCCTCCTATTCTCGATAGTCGTTCAATACCTTTTTTACTAATCCTAAATGTTCCTTTATTATGACCTACTAATAAACAGTCATTTTGCTTATCAATAAAAAACGACCAGTTTTGACCTCTCAGCTCCTCCAGAACTTCAAACCCTTCCAAAGTAGGAGATGTAAAAACGCTTTCAATTGGTTTACGAAAAACCCCCAGATTTGTGGCTAAGTATAGATCATCCTCAAATACCACGGCATCGTACACCACTCCAAGGTTGGCATCTTCGTCGTTAAAATAGTTGATCGGGTGCTTCAAGTCAATGATTGATATACCTTTACTCATTGCCACCATTATACTACCATCCGTATTAATATCAAGACCCAGAATATTATTATCAGGTAAATAGTTTGTACCATTGAAGTGGAAAACGACCTCTCCCTCAACATTAATCATGTATAAACCATCATGAATGGTACCAATAAAATAGTGAGAGCCGTTAAAAACACCACAATTAATCTGCTTTTCTTTAATAGCATCATTCGCCGGACAATTCCATGGATGAATACCTGAATCATCCTGAAGGAAAAGTCCATATCTTGCCGAACCTAACAAAAACCCTTTATCTCCCCATGGTAGAAAAGTTCTTATTTGTGAAGAGTATAAGATATCACTATTGGGTATCTCCTTAAATTGAAAATCTACCAGCTCGGATATATTTCCCCGACCAAAACTAGCTACTATCTTACCCCGGGCTTTTAGTAAAAAGCTTACACCCCCTTTGCCCGGCTTAATATACTTAACCTGTTTTCCATCGTATTTGAAGATAGTTGAAAAGCTCTGAAAATAAATTGAACCATTATCATCTTCTACTATCTTCCAGATATCCTCATTATGGAAGGTAAAGCCGGGAATAGAATCACTTAAGGAGGTATAATATATTTTCCCGTATTCATCATATTTCCAATAACCAAACTCTTCATAAGAACCTGAATATAAACAGCCATCAGACCCCAAATAAACAGCTCGCACTTTTGTTTTGGATGGTAAAACATGTAATGACCACGAGGCTCCGTTATACCACAATAATCCACTGTCGTTACCAAAGTAAACATTACCCTCTTCGTCGTGGCAAACAGACCAATTTTTACTAAATGCTCCATACTCATGTTTATTAAAAGTTGTCACAACAGGGGACATTGGCACATCAAAGGCTTCTGCGTTTAAACCAACAATGTAGAGGAGTACTAATAAATATAATTTAACAAAAATCTTTTCTGAAGACACTATTAACGACATAATTAAATTAAATTCATTAACACAATTTCAAAGATACTCAACTATTCCTTTTTAGCAAAAATGAAATTATTAAGAGTGTAGTTATTTTAAGTTTATTTTTGCTATTTGGGTCACTAATTCTTTTACTATTAATAAAAAAAGTTCATTGAAAAAATGGCGTATTTTATTAATTTAGAGCAATTAACAAGTAAAAGTGAAACCTCCCGATTGAATTTAAGATGAATAAATCTCAATCGGATAAAAAAATTTGCACATTTGGTAATAAGCAGTTGTTCAATCAGTTACCTGCAGACTTCTTAAAAACGTATTCTTCTAACTTCAAGGTTTATCGCAAAGACAATAGTGCAACTGCATTATGTTATTTTCAAGGATTGATTGTGTGCGAGAAAGGCAAAGCAAATATGGAACGAATGGAAGAAGAATTTAATGATACAGAATACAGGGCCTATTAATATTTTATATCTAACTCAAAATGGGATTGGAGGAATTTATTAAAAGAAGTATCATTAGATTCCTCAAAGCTTCTTAAAACCAACAAACAAAAGAAAGGCTTCGCGACCGGTTATATTGTAGATGAAAATGCAAGTTTAAAAAAAGGCAAGTCATCAGTAGGAGTAACCAAACAATATGCAGGTGTAGTTGGTAAAGTTGAGAATTGCCAGGCAGGAGTGTATGCCTCATTGGTAAACGACAACAGGGCGTTGATCATTAATGGTAAATTGTTTCTTCCAAAGGTATGGATTGACGATAAAGACAGGTATAGGAAAGCTGGCATCCCGGAAGAAGAGATAAAATATAAAACCAAGCCGGAGCTTGCCTTAGAGATGATAGATGAAGATATCAGGAATGGCGTTGAATTTGATTGGGTAGGAGGAGATGGATTATATGGTCATAATTTTGAATTGTCTGACGGATTAGACCAACGGGGTTTGTTTTTCGTATTAGACGTACATAAAGATGAAACAATATTTTTACAGGAACATGAAATTGCAGTACCGAAAAAGAAAAATAAAAAAGGGAGAAAACCAACAATGGCACAACCTGATTCTGAGCCTATAAGGTTAGACAAGTACCTTAAAACAATCTAGAAGCAACAATGGAACCTTGTAAGAGTAAGGAAAACAGCCAAAGGATGGTTGAAGCTCAAAGTGCATAAAGTTGAGGTTTGGATATGGAACAAAGAACATAGAAAACTAAAAAAGAGAACATTGATAATCTCTAAAACATTAGAGAACAGGCCAAAGATAAAATACAGCTTTAGTAATGGAGGAATTGACAAATACACAATAAAAGATTATGCCTATTTTCAGGCACAGCGCTATTGGGTTGAAAGAACATTTGATGATGCAAAAAACGAATTAGGAATGTTGGATTACCAGGTTAGGAAGTGGATTGGCTGGCACCATCATATGTCATTAGTGATAATGGCGGGCTTGTATTTGACACAGGAAAAAATGGCCAATAATGAAGAGTTGCCTTTAATGAGCATGACTGATGCCAGAATATTGTTGATTGCTACTATTTTTGGAACGGAAGAACAACGAAGGATAAGAGTTGAACAAATGTTAAAGAGACATCAAAAACGAAAAGACGATATCGATCGACATTACAGATATCAGGAAATGGAAGAATTTTTTAAAGTCGTAAAGTAGAATTAACTTCAACTAAATATGTTTATCTTTTTTTACTGATCATTTCCTTTTATCCCGGGAATTAAAAAATACGAGAAAATGTATGTATCAGGATGAATGCAGTATTCAGGGTGCACTCTCCTGCCCCATGATGTATCACCTCCCACACCCATCTGCTTATGATCGATGTTCCACTGAACAAAATCCTTGCGCCTGATGTCGGCTCCGTGTTTTGCACTGAGAGGAACAAGGCCCGATGCAGATTCTGAACCTTTATCGGCAGGAACATAATCGAGAGTCTCAGTGTCGAAAGGCCAGACACTGCATGACAGGTAGTTTCTGTCGGCAGGAGTAACACGAATGAACAAGCCGTCATCAGTGCTTATCTCCATATATCTCACGTCGGTCTTGTTCCCTGTTTCCTGGGGACGGCAATAACGATGGAACTGTTCTGAAATCAACCCTTTCCACACCGCTGTCTTTGCCGCTGTTTTCCTGTCACTGTATGTTTCGTAAGGGCCTTTCCCAAACCATTCCACATACTTAAAACCGAACGGAACGGTAACCGATGTTCCCATACGTGGTATATCAGGCAGACCTGTTTTTAAGGGGATGAACTTCTGACGTATTTTAATTTTCCCGTCAGGATACAATTCATAGGTCAATCTCACCTCTGCAGCAGAATCGGTTAACATGTAATTCACTTCATACGAAAACCCGTTATCTGTTTTTTCAGGGTCTCCTTTCATCTCCGGATTTTGATGGTACGAAGCATCTTTCCAAATCTTTGCCCAATTCTGCATTCCGTTACCGAGATCATTGTCTGTCGGGGCACGCCAGAAATTCGGTCTTAAAGGTTTTACGATCAGTTCATGACCTTTGTATTTCCAGCTTTCAAGAGAGCCGGTACTTTGATCGATAAGAAATGACACCAAATTGTTTTGAATGAGATACTTTCCATCAACTGTTTCTTTTTTCAGATCGTCTGCCACATTTGTCTTAACGGAATAAGCGATCCTGTAACCGGGAAGTTGAAATTGCTCATGAGCAACTTCGAACAAGACCGG
>JAOZOF010000133.1:0-1262 GCA_029933425.1 Marinilabiliaceae bacterium
ACGACAACAAAAGAGTTGTTCCCGCCAATACTGCCTGGGTTGCCCGAAAAGCACGCACACGAACAACGGCTGCACCTTTTATTGCCATACCTTTTCTCATGCTGGAAGAAGCTGTATTGCCGCATGATGACTATCCCCGCGGCCCCGACGGTTTTGAACTTTATCCGGAATACTCGGGATACATCACATGTGATGTAGTGGAACAGGACAACCAACACCGCAAACTCTCGAATGCCGAAATGTCTGCCGATCTGAAAAACCTCGATATCAGTTACAAAGTTCTTCCTACGGGCAAACCTGTTTACGGGATCCTGATACTTAAAAACAATATTCCTCCTGATCGGCTGAGAGTCAGCCTTCAATAGGAACTACTTGTCTATCCCTACCAGATCGAGCATAAAGGCATACTCGAGGGCAGTCTCCTTGTAGCGTCTGAATCTTCCGGAAACACCTCCGTGCCCGGCATCCATGTTAATGTGGAACAGAAGAAGATCGTCATCGGTTTTCATATCCCTGAGCTTAGCCACCCATTTAGCAGGTTCCCAGTACTGAACCTGTGAGTCCCAATAACCTGTTGTGACCAGAATATTCGGATAATCCATTTTTTTCACATTGTCATAAGGCGAATAGGTCATCATGTAATCATAATACTTCTTAATGTTAGGATTGCCCCATTCATCATATTCAAACGTGGTCAGAGGTATTGACTCATCAAGCATGGTAGTTACCACATCAACAAAAGGCACTGCAGCGATCACTCCTTTGTAAAGATCAGGTTCAAGGTTCAGGATAGCTCCCATAAGCAATCCTCCGGCACTTCCGCCCATGGCAAACAGTTTATCCGGATTTGTATATTTTTCATCGATCAGATAACGGGCGCATGTATTGAAATCGGTAAAAGTATTCATCTTGTTCAGCAGCTTGCCGTCCTCGTACCACCAGCGTCCCAACTCCATTCCACCGCGGATATGGGCAATGGCATAAACAAAACCGCGATCGAGCAGGCTCAGACGGTCTGACCTGAAAGAGGCATCCATCGAATAACCGTACGAACCGTAACCATACAATAGAGCAGGATTGGAACCGTCGAGTTTAATACCTCTACGGTAAACTATCGAGATAGGAATCTCTACTCCATCGGCAGCTTTGGCATACAATCTTTTCGATTCATAGTTATTCTTATCAAATCCTCCCAGCACCTCCTGCTCCTTTAAAAGTGTCTTCTTTTTAGTCGACATGTCATAATCAAAAGTAGAAAGCGG
>JAOZOF010000133.1:1362-7511 GCA_029933425.1 Marinilabiliaceae bacterium
TCATTAACATTCAGCATAACCTCTTCCTCCGCGTCAAGGCTTCCTTTCTTCCTGCAATAAACAGGATACTCTTTGCCCTTTTCATATCGCGTGTAGTAGTAATACCCGTTATCCTTGTATGGCACCGATTCATCATCCTGCTTTATCCTTCCTACGATCTCATCATACAACTCCTTCTGAAGCTTCTCGGTATGTTCCATTACCGCATTAGTATAGGCATTCTCGGCATTCAGATAATCAAGCACCTTTTGAGTTTGCTCATCCGGTGTCTCTGCATTTTTCTGCTCATCCGAAAGACGCATCCAATAGTAGTTGTCGATACGCACATCGCCGTGTGCTTCAAGTTTGTGAGGGATCTTATCCGCTACGGGTGGTTTTGTGTTCATGGTGTTTGAATTACATGACCAAAGAAAAACAAAAAACAGGATACTGACACCTTTGGTCGCTTTTAATAAAATTTGAATTGTGCTCATTGCAGTTATTTTTGATGTTGTGATCAATTTCAATAATTTCGGCAGACAATAAACATCTGCAAAACAGAATAATATAAAGATATGAATTAAAATCAGTAAAAAACACTGACAACAGTGAAGTATTGCCTGACTTAAATATCATAAAGATTTGTTTATCAGGGATACAGACCTCTCCTGTTCATCTCCTTACTTATCTGTTTCATTCAGAAGCATTAAACAGAACATGGCATCTGTTTATCAAATAAACTTAAGTATTCATCAGTATTTTACTATATAAACTACCAATTATCAAGTAATATTTTTAACTTTAATTTGTAAATTTTAACCTAAACCCTGTGGATATGTCTAAATCGAAACGTTTAGCAATACTTTTCAGCATTGCTTTTATTCCATTAATTTTATTCAGTCAGCAGCTAACTTACAAAGTTGTTTGTGATAAAAAAGATCACAAAATAAAGATCGTAGAATCAACCAACCATTCCCCCGATCTTATACCATTGAAAGCAGGATTTCCATTCGCACCGGTTGCCCGTAAATGGGCTGACGAAAATTATCCGTCAGGCACTTGTGATCCTGAGAAAGTACTTCAAGACATAAAACAGAGCCAAAATCCACCTCAGACAAGCACAACGCAACAACCACCACAACAACAGAATACAGGTACTGTAACACAAAGTACAATTCCCGTAAAGCAAAAAAAGAAATACAAAAACACATCCATTTCCGGACTTTTTCTTTCGCATAATGTAGATAAAGTACTTGGTGTAGAAGATCAAAATTTCGGAGCAGATATAGGTCTGGAACAAATATTCGGGCAAAAAGATTATTATGGTGGTATCGGTGCACACTTTAATGTATATTACCTTAAACATGCATCGGATAAATTTGAGACCTACCTGTTCAAATTCCCCGTATTCGGAGGATACCGGTTTACGCATAACAACTTACAGGTAGCTTTCGACGCAGGCTTCTTCATTTCTACCAAACTCAGTTTCTTCGATGAAGAATATGAAAGATTTCTCCGTGATGACCAGGCTAAAAGTACTTCATTCAGTTTTTTCCCGAGGGTAAGAGTCGGCTCAAGAGGCATACAGCTGGAGGCCGGTGCTCAATTCGGGATTACCGATGTGGTTGAAAACAGGGATAAGCTTAATGTTTACTTCGTAGGATTACGTTTTTGTTTTTAATATTCAGAGTTAATCAACAGCACTTATCAGGTGAAAGCATTTTTTACTCTTTTAGTATTTCTGAGTTTATTCGTGGAGCTGAGTTCACAAACGGTATCCGTGGACCCTGTTCAGTTGTCTGATGCTTTAAAACAAGAGGTCACAGACAAGATCGCAGGGGAAATAAGTGATGCTGTCAATAAAGGAGAACAACAATTCCTCAAAGACAACTACATAAATATAATGCTCGAACCGTTGGAACCGTTTGGCATTGATCCTAACGATCCACAGTTCATCAATAACGCCAAAAGCCTGTATGACGAAATAAAAGCAGAACTACAGAAAGATCCGTCACTTTCCGCATCCGACCTTCTTAAAGGAAAGATCAAAGGATTTGTCAAATCCGGCCTGATGAACTATGCAGGTTCATACATTGATGACGATTCCAAAGAGATCTACTCCCAGGTTTCAAATCTGGTAAGTTCGGGAAAAAAACAAATACAAAATCTGTTAGAAGCTACAGAGAGTATCAGTGATCTGGATGCCGGCGCTTCTGACTACACAGCACAGATAGCATCAACCCTGAAAAGTTACGGCATAAAGTCTGACTATTTTTATCTGATGGACGATCTGGAAACTTTAATAGGCGAGGGTATAGAGAAATACGCAGACCCCATTCAGGCAGTATACATGATAGCTCAGGCAGCAAATTCTAATAATCCTTCCGATAAAATAAGCCTGCTTTTTGAATTTGGCGAGACCTTCGGAGGAAAGGTCCCCGTTATCGGAGCTTTGATCACTCCTCTTTTTACTGTTGCAAAGGGCGTACTGGACGCAGCCAACAGGCTTGAAGGAGTAATTGAGAACAACCTCGGTCAAGGCTGTATTTATAGTGACGGAGGATATAGCATTACAAGATCTGACAAAAAAAGTAAATTCCTGAACAAATATAAAAACATTGTAGGTGTATGCCCTATAAAACAAAAGCCCTACTCTCCTGTTTACAGTAATATTTATTATGACGAGGGCAATACAGAACAACTGTTCTTTTACATTAAAAATAACTGGTTCAGGGGCAAAAAGGATAATTTGCATGCAGGAGCACAGGACATAAAAGCAACCATACGTTGGTTAAGAAGTAATGGTCATTTTGACAAAGTAAATGATCTGGGATTTGTTTTTGCATCATATCAGAAAGAATACGGATGGACAGCCTATTCAAAAGCTGTTGACGAAAAGCTTACCCTGCTTGATCAGGTTTATTCAAGGGCTTACAATACCATAAACATTTGCAGTGAAGCTGAAGTAAAGAACTATTTCATGAACAAGACAGGCTTCGGATGGTTTGAAATGTTGCTTCATCCGGTAATGAAGGATATTGAATGGGATGATCTGAGACACTTCAATAACATGATCCCCTTCATAAAAAACAGGATGATCTACAATTATTACATGGCTAAAAACAAGCCTAATCTTAACCATTTCGATAGAATTATCAATAATATAAAGGCCACTACACCGGTGCATATTTATGGAACTGTTAAGTACGAAAACGGTACTCCCATTAATGGAGCCGAAATATTAGTTGGAAAGAATCTGCTGTTTGACATTACAAGTAGTAGTGAGAAATACGTTACCGATGGATATGGATATTTTTCATATTACATATATTTAAATGATAAGGGGTCCGTTGATCCGACCATAGTTACAGTCAGTGCAACGAACAAAGAAAATCCCGGCAGGTATATCAAAAGCGCAGAGATAAGGATCGAAATTGATAAAACAAGAGAATACAGGGTAGAACTGACAGCTCCTCTGCCTGAAGATAACAACGCAGTAACTGCCGACAATGGTTCCGGTTCAGGTAATGACAACAATAACCCGTCAGTGGATCCCAATACTGCTGACATTACTACTCTTATAAGTCAGGCTCCATGTGCCGACGATCCAAATGCCATTGCAGAATGGGACGATGCACAACAAAAAGTAATCTGTAGCTGTATTGAAAATTATGTTTGGGATGAAGCAAAACAGAAGTGTGTCCAGGACATTGATGCGATCCTTGCCAATTCCGACTGCTCCGATTATCCTAACACCGAGCCCAAGTGGGACTACGACAACAACGAGGCTTACTGTGATTGTAAACCCGGCTATGTATGGGATGAAACTGATTATACAAAAGGCTGCATATCGGAGAAACAACAATTACTCGCACAGACAGACTGCTCTCAGTACGGTCATGCTATGGCTGTATGGGATGAGGCAAATCAAACTGCAACATGCGATTGTGAACCCGGATATGTGTGGAATGAAGCCGGCACCGAATGTATTTCTGAAAACCAGGCTTTGCTGGCTCAAATAGATTGTTCCCAGTTTCCGAATACTGAACCTAAATGGGACGAAGCTACCCATCAGGGCTATTGCGACTGCAAACCGGGGTACAAATGGAATAGTGACTATACTGAATGCGTAAAAGAGGTAAGTCAGAATCCCGGTGATTATTACTGTAAAACGCCGAATACTCAGCCGGTATGGGATGATCTTCTGAAAAAAATGGTTTGTGATTGCAAACCCGGATATATGTGGAATCAGTCCCATACAAATTGTATTCCCATAAAACGCAGACCTTCTATCAACTGGGACAATGTTCTGAATATGACAATGAGCATGCTTAATGCTATGAATAACGGACAGAATCCTCCACTACCGGGTGGTAACACTCCCGGAGGACAACCAGGAGGGGGAAACACGCAACAACCCACTGTAAGCAGAAATAATTGTAATGATAAAGTTGAAGAAGGCGGTGATGCTCCGGAGGTTCACATTATCGACCTGGGACGAAGTTATGGCAGGTTTGCGATAAATTATTCCATGCATGACATCAAAGACCAGATCATTGTTTCACAAGGCGGCAGAGTTATTTATGACTCCGGATGTGTAAGCGGTAATAATACTGTACAATTAGACCTTAACGGTTTCAGCAGAGAGATTCAGGTCAGAATTAATCCTAATTGTGAAGGTACAACCGGAACCAAATGGGAGTTCACCGTCCATTGTCCTCAGTAAGCAATACAAAGTAAAACTTTTGCATCGTGCTGAAGCAGGAACTTTATCACTCCCGGTCACGATCAATGAAATTAAACACCAATGTTGATTATCAATTCAGATGCATATTCATCTGAAATATTAATTAAAACAGAAAATCCCGGAAATAATTTTTAATTTTTTTACTCGTTTTTGTTAAATCCTTCACAGCGATCATTACGATCTAAAACCTGCATCCCTTATTGTAATTCAAATTAGCAACCAAAAACCTATCAATAAGTTACAGTTTAGAACAGCGCAAAAAAACCTAAAAAAAATCATGGATTTTAAATAAGAATATTTCTACCTTAATTCTGTCAAATTAATTCAAACACCTAAATATCAAAATTATGACACACTCACCATTCATTGATGTTGATTCGTTCATGGCTGACTTAAAAGCTACGAATCCGGCTGAGCCAGAATTTCATCAGGCAGTGCATGAAGTAATTCTTTCATTAGCCGATTTTCTTAATGAAAACCCAAAATATCAGAAAGCCGGTATCCTTGAAAGGATAGTGGAACCTGAGCGCGTGATCATGTTCCGTGTTCCCTGGCTTGACGACAAAGGAAATATGAGGGTCAACCGTGGCTTCAGAATTGAAATGAACTCTGCTATCGGTCCTTACAAAGGAGGATTAAGGTTCCACCCGACAGTTAACCTTGGGATACTGAAGTTCCTTGCTTTCGAGCAGGTATTCAAGAACAGCCTGACAACTTTACCTATGGGCGGAGGAAAAGGCGGTAGTGATTTCGACCCGAAAGGAAAATCGGATAATGAGGTTATGCGTTTCTGCCAAAGTTTTATGACAGAACTTTATCGCCACATTGGTCCAAATACTGATGTGCCGGCAGGTGACATAGGAGTAGGTGGTCGTGAGATAGGTTACCTTTTTGGTCAATACAAAAGACTCGCAAATGAATTCACAGGAGTTCTTACCGGAAAAGGGACCAACTGGGGTGGCAGTCTGATCCGTCCTGAGGCCACAGGATACGGGAATGTTTATTTTGCCAACGAAATGCTTAAAACCAAAGGCGAATCATTCGAAGGTAAAACAGTTCTTGTTTCAGGTGCTGGAAATGTTGCACAGTACACAGTGGAAAAAGTAACACAGCTTGGCGGTAAAGTCGTTACATTGTCCGATTCATCAGGATATATTTACGACCCTGACGGAATTGACAAAGAAAAACTCGAGTGGGTGATGGAACTTAAGAATATCAAGCGCGGACGAATAAAGGAATATGCTGAGAAGTTCGGCGCAAAATACGTTGAAGGCGCCCGCCCATGGGGAGAAAAAGGTGATATCGCCCTGCCAAGTGCAACACAAAATGAAATTAATGAAGAAGAAGCCAAAACCCTTGTTAACAATGGTTGCATTTGTGTTTCTGAAGGTGCAAATATGCCATCCACTCCTGAAGCAATTGA
>JAOZOF010000133.1:7611-9367 GCA_029933425.1 Marinilabiliaceae bacterium
GCTTTAATGGATACGATCATTTTTGCCTGATCATTTTCACGCATGTTATCACGTGCCTGTGCAATATAACTCTGGATATCATCCACCGTTGCAAATTGATCATTCAGCTGTACACGAGGCTCTGTTCCATACAATGCCTGAAAAGCCCTTGAAGGAACACCCACATAGATGAAAGTAACCAACTCTTTATGCTCGAGTTTAGATAATTCCGTTGCCTGTGCCGGTCTTACCATTACCTTAAGGTCTACTTCTTTCATGGTAGTTGAAACCATAAAGAAGAATAACAGCATAAACACGATATCAGGCAAAGAAGCTGTATTGATCGCCTGTGTCCCGCCGGCCTTTTTCTTTTTAAACTTTGCCATATTACTTTCCTCCTACGTTTTTAGGTTCAGCCTCTGAGATCTTCTGAGGATAGATCATTCTAATGGCCTTTTGCTGCTCTTCGTCCAGATCTTTATAATCCGTTCCGAATTTCCTCTTGGCCAATTCTTCTCTAAGCTCATTGTAGGCTCTTGCAAGCTCATTCTGAACCATCAGATAAACCTGATATTGGGTTCCCCGGTCGGTTTGCAGTGAAATAACACCTTTTGAAACCTCAACAACTCCGAAAAGAGGTACTTCTATCTCTTTGAACTCAGGCAAATTATCTTTTCTTGCCGGATTTTCAATAAATTCCTTTGCTTTATCTTTCAGTTGTGAGATATCCAATACCTCACCTTCCACCAATAACTGGTTCTGACTGTTGATTAGAACAGCAAAAACGTTTCTCTCCTTAATAGGAGGTGGTGGCGGCTCATCCTTCGGAACAACCGGAGGAAGGGTACGGGAAATCCCGGTATCCGAATCCATTGTTGTAGTCACAAGGAAGAAGATCAACAAAAGAAAAGCAATATCCGCCATGGATCCTGCATTTACTTCCGGTATATCTTTTTTTGCCATAAAACTATTTCTTTAAAAAATCCTTATAAGGATCTTACGTTAATTATACTACTTGAATAAACGTGACAACTCCGAATACAATATTACAACTATTGTAACAGCGAAAAGGATGTACGTAGTGTATAACATTGTACCTGCCATTGTCAGCATTGATGGTACATTATCCGGACCCTGATAACCAACGATCTTCAAAGGTGTATCATCTGACATACCATATGCAATAAGAACAATCACTGCAATAATGGCCAATGAGATCAAAGTACGAACAGCACTTTTAGGATTCATTACGATATGATACAATTCGAAGACTAAGGTTACCGCAATAGTGCCCCAGAATAGTATATTTGCCCAATTCAGGAATGAATCGGTAGCGACAGGATGTGGATAAGCACTATCCTCATTCACATCGCCAAAGTAGAACATACCAACATATACCAAAGTAATGGCAAAAAGCAGGTATAGAACGTAATTTGAATATTTTGATATTTTACCCATTGTTTAAACCTTATTTGTTCATGTTATATTTTACCAGGATATCCAGCAATGAAATTGAAGCATCTTCCATGTTGTTCACAATCGTATCGATCTTTGCTACGATATAATTGTAGAATACCTGAAGAATAATTGCAACAATCAAACCGGAAACCGTAGTAATAAGGGCAACTTTAATACCACCTGCAACAGCAACAGCAGATATAGTACCCATAGCCTGGATGTTATCAAAGGCCTCGATCATACCGATAACTGTTCCCATGAAACCTAACATAGGAGCAACAGCGATGAACAGAGAGATCCATGTCAAACCTTTCTCAAG
>JAOZOF010000425.1 GCA_029933425.1 Marinilabiliaceae bacterium
GATGTATCGGAACTGATAGAGGTAGCCATAGGAGGTAAAGCAATATCTCAGATATTCATCGGCGAACGTGTTTATGACGTCATCTGCAGGTACAAGGAGGAGAGCCGTAACACTCCCGAGAAGATAGGCAATCTGATGCTGACATCGGCCACAGGTGCCAAGATCCCTCTGTCACAGGTTACCGACATCAAGCTTAGTACAGGAGCCAGCTACATCACACGGCAGATGAACAAGCGTTACATCACTCTTCGTATCAACCTGAGAGGGATCGACCTTACAACATTCCTGCGTGAGGCAAAAGCCAGGATCAAAAAGAATGTGACGTTCGATCACACAAAGAACAGTATCAAGTGGAGCGGACAGTTCGAGAACCAGAACCGTGCTTATGCCCGGCTTCAGATGATCGTCCCCCTTGCTCTGGCTATCATGTTCCTGTTGCTTTTCGGCGCATTCGGCCGTTTCCGTCAGGCAGCACTGCTCATGGGCGTTGTACCTCTTGCCCTGTTCGGAGGAATGCTTGCCCTGAACATCTTCGGAATGTCGCTTAATGTGTCATCCGCAGTAGGTTTCATCTCCCTCTTCGGGGTGTCGATAGAGAACGGGGTCATCATGATTGCCCACATCAACACTCTGCGAAAAGAGGGAATGGAGTTGAAAAAAGCGACCATTGAAGGAGCAAAACACCGGTTCAGACCAATTGTAATGATAGCTACTGTTGCCATTCTCGGACTACTGCCGGCATCGCTTTCCACCGGTATTGGCTCCGATGTTCAAAGGCCTTTGGCTACAGTAATAGTATACGGACTGTTATTTGCAACTATCATTACTCTCTATGTGCTTCCTGCAATGTATTACCTTGTTGAGAAACGATGGAGTAACAAAAACACCTGGGAAGATCAGGAGTTACCCGGAAACTAAAATTTTAAACAGATGAAACACATACTAATAATATTTATTCTCATAGTTCTGCAAGCTACTTTTCCGGCAAGTCAGTCAAAAGCACAGTCTGACAGTCTGAAAAAAGAGTTCCCTGTCAACCTGAATTCATACATTCAGGTAGTAGGTAAGAACAATCTCGAATATGCAGCAGAAAAGTATAACATCGGTATATCGGAAGCAGCGATTCAAATGGCAAAGGTGATACCTGATCCTTCTTTTTCGTTCGACTGGTTGGAAAACAGGGAAGCCAAAGAACGTGTAGGTTTCGGGTTTGCCTCCGAATTGGGGACTACCATCGAACTCGGCGGAAAACGAAAAGCCCGTATCCGTTATGCCGAGGGTGAACGTGACCTGACAAAAGCTTTACTTGACGACTATTTCAGGAACCTGCGTGCCGATGCTGCCCTTGTTTTTCTTGAAGCAGAAAAGCAGCAACGCCTGTACAAAATGAAAGAAGAATCATACATAACCATGAAAAAACTGGCTGATGCCGACAGCATCCGTTTAACTCTTGGAAGTATAATGGAGATAGATGCCGTTCAAAGCAAACTCGAAGCAGGAATCCTGAAAAATGAGCTTATTCAGGCTGAAGCTGACCGGTATAATGCTTTAACAGAATTGAGTCTTATGGCAGGCCTTGCAAATTCTGATACTCTTTTTACCCCTGCCATAAAACTGAAAGGCGTGATACGTAACTTTGATATAAATGACCTGATCAATATCGCCGTTCAAAACAGATCGGATATTGTTGCGGCAAAACTTAACATGGAGTTATCAGCCAAAAACACACAACTTGTTAAAAAGGAACGCTTCATGGACCTTGACGTAAGAGTAGGTCTTGAGAATGATTATCTTAATCCAAACACTGTACCTCCTGCTAAAATAATTTCCGCAGGGATTGGAATTCCTCTTAAATTCTCGAACCTGAACAAGGGTGAGATCATTGCTGCCGGTTACTATGAACAACAGGCATCAAAACAATATGAATATGTTGTGCAAAAGATCACTTCTGAGATATTGCAGGCATATCGTTATTTTATCTCGACCGAAATGCAGGTAAGTAACTTTAAGGTAAATATGCTTCAGCAATCGGAAGATGTATTAAAGGGAAAAATATACAGTTATAACAGAGGAGAGACATCCCTGCTTGAAGTTTTGAATGCCCAAAGAACTTACTACGAAATACAGTCAACCTACATCGAAGCTCTGACTGACAACTATGCAGCTCTCGTAGATTTGGAAAGAGCAGCGGGAATATGGGATATTAAGTTTTAAATCTAATGATGCCGAAGGTTTCACTCGAAGAAGGATGATATTGAAGGTCTCGCTCAGCGAAGCCTTCGGTTATTTTCTAAATTACAAAGTTCGCTATCCACGAAAACAGTATCGCAAACAACAAAGCAGGCAGCATATTCATTATTTTAATATGTTTCAGCTCAAGAATATTTATGCCAAGGCCGAT
>JAOZOF010000426.1 GCA_029933425.1 Marinilabiliaceae bacterium
GTCCCGAGGGCTTACGACAACTATCAAGCTTTGGCCGATGCCCCCGATGTGGATGTTATCTACATAGGTACGCCGCATACCTTTCACCTTGAAAACAGTGTGATGTGCATGCGAAAAGGGAAAGCTGTTCTTTGTGAAAAGGCATTGACCATTAATGCCGAAGAGGCAAGAGAGATGGTTCGTGTTGCACGCGAGGAGAATGTGTTCCTGATGGAGGCAATGATCCCGCGGCATGTGCCTTTGATGAAAAAGGTACTGAAATGGGTTGATGACGGAAGGATCGGGGAGGTGAGGATGATAAAAGCTTCACGATGTGCGAGGGGGATTTTCAAGCCGGGAGTCCGTCAGTTAAACCCCGAACTTGGCGGAGGTGCCCTGCTAGATGTAGGGGTGTATGTTATTTCTTTTGCCTCGATGGTTATGCGGAAGCCGCCTGTTGAAGTTGTCGGGCTTAGTCATATCGGCAGTTGGGGCTCTGATGAACAGGGCGTTGTAATACTGAAATTTGATAAAGGAGAGATCGCTGATCTGTCGTTTGCATTACAGACCGAAGCGGTAAACGATGCTTACATTTACGGAACAGAAGGTTTTATACATATCGATGAGGTCTTTGCCGTGCCGACAAAAGCAACATTGTACAAAAATAAAAAAGAGATAGTCGAAGTGATCGAAGAACCGATAGTCGGCAATGCCCTGAATTATGAGGCAGAAGAGGTGATGAGATGTCTTCGTGAAGGATTGACCGGATCACCGTTAATGCCCCTTGATGAGTCAATTCAGATCATGGAGATCATGGATAAGGTAAGGGAGCCGTGGGGACTGAGGTACAGTAATGACGGGGAAGGGTAGTGGTTTGTAGGTTATTTAGTTTGTAAGTTGCTTGAGTGTTTTGGGAAGAATACGTATTGTGTCAATTGATTATAAGTGCAGTAGGATTGGAACTCCGAAGGAGTTCAACAAGAATAACCACAGGCCCGCCTGGCCAGTCGGATCTACCTGGCAGTAGACAGGCAGGTGAAACCTGTGGCAAGAAAGCAACTCGAAAATCACAACTCTGAAAGAGTTGATTGTCTAGTAAGATGCGTGAAGTTTGAAATGATTGATCGGGATGTTGTTGAAGCTGGAGGGTACGATAGAGTGCGTAAGGCACCCTTTAGGGAATAAAAGGGTGCGGGCAGGAATAACATAAGTTTAAGAATATTCATGTTAAAAAATATAGCGATGAGAACGATACTGTTTTTAATTGTGGCGATGACTTCTTTCACAACATTCTCCCAAACCAAACCCAACGACTGGGAAAACTCCGAGGTATTCGGGATAAACAAGGAAGCCCCGCACTGTACCGCCATCCCGTTTGCTACTGTTGAACAGACAAAAAAAGCCGATTGGGAGTTATCACCGTTTTACAAGTCACTGAACGGTAACTGGAAATTCCATTGGGTCCCCAAGCCTGCCGACAGGCCTGTTGATTTTTACAAAACCGACTACGATGTGTCGTCGTGGGATGAGATACCTGTTCCCGGCAACTTGCAGATGTACGGCTACGGCATTCCTATTTACGTCAATGTGAAATACCCGTTTGTAGTGGTTGATCCGCCGCATATCCCGCATGACAACAATCCTGTTGGTTCGTACCGAACAACTTTTACCGTGCCGAACGATTGGAACAGGAATGAGGTCTTCATCCATTTTGGCGGGGTGAGGTCAGCTTTTTATCTTTGGGTGAACGGACAGAAAGTCGGCTACAGTCAGGGAAGTATGACGCCTGCTGAGTTCAACATCACAAAATATCTGAAAAAAGGAGAGAACACTCTTGCCGTTGAGGTTTACCGCTGGTCGGACGGCAGCTACATGGAAGATCAGGATATGTGGCGTTTGAGCGGTATCTACCGTGATGTGTATCTTTTTGCCACTCCCAAAGTCCATATTCGCGACTTCTTTGTGAAGACCGATCTCGATGATGAGTACAAAGACGCTCAGCTCACCATCGATGTTGATCTGATCAATTATTCATCGAAAAAGGAGAAAGACCTCGTGGTAGAGGCTATGGTACTTGATGACAAAGGCAATGAAGTCGTATCGCTGAAAAGACATGAACTGGTAATTCCTGACAGCAGTGATGTAGGATTCAGTATTGGAACATTGGTTAAAGATCCTGCAAAGTGGACGGCAGAAACGCCCAACCTGTATCATCTCATTTTAACTCTGAAAAACAAAAAAGGAGATGTGATAGAGGTTGAGGAGACGAAGTTTGGATTTAAAGAGGTTGAGATCAGGGATGCTCAGTTCCTCGTGAACGGAAAGCATGTTTACCTGAAAGGGACTAACAGGCACGAGATGCACCCGAGATACGGTCAGCACATTCCGCATGAAACGATGGTGAAGGATATCGAG
>JAOZOF010000427.1 GCA_029933425.1 Marinilabiliaceae bacterium
ACGATTCTTATAAAATCCTCCTCACAAGGGAGGATTTTTTTTTTGTCTTACTTTAGTTATATTTACATGACCAATAAAAACATAATGTTTGTTTTCTCAAATCACTAATTAAATATTTGAAAAATGAAACTTTCAATTAACAGAACTCCGATCATAATTACACCTGACTTTAAGCGTGTTTTTGCACGATACTTCTTCTACGGAGATGAACGGGCTTTAGGAGTAATTGAAAAAGTTCTGGATGCACCGGAATCAAGCGTTGAACATATTGTTAAAGACATCCTTCGTGATTTCTCAAGACGACATCGACGCATATCGAACATATTTCTGAAGAACTACAATAGAGTAAAATATATCATTGAGCAGTTGGATATCGATCCTGACACCCTGCCGGAATGGAGAAAATTGCTCATCGGTGCCTACTTCACCATGGAGTACTCCATTGAGTCAGCTGCCTTGTTCAATCCGTCAATTGTTGAAGCCCCTGATCAGAGTGACCTTCAGGAAGGACAAAAAAGACTGATCATCAGTTTCAGAGCCACGGGTGAAGGACACATATCTTCTCTTGTTTTCAGAAGACTGCTTCTTGATGGTGATACCATTAAACTATTACCTTCAGGTACTTTCATTGATGAGGCAGAGGTCATTAAAGGTGCAATGCTCAATAAAAAAGAGTTTGAAAAGATATTGGGTCAGATGAATATTAACAAATCACTCTATGAGGAAGTGTTTAATGTTCTGCCCGATACTTTTTCTTATTCCGACCTCAAACCCCTTGTTAATGAATATTTTGAGAAAAATAATCTTTCGCTTGAAGAGGAAAAGACACTCAATGAGCTTAGATGGCTTGCAAAATCATTTGTTGACATAAAATTTTCTTTAGATACCGATATCTCAGAACGGGTGATCTTTCCTCTTTCGAAATATGAGATGAAAGGTATTGAGGATGCCCGATTTGTGAAGTTTTTCAATGAGGATGGGAGCAGCACGTATTATGCTACTTATACCGCATACGATGGTTTCTCCATTATGCCTAAACTACTTGAAACAAAAGATTTTTATCATTTCAACATACGTCCCGTTCACGGTAAGTATGCCATCGATAAGAATCTTGCTCTTTTCCCTGAAAAGATCAATGGAAAGTATGCCATGATAAGCCGCATTGACGGAGTGAACACATACATCATGTTTTCTGATAACATCTGTTGCTGGGATGAGGAGGCCATTTTACTTTTACGTCCCGAATATTATTGGGAGATAGTACAGATAGGAAACGGCGGAAGCCCCATAAAAACACCTGAAGGCTGGCTGCTGATAACGCATGGTGTTGGCCCAATGCGTAAGTATTGCCTCGGGGCATATCTTCTCGATCTGAAGAACCCCACAAAGGTATTGGGACGACTCGAGGAACCGCTTCTTATTCCTACTGAGGAAGAAAGAGAGGGATATGTACCCAATGTGGTATATACCTGCGGTTCGTACCTGAACGATAAAACATTGATCATACCTTATGCAGTCTCTGATTATGCATCAAAGATCGCAACAATCCCCTTAGATCAGTTAATTACTAAAATATTGGAAAATCCGGGAAAATAATATTAAATGACATACTACATCGATCCGCTTTTAGTTACCATCTCTGAAAGCACATTCAATTACATTACTTTGGCATGGATAGCCTTAGCCGTAATACTGTTTCCGTTTTTATTAAAAATAACTCCCCCTTACGGTAGATACAGCAATGCAACATGGGGACCCATGATAAACAACAAACTTAGCTGGTTTTTCATGGAAATACCTTCATTTGCCATTATTCTTTGGTATTTCTGGAACACTACAAATTATGAAAATAAAATAGTTATTGTAGCTTTTCTGTTATGGATCATTCACTATTTTAACCGTGCATTCATATTTCCGCTAAGGCTTCGTACAAAATCGAAAAAGATGCCGCTGGCAATAATGCTTTCAGGAGCTTTCTTCAACATCATGAATGCGGGCCTTAATGGTTACTGGCTTGCTTTTCTCGCTCCCGAACATTCAGGTGATCTGCTGGATTCTCCCCGTTTCATTATCGGGATCACGATCTTTACCGGCGGCTTCCTGATCAATCAGTTCCACGATACCATTCTCATTCACCTGCGCCGTTTCAATACAGGATACAAAGTGCCCGTTGGCGGTCTTTTTAAGCATGTCTCATGCCCTAACTATCTTGGAGAGATAATTCAGTGGTCCGGGTTTGCTATCATCTGCTGGAGCCTGCCTGCCCTATCATTTGCGATATGGACATTCGTTAATCTTGTACCCCGGGCTTTAAGTCACCATAAATGGTACAACGAAAAATTCGAACATTATCCTAAAGAGAGGAAGGCTGTTTTTCCGTTCATACTCTAA
>JAOZOF010000428.1 GCA_029933425.1 Marinilabiliaceae bacterium
CGTACGAGGACTTACACCTCGCCAGACTATTACCATGCCCGACATACAAAAAAGGCTGCTAAAAAGCAGCCTCTGATTTTATTAAATAACGTTAATTATTTTTTTCTTTCAGGACGGGGAAGCAGAACTTTGCGTGAAAGCTTAAGCTTGCCTGACCGTTGGTCAACATCAATAAGCTTCACCTCTATCTCCTCACCTTCTTTAAGAACATCCTCTACTTTTTCCAAACGACGCCACTCAATTTCTGAAATGTGCAGCAGACCGTCTTTACCCGGAAGTATCTCGATAAAAGCCCCGAAAGGAACTATCGACTTAACTTTTCCTTTGTAAATCTCTCCAACCTCAGGAACTGCAACAATTGCCTTCACCTTATTCTCGGCAGCAGTAATTGCATCAAGGTTAGATGCTGAGATCGAAACTTTTCCGAAGTTACCTTCTTCTTCTATAGTTATAGTTGTATCGGTAGTTGCCTGTATTTCCTGAATGATCTTACCACCCGGTCCGATCACAGAACCTATCATATCCTTAGGTATCTTCATTGTGATGATACGCGGAGTGTGAGCTTTAAAATCTTCACGTGGCTCACTCATTGTTTCAAGCATCTTTCCAAGAATGTGCATTCTTCCTTCTTTAGCCTGAGCTAACGCCTTTTCGAGTATCTCGTACGACAAACCGTCAACTTTAATGTCCATCTGTGTTGCGGTAATACCGTCTTTGGTTCCTGTAACTTTAAAGTCCATGTCACCAAGGTGATCTTCATCACCAAGAATATCGGAAAGAACAGCGTACTGACCTGTTTTAGTGTCAGTGATAAGTCCCATTGCAATACCTGAAACCGGTTTTTTGATCTGAACCCCGGCATCCATCAATGCGAGTGTACCTGCACAAACAGTGGCCATCGACGATGAACCGTTTGATTCAAGAATATCGGAAACAACACGAACAACATACGGGAACTCTTCAGGTATCATTCCTTTCAGTGCTCTGTGAGCAAGATTACCGTGACCAACCTCACGACGACTCAGTCCGCGAACCGGACGTGCATCACCTGTTGAGAACGGAGGAAAATTGTAATGCAGTAAAAACCTGTCCGATCCCTGCACCATAACCTCATCAACTATCTTCTCATCAAGTTTAGTACCGAGAGTAACTGTGGTCAGCGACTGGGTTTCTCCACGTGTAAAGACACTTGACCCGTGAGGACCAGGCAGGTAACCCACTTCACTCCAGATAGGACGTATCTCATCAGTCTTACGACCATCGAGACGAATAGCCTCATCAAGTATCACACGGCGAACCGCTTCTTTCTCCACATCGTGATAATATTTATGGATCAATGTCTCGGGGATCTCATCCTCTTCGGTATAGTTTGCCTCGATGAACTCATCGCGAATAGCATCAAAAGCTTCTTTACGTGCATGCTTGTCGGGGTTACCGGCTTTAGCAACTTCGTACACTTTATCGTAAGTTGCATCCCAAACCTTCTTGCGTAACTCCTCATCGTTATCTTCGTGGTTGTATTCACGCTTCTCGGTAGCACCTACCATTTCGGCAAGTTCCAACTGAGCTTTACACTGAACCTTAATGGCTTCGTGAGCTATCTTCATGGCTTCGAGCAACTCGGCTTCAGAAACCTCATCCATCTCACCTTCAACCATCAGAATATTGTCGTAAGTAGCACCCACAACTATATCAAGGTCGGCGCTCTCCATCTCGGAAACGGAAGGATTCACTTTGAACTCACCGTTAACACGACCTACACGAACTTCAGAAATTGGTCCGTGAAAAGGAACATCGGAAACTGCCAGGGCAGCGGATGCCGCCAATCCGGCAAGTGCATCAGGCATTACCTCGGTATCAGCCGATACCAGATTTATGGTTACGAATGTTTCAGCGTGATAATCCTCAGGGAACAGCGGACGCAATGCCCTGTCGACTAAACGCGACACTAAAATTTCATTGTCAGACGGACGGGCTTCACGCTTGAGGAATCCTCCGGGGAAACGTCCTGCAGCCGCAAACTTCTCTTTGTATTCAACCGAGAGCGGCATAAAATCAACATCTTCTCTTGCTTCTTTTGCTGACACTACAGTGGCCAGCAGGTAAGTGTTACCCATTTTTACTACAACAGAACCATCAGCCTGTTTTGCCAATTTACCTGTTTCAATGGTAATTGTGCGACCATCACCCAGGTCGATTACCTTTTCAATTGCTTTAATCATAACTTTTTCTTATAACTTTTTTTAATTCCTGCCAAAGATATGTAATATCCTTAGATTATTTATATCGCGATTAATAATAATTTATTAACCTTTCTTACTGATTCCTAAAAAACTAAAAAAGGCAACCTGTCAAATGACCGATTGCCTTTACACAAACTAATGTTT
>JAOZOF010000134.1:0-3308 GCA_029933425.1 Marinilabiliaceae bacterium
TAGTCATCAATTATTATACCAAATGCATTTTATCAATGTTTTCCTATATTTGCAGACAATCTTTTATTTTGAACATGAAACAAATACTGACAATAATTATATTGTTCGCTATTTTCACTCTTTCTGTATCGGCTCAGGTGCCGAAAGTTGGCGAAAAAGCTCCGGACATAATTCAACACTCGGTTACAGGAGAAACAATTTCATTATCTTCTTTAAAAGGGAAAGTAGTTCTCATTGATTTTTGGGCTTCATGGTGTGCACCATGCAGAAAGGAAAGTCCTAATCTTGTGGAAGCATACAAATGCTTCAGAAACACAGAATTCAGAAACGGGAACGGATTTACTATTTTCAGCATTTCGCTCGATAAGAATGCATTAGCCTGGAAAAAAGCTATCAAAGATGACGGTTTGATATGGCCTTACCATGTGAGTGATCTGCGGGGATGGAAGAATGAGGCTGCAAAATTGTACCATGTACGGTCTGTTCCCTCAAATTTCCTGATCGACAGCGACGGGATCATTGTGGGAGTTAACCTTCGCGGACCTGCTTTGGAAGCAAAGCTGAAAAAGCTAAAGAAGAAAAACTTCTGGTTCTGGTAAGAACAGAGCTGTCAAGCAGTATTTAACGTATTTCCAGATCGTTACGCAGACCTGCATGTGTCAGTTCCATCAACTCCACCAACTTAAGTTTCACATCTTCAATTGTCATTCCACAATCTGTCGACTTCATAACCACTGAAGAAGTAGAGGTGCAACCCAGGTCTTCACTAAGCTCGTCAAGTTGATCTTCGGTATACTCTTTGCCGTTGTAATGGTACACACAGGTAATGTCTCCGTTGTCGTCCGTACAGCAGGTAGTTACTTCATGCCCGTCGCATATCTCAGCCTCTTCACAATGTTCCACCGGATCCGTATCACAACTAACAGTAAACAGAACAATCGTTACAAATGACAAAAACGACAATAAAAACAACTTCCTTTTCATGATCTTATATTTTTTAATTTTATGCTTACATCTATTCCTTTAAACGTACATATCCGAAAATCGTTGCAACGAATCGCAAATTAATCTTTAACTCCTGTATCAAAAGATACAAGTTTCGGAAAGAAGATCAGGTCGAGCATCTTTTCCTGTGTCTTTATCTTAACCTGCATCAACCTTTGTGCCTTTTTCTTATCAAACCCCACTTTCGATTTTCTGTTGATATTGGCATAGATCAGTTTGACCGTATTTCTGTCCAGATCTTTCGCTGTAATCTCATCACCATTCTCTGCCTGTCTTTTAAGCAGTTTCTGCGATTTACCCTTTAGCACATCACCAAGATGAAGCTGAATGTGGTATTCATAATCTTCTCCCAGGCTTTGCATTCCGAAAAAACCAATATCAAGAGCGGAACTCACAATGTACGTATTAGGAACATACAGTTTGTTCTTGAACATGAATATCTTACTTTCAAAAGTTTTAAACCGGATACTGTCCAGCTCCTTCAGCTTCGTAAAATCGGCCATGTCCATTGCTGCCTTGTAGTTGTAAATACCTCCGTTCTCCATTTTCAGATCACCTTTGATCCGGGTCTCATTTTCAAGTATCGAATCACCTGCCATCACTACTTTTGTATGCAGTTTTGTTGAGAACAAGCCTCCCAGGTTGTCGGCAGATATTTCATTGTTCCCGAACTCCTTGAAATTATCAAAGTCATTCAACACCTGATGTATATCAATCCTGTCAACAAAATGTTTTGTGTTTATTATTGTTGTACCATCTGGCATGTAGTTTAATCTAACAGAATTACTTGCTTTTCCACCAAATCCATCAAAATTGAATTTATCGATAATGTAAACACTGTCGGTAACATTGTATAGTGCTGAAATATTTTTTAAAACTGCCTTTTTATACTTAAAACTGTTCGCCATGATCTTGCCTTTCATAACGAAGGAGTAATTTATCTCATCAGCTTCATCATTCTCTTTAGTACCAGAAGTATCCTCCAAAAACGGAGCAAACATTGCATAATCGATATCTCCCATCTGCACCTCTCCCTCCGCCGAAACTATTTCTTTTTTATTCAGAACCACAGCGTTGTAAGCATTCACAATCTCCATTTCGGGAACGCTAAAAGCTATACTTTTATAGCTCCCCTCCACATTCTCAAAAGTTATTGAATCATGAACAAGCATCATCTTTCCCGAAAGATTGCTGATGCTGATCAGAGTATCGGGCATTGCCACTGACACCTTGCTGAACTCTGCATTAAAAGAACTGTTCCTGAATACGATATCGGTTAATTGCTCTGTTATGGAATCCGGGTTCAGGTGACCGTTCGATGTCACTGTGGCCCTGATATTTCCTGACATGTCTGTAACAACAGAATCATCCGGCAGAACGGACATTGCCTCCGAAAGATTAAGATCAATAATGGCATTTAAACGAAATTCAGGAGAATCAAGATCCTCTACGTATGCTTTCCCCGAAATACTGCTGCTGTCAGTTTGTAAGAAGAATGACTGTATGTCAAAAATTGTTTTTGAGGGATCTGTCAGTTCTCCGTCAAGAAGTGTTTTAAATGCACAGTCCCTTAGGTTCAGATGATAATTCGGTAATGATGCGAAAAGATCCCTTACCTCTAATGACCCGGGTTTGTAGATCAATTTGCCGGATAATGAGTTAACATCAGGGAATGAATCGGAAATAGCATTCACATTTGAAAGAGTCACATCGGCAAAACTGTTATTCAGCGCTTTGTCGATAACGGCATCAGTAACAGAATCAGGGAACACCCCTTTGGTGGAAAATACAGCCTTCAAATTACCGTCGATCGAGTTCAACAAAGAATCAGGCACAAGCGATGAAAATTCAGAAAGATCAATATTCAGGTCTCCTTTAACGGCATATCGTGGTTTATTAAAGTTCTTTATCGATCCTTTTACGAATCCCTTGCTGTTAGCAGTTTCAAAATGCAGGTTCTTTATCCTGATCTCCGATGATCTTTCATCCTGCTTCTCCCCGTTGGTAAAAGCAATGTTGAACGATACATTATTAAACGCCGGGTAATCACGGATAGAAACAGCTGCATCCTTCAGCCAAATGTCAGCATCAACAGAAGGCATTGCTGTTGTATCGGAAATTACACCTCTTATTTTTGCATTGAACGTCATTTGACCTGAAACATCCTTAATCCCGTAATTTTTAAGTGTATCCGCAGGTACATATTTTATCAGTTCGGCAAGGTCAACTTCCTCACTGCTGATATTTATGTCAGCATAAATATCATTTTTGATCAAAGCCGTTCCCGTCACATTCATCTTAAT
>JAOZOF010000134.1:3408-9190 GCA_029933425.1 Marinilabiliaceae bacterium
CTGATTTTACGAAAATGCCGGAAATGAAAGATCACCTCCGGCATATGCGACAATTCTTTGATATTTAAAAATCACCTTTTACATATTCATTTATCGGCAATTCGTTAAGATAGGCCGAAAGTTCTTTTTTCTGTTTTGAAATGGATATCCTGCCCGAACGAACGAATTGAAGGATGTCGAAATGCTTAAGGATGTCGTACAGCTTTTCTGTATCCTCAACATGTCCTGTCTTTTCAATTATCACAAAGTCCTTCTGTATGTCCACCATACGGGCATTGTACTCACGCAACAGATGCTCCAGATTCTTGTCGATGGCTGAATCAATGGATATCTTGTAAAGGGCTATCTCGCGATAAACGATGTCCTCATTCTGAAAATATGCCGCCCTAAGCACTTCAGGCAACTTGGCTATTTGTTTCACCACCTTCTTTACAAGTTCCTCCTCATCCTCGATAACAATGGTAAAACGGTGAACTCCTTTCATCTCGCTTGAAGATACGGTCAGACTTTCAATGTTTATGTGGCGACGGGTGAAAATTATTGTGATACGGTTCAGTAATCCGATATGGTTTTCGGAGAATGCCGTTATTGTATACATCTCTTTCATGATATCTCTGTTTTTCTGTTTAACTGATTTTCTGTTTTTTCAATGCAATGTTATTCAAGAACGATCTCATCCACAGCTTTGCCCGGATAGATCATAGGAAATACATTCGACTCTTTTTCGATCTTAACCTCGAGCAGGTAAGGGCCTTCGGCATTAATCATATCCTCAACGGCAGTCTCTAGATTTGCTCTGTCTGTTACGATATGACTTTCTATCCCGAAAGATTCAGCAAGCTTTGGGAAATCAGGCGTCGGCATATTCGTCTCCGCATAGCGCTTATCCATGAACAGGTCCTGCCACTGACGCACCATTCCAAGAAAATTATTGTTCAATATCATCATCTTCACAGGCAGATTGTACTGGAAAATAGTTCCAAGTTCCTGAAAAGTCATCTGGAAACCTCCGTCACCGGCAAAGAGAACAACTGTTTTATCCGGTGCGCCAACCTGAGCCCCCACAGCTGCCGGCAATCCAAATCCCATAGTTCCCAAACCTCCTGATGTGATCAGTGAATTCGGGTTCTTAAAATGGTAGTAACGTGCTGCATACATCTGGTTCTGTCCCACATCGGTTACAATGATCGCTTCTCCTTTGGTCTTATCCGACAGCACATTTACTGCCTCCCCGGAACGGATCTTACCTTCCGAAGGGCAACATTCCGGCTTTATCACTCTTTCATACTCTGTCTGATACAACTTTTCAAATTCGTCAAGCCACTCACCGCTTACTTTGTAATTCAGCTTTGGAGTAATAGCTTTGAAGAATTCCCTGATATCTGTGTTTATCGGCAAGTCAGTCTGTACATTCTTGTTCAGTTCTGCCTCATCAATATCGATATGAATAACTTTGGCTTTAACGGCATACCTCTTCAAGTCACCTGTCACTCTGTCATCAAAACGCATACCTGCAGCAATTATCAGGTCAGCCTCATTGGTAAGGACATTGGGAGCATAGTTGCCGTGCATCCCCAGCATTCCAACATACCATGGGTTGTCTTCAGGAATAGCAGATTTACCAAGCAAGGTTACCGCAGTGGGAATATGTGTCTTTTCCATGAATGACAGAAGCTCTTTTTCCCCGTTTGAAAGCAGGATGCCGTGACCGGCCAGTAACATAGGCTTTTTCGACTCCCTGATCATATTTATTGCCTCCTGAAGATCCTCATCCCTGAGCTTCGGATGAGGGTTGTACGAGCGTATCGATTTTATCTTTTTGTAACGATAATCCAGCTCATTCACCTGCGCATCCTTTGTGATGTCAAGCAGAACAGGCCCCGGGCGTCCGGTTGTGGCAAAATGGAATGCCTTTGCTATGGCCTCCGGTATCTCTTCCGCCCTTGTTATCTGAAAGTTCCATTTGGTTACCGGCATCGACAAACTTACCATGTCTGTTTCCTGAAAAGCGTCTGACCCCAAAAGATGGGAAGGGACCTGTGCCGTAATGAAGATCATGGGTATTGAATCAAGATTGGCATTTGTGATACCTGTAAGCAGGTTCGTTGCTCCCGGACCCGATGTGGCAAAGCAGATACCCGGCTTTCCCGACACCTGTGCGTAAGCCTGTGCCGCATGTGCTGCCCCCTGCTCGTGACGCACGAGTATATGTTTTATTTTATGATCCTGTTCATACATTTTGTCGTAAATAGGCATAATGGCACCTCCCGGATACCCGAAGATCGTGTCTACTCCCTCTTCTACAAGAGAACGGAGTATCGCCTCTGCTCCTGTAATTTTTTTCATGTTTTTAAATTTTATTTTGTGATAATTCTGTTTTATGATCTTTCTGTTTTATTCTGTTAACCGGACGTGATCTCTGATATCACTTTCTCATCCGATTTCAAGGTGCCGTTCACATAGGCCTCGACCAATTTTTCCGGGGAATCGATCCTGATACCTATGAAGATATTGATCTTTTCTTTCGTGAACAGCTTGATGATATTCTTATCTATCTTGTAAACAATGAAATCAGTAATCCCCTGCTTTACCGCCCATTCAGGCAGTTGTGTGATGTCGGACGGCGGAACCTCGATCTCATTACTTTTCACATTATCACCATCGATCTCAAATATTTCACAGTAATGGCATTTCTCGAAATACTCACTGAGTTTCCCTTTGATGACAGGAATTGCTACCCGTTTCATATTAATAATTTTTAATTTCAAGGAACAAATATGTTTAAAAGTTTAAAATCGTTACTATCATTGCCTTATGAAATTTTACAGTTTTTTTCCTGTAATAATTCTGTTTTTCGGTAAAAAGGATAACTATTTATAACTTTGTATCTGTTAATAATTTAATAAAAGGGTGTAGTGACAGAAAACAGCAACACAGCAAACTGTACGAATTGTGAGCATTTTTCCAAATGCTTCCAACACCTGTTTCCTGACGAGCTTGAATTTATCAATGATAAAAAAATACAACTTACCTACCTTCAGGGAGAGACCCTTTTCAAACAGGGAGCATTCGCCCCTTATGTTATGTTCGTGATCGACGGTCTTGTAAAGGTTTATCTTCAGACAGGAAGTAACAAACAGATAAACATACGACTTGCCGTGGAAGGCGACTACCTTGCATTCTCCTCTGTTTTCGACGAAAACATCTACAACTACTCTGCTGTAGCACTGAAAGACTCTGTTGTTTGCATGATCGACAAAACAGCGCTCAGAAAGTTGTTCCTTAAGAATTCTGAATTTGCAATGCGCATTACATCACGCAACTGCCGTAACGAAGCCTGGTTGCTCGATATGCTCAAGAACGTTACTTACAAACAGATGCGAGGTAAAATCGCTTCCAGCCTTCTTTATCTTTCTTCCGAAAAATTCCTGAATCACAATGTATTCCAGTATTTAACAAGAAAAGACATTGCCGATTTTGCGTCTATCACCACCGAAAGTACCATCAAATTCATCAAAGAGTTTGAAAAAGAGGGGATACTGAAACTTGACGGAAAAGATATCACTATCATCGATCAAAGAGTGCTTGAAGATATTGCAAAGAACGGATAGTCTGCATACTGCAACTTGCTGTCAAGCCCTGCCATTAAAGATATTAACTAATTTATCGCCTAATTCAATTTTTTTAATTGCTTTTTTAACGGAAATATTAACTTTGTGCCCTATCTGTTTGAAAATAAGAGAGAGAAAAATTCGATATCAACATAAAAGTTAGAAGATGAGAAATTTGATGAAGAAGAAGGGGATGAAATGGTCTGTTTCCATTTTATTAGTTCTTTCAATGTCCTTTGGGCTTGTCAGCTTTAACAATGACCAGCGTAATTTTGAGATAGTTAAGAACCTCGACATATTTTATACACTTTTCAGGGAACTGAACAGTTACTACGTTGATGAAACAGATCCGGATAAACTGATCAAAACGGGTATTGATGCCATGCTTGAGTCACTTGACCCTTACACAACATACATCCCCGAATCGGAGATGGAGAATTTCAAGTTCATGACCACAGGTGAATATGCGGGTATTGGAGCAATGATCTCCAAGGAGGGTGATTATGTGGTAATTGCCGAACCTTACGAAGGATTTCCCGCTCAAAAAGCAGGATTGAAAGCAGGCGATAAACTTCTTGATGTTGACGGCAAGAGCGTTGTCGGCAAAACAACTAAAGAGACCAGTGAGCTGCTCAAAGGCCCTGCAAACACGAAATTAAAGATCAAAATAGAGCGTCCGGGGACAAAGAAACCTTTCACCGTTGAGATCACAAGGGAAAAGATACAGATAAACCCGGTGCCGTGGTACGGAATGGTCAATGATGAGACAGGGTACATCGTTCTTAACAATTTCACACAGGGGTGTAGCCGGAACGTGAAAAAAGCATTTCTTGACCTTCGTGATAACAGGGGTGCAAAAAAGCTGATCTTTGACCTTCGCGGTAATCCCGGCGGTTTGCTTGATGAAGCTGTTAAGATCGCCAACCTCTTCATTCCTGCAGGAACAGAAGTTGTAAGTACCAGAGGAAAAGTTAAGCAATGGGATAAAGTTTACCGGGCTTCACGTGAACCGATAGACACTGTAATGCCGTTGGTAGTACTGGTATCACGTGGATCTGCTTCCGCGTCGGAAATCGTTTCGGGGTCGCTTCAGGACATGGACCGTGCAGTTCTTATCGGTCAGCGCACATTCGGCAAAGGCCTGGTTCAAACCACACGAAATCTTTCTTACAATGCAAAACTGAAAGTTACTACTGCAAAGTATTACATCCCGTCAGGAAGATGCATCCAGGCAGTTGACTATTCACATCGTAACGAGGACGGTAGTGTAGGCCTTGTTCCCGATTCACTTATCCGTGAGTTCAAAACGAAGAACGGACGCCCGGTATTCGACGGTGGAGGCATTTCCCCCGACATCAAGGTTGAACCTCATAAGTATGCAAATATCTCTTATGCTCTCGTTGTCCAGCAGGTTCTTTTCGATTACGCTACCCAGTTTGCTCTGGAGCACAATTCAATTCCTCCTGTTGAGAACTTTGAGATCACCGACGATACATACAACCAGTTCAAACAATTTGTTCTTTCCAAGAAAGACTTCAAATACGAATCGAAGACCCAGGAGATATTTCAGGATATGGAGAAAACAGCAAAAAAAGAGGGTTACTACAAAGCTGCGGAAGAGCAGTTCGATACACTTAAGAAAATGCTGACTCCTGATGTGAATAAAGACCTTGACCTGTTCAGCAAAGAGATAAAAGATATGCTGGGCATCGAGATCGTTAAACGTTACTACTATCAGAAAGGAGCTGTTCAGTTCGGACTGAAAGATGATCCTGATCTCTCCAAAGCAGAAGAACTTTTGAGCGATCCGGCCGAGTACAGAGGAATTCTTGACGGAACTATACCAAGCCATGCAGGAGACAGAAGATCGATGAAGAACTAAACTAAACAGTTCATGGACTAAGAAGGTAGCGAACAGCATGAAAATTCCCTTTAAACCGGGACTCAACAAAACATTTTAACAAAGAATTTATGGCACAACAGGCAGATGTTTTTAAGAAATTAGTAGCACACTGTAAAGAATACGGATTTGTTTTTCAATCGAGTGAGATTTACGACGGGCTTGCAGCGGTATACGACTACGGTCAGTACGGAGTCGAGCTCAAGAACAACATAAAAAAATACTGGTGGGACTCAATGGTCCTGTTGCATGAAAATGTAGTAGGTCTTGA
>JAOZOF010000429.1 GCA_029933425.1 Marinilabiliaceae bacterium
AGATACCCTTTTCTTTGCAGTTTATGATCTGGGAATAGTAAAAAGTATTAACGGGAAGGCCGAAAATTATAATTCTTCAAACTCTGAATATAACTCAAGAATAACAACATCATTGTTTGTTGATTCTCACAAAAATGTCTGGATCTGTTCCGATAAGGGTATCTGGCTTTACAATGGCGGAATAGTGAATATCAACAAAAAATATGGCCTTGCTGTTTATTACATTCTGCAGGCTGCAGAAGATAAGACCGGAAATATCTGGTTTGCCACGTATACTGACGGGTTGTTAAAATTTGACGGAGATACTTTTACCGTTGTTGATGCGTCGGCCGGATTGACCTCTGACAATATTTACTCGGTGATATGTGACGATGACGGAAATATCTGGGCAGGGACACAAAATGGTGTGGATAAACTTACCATCGATAATTCAGGTAATGTCGCTTCTATTGAGAATTTTGGCAGATACGACGGATTTACCGGGATAGAGAATAACGGAAATGCCAATTACAAGGACCACAACGGGAACCTTTGGTTCGGGACCATTAAAGGAGCTATAAAGTATAACCCTTCGAAAAGGAATATTAATTACCTTCCTCCTCCTGTTTACATAAAAGATATCAGGATCGGATTTAAGAAGATAGACTGGAATGCCCCGCCTTCGTATGCGAAGTTCGATTCTGTTTCGTCATGGTTCGGAATGCCTGTCGGCCTTTCATTGCCTCACGACAGGAATCACCTGAGCTTTACTTTTGACGGATTGTGCTACACCGTTCCCGAAAAGGTAAAATATAAGTGGAAGCTGGAGCCTCTGGAAAAAGATTATTCTCCGGCGGGCAAAATGAACAGGGCTATATATTCATCGTTACCTCCCGGCAATTATACATTTTATGTAAAAGCATGCAACAACAGTGGGATTTGGAATAATACTCCTGCTGTATATTCATTTGAAATAAGACCTGCATGGTGGCAAACAACGATACTGAAAGTGATCATTGTGTTGTTTGTTTTGATACTGTCTTTTCATATTTACAGGATGCGGCGCAGTCGTAGGCACATGTTCAGGCATGAGATGGAGACATTGCTGGAATCGAAATCAACAGAGCTAAAACAGCAAAAGGAGGTTATTGATGGGAAAGAAAAACAAATAAGTGTTCTTGAAAAAGAAAAGGTTACTTTGTCTGCCGAACTTGAGAGTTGCAGGAACAGTATTAATAGTCTGGCCGGGATAGGCGAAACTGCATTGTCGGGAGTTTCGCTCGAAGAGGCTTTTATGCAGGTTTATGGCGAATTACTGAAAGTTATGGATGTATGTTTGTTCGGCATTGGAGAGCTTAATGAAAAAGACAAGACGCTGGAGTTCAAAAGTCTGATCATTCAAAAAGAACGTGTGCCATACCTGAAATTCACCCTGGACGATAAGGACAGATTGTCTGTTTTCAGTGTTCTCAGTAACAAAGAAGTGCTTGCAAAGGACATTACAAAAGAGTACAAGAATTACGTGAAAGAGTTGAAGCCGCTTCCCGGAGATATAAATCCGCGTTCTGTCATTTTTATTCCTGTAAGTTTCCGGGGCAAGACCCTTGGGGTATTAACCGTGCAAAGTCCGAAAGTTGGTGTTTACGATGAGAGACACATGGATATTGTCAGGGTTGTTTCCGCTCTTATTTCAACATTGCTTCAAAAAAGATCTTAGGTTGTCAATTTGACACCCGTAGCCGGTTATTTTCTAATGGCAGGATTTTTGCAAATAATCTTTTCAAAAAAAGATAAAGCTATGTTTTCATTACCATTATTAGTTATTTTCATCGGATTTGCCGTTCTGAGCATGATTGTCAGCGGACGGCTGAAAAGTAAGTTTGCGGAGTATTCGAAGGTACCTATAACAGGTGGATTGACCGGCCGTGAAATAGCGGAGAGGATGTTACGTGATAACGGCATTTACAATGTGACTGTCCAGTCGGTACCGGGTCAGCTTACCGATCATTACAATCCGGCAAATCAGACCATAAATCTTAGCCCTGATGTTTACAACGGACGCAGTGTAGCTTCTGCAGCGGTTGCAGCTCACGAGACCGGTCATGCCATTCAGCATGCACATAGTTATGCTATGTTGCAGCTCAGGACGGCATTGGTGCCATTGCAGAATGTAAGTGCCAAGGTCATCAATTTCATGTTCATTGCTATGTTCTTTGGTGCTTTCATGATAGGGGGATGGTTTTCGTATGACCTTGCATTGGAGATAATAATTGCATGTTATTCAATATTCACATTGTTTGCATTCATTACCCTTCCCGTTGAGATAGATGCCAGCCGGAGAGCTTTGGCATGGTTGAATACCAGTGGAATTA
>JAOZOF010000430.1 GCA_029933425.1 Marinilabiliaceae bacterium
CTTGTGCCTTTGTCACGTTTCAGATTGGGAGCATACCAATAATCACTGTTCAAAACTATCATTGCAACATTGCCGTAAACATAGTAGTAAACATTCTCCTTGTACGAAGGAAAATCGGTTTTCTTTGGTCTGGGATCATACTTAGAATTGTCTTCACTTTCCGGACCATTGGTCGGGTTTACAAAGGCTTCTTTCATGGCGGACTCAGAGGAATAAGAACCGAAAGGGAAACCGTCGATGGCAGCTTTGTAGTTTCCTTCAGCATCGTAAAATCTGAATCCTAAAGCTTCATGGTTACCTGAACCTACATAAAAAGGTATGTAATGCCAGAAAGGCTCAATTGATTTTTTCCAGTTCGACAGTTGAACATCGAATTCTTCTTTACTGGTAACGTATCCTGTTATCATGTCTCCCGTAAACTGAACGAAAGAGGCATCTTTGCTGTAGGCAAGTGCCGCCATCTTTTTTGCAATATAGGCATTGGTGCCGTAAATATTCCTCTCTCCGCCGGCCTGAGCTTCACGACTGTCACTTGTGTATGCAAAGACGAATGGTTTTCGTGAACCTTTTTTTAATGCTGTTTTGAAGTTATACGTTTGTGTCATTTCTCCGTATGTGACCGTGTAGTCATATTTCGTATTAGGACTAAGATCATTTATCTGAAACTCATGATGTCTGCTTTTTTTACTGTCGTATAATGTTTTTCCGTTAACTTCAACTGATGCTTTTATCGATGATGAAGTGTTGAACCAGATCACTACCGAATTGTCTGTGAGATTGCTGACAAATGGACCTTCGTAAATAGTGGGAACAACCTTGAAAGGGCCTGAGCCTGTAACCGAAACTGTTCCGTCGAATATGATCGTTCCTTCTTCATCTATTAACCGGTACCCGATAGTCAGCTTTTTATTCTCTTTCCAATTCACAAAATCGAAAGGGTAGCTGAATGCCTTTGTGATATTTATTGCAGCTTTCCCATCGTAAATATGCTTTGTATAGCGATAAACAGGCAGGGGATGAGGAGCCAGGCCGTAAGGCATCAGTCCGTATGTAATGGTTCCTTTGAAATTCCCAAAATTCAGGAAGATCCCTCTTTTTGTGCCAGATGGACTACCAAGCAGTTGTTTTATCGTATATTCATCTTCACCTTTGTATGAATAATACTTTTCATTGTTTACCTTGTAATACAGACGATTATTATTGTCATACTGCAGATTGCTGTATGAGGCCGGTATCCGGGGTGTTTGTGCATAAACAGACAGTAATGAACAGGCTATCAATGCAAAAACAAATATCGATAGTCTCATGATGTAAAAAGTTAGTTTTGGTTAAAATAGCCTGAAATGATTGTCATAATGTTGATAACAATTAAATCAGGTACAAGTTCAATCAATCTTACGTTGGTCGTATAGGATTCAGACTTTTTACGGATTTTAAAATTCCGGTAATTTCCACGGTGATCGGTATTGCGGCATTAAAAGGTCTTTTACCTTGTCGCTATTGTTGAATGTTAACTCATTGCCTGTTTTGTGAGGTAAAATGATCTCGCCTGTGCGATAGGCAATGTTTCCCATGTGTGCGAGGATTGCTACATTTTTGCCGACAGTTACCGATGCATGTGTGTTACGGTTGTGGTCACGGATACATTCAAGGAAATTGGCAACATGTTTATCCAGATCGCCGCTTCCTTTAGTGAAAGGCACTCCTTTCGCAAGGCTCTCTTTTACGTCATGTTCGGGTCTTACTTCCCAACCTCCCCGGTTGATGACCATCATTCCGTTGTTACCCTGAAAAGCAATTCCTGCAGAAGATCCGTATTTTTTCTGACTTAATGTTATGGAATGTTCCCACTCAACAGTGAAATCCTTGAAATCGTAAAGTACATTCAATGTGTCGGGAACCTGACGGGCATCTTCAGGATGAGCGAGTTTGCCACCCGATGAAAGAACCCGGTGGGGTACATCAACCTTCATTCCGTATAGAGCAAAGTCAAGCATGTGAACACCCCAGTCTGCCATCAGACCTCCGGCGTAATCCCAGAAATATCGGAAGTTGTAATGAAAATGATTAGGATTGAACGGGCGTTTAGGAGCGGGGCCGAGCCACATATTGTAATCCACGCCTTCGGGTACAGGTCCGTCAGGTTTGATCGGCAAAGGCATTTTCGATGTGTAGGCCCACGCCTTTACTCTGCTTACTTTTCCCAGTTTGCCCGACCAAAGATAATTCATTGCATCCTGCCAGTGTGGACCGCTTCGCTGCCATTGTCCTACCTGAACGACTTTGTCGTATCTCTTTGCTGCCTGTTCCATAATTATTGCTTCTTCAATGGAATTAGACATTGG
>JAOZOF010000431.1 GCA_029933425.1 Marinilabiliaceae bacterium
TTCATTGATCCGAGATATGGGTACAGGAATAAAATTATGCCTGCTGCAACGCCATAAAATGGTAAAGAACTTTTAATGTTCAAATTGTTGTTTCTTTGAAGAAATGCAATTATATACAGAATATGTGCTGTTAAAAACGAGGCCAGACCAAGAATGAAATTATCGACATTTTTCAGAAGGAGAATGTCACCCAAAAGTGAGAAGATGAGCCCTAAAAGAATAAAAAGCTGAAAGCGCGATCGTGGCCTTACCTGAAAGATCAGTAATAAAACGGGGATCGGTTTTGAGATTGTCTCGAGGATGTAGTTGTGTGTTTCTATAGCATAACCATATGCGAAGATCGCAACTATAAAAATCATGATCGTTCGGTTTTTCATAGCGATACGAGATTTATAATTCAGAGTAGATCAAATGTTTGTTCGATCGAGATTCATAAAATATTTTACTGCCTTTTCAATACCGGATATTTCTGCCAGGCCTTTAAGCCTTCCGATCAGCGGATAGCCGGGATTGCTTTCCCTATGGAAGTCGTCAAGCATTTTGTGTCCGTGGTCGGGTCTTATGGGAATTGAGATGCCGGTCCTGTTCATTGTCCTGTGCAATTCATGCACAACCTCAACAAGGTTTACATCGCCTTCGAGATGCCCTGCCTCATAAAAATCCCCGTTATCAAGTCTTTTTGTACTTCTGAGATGTGCAAAATGTATCCTGTCGCCAAATTCTTTTATCATTTCCGGTATGTTGTTGTCTGCAAGTGCACTTAAAGACCCTGTACAAAGAGTAATGCCGTTGTTGATGGATGGAACGGTTTCAGCCAGCCATCGGAAATCCTCGGCAGTGCTCATTATCCTTGGCAATCCTAACAGGTCAAAAGGAGGATCATCGGGGTGAATTGCCATATTGATACCGATATCTTCGGCAACAGGGATCACTTTTTTTAGAAAGTAAGCCAGGTTCTCCCGTAGTTTTTGCTTGTCGATATTATCATATCTGGCAAGAAAACTCAGAAAAACATCTTTGTAGTTCGAGGAATTGCCGTCAACCAAACCGTCGATGAAGCCCTGAGTTACTACAATGATATTGTAAGCAAGTTCTTCAGCTTCTTCTTCACTCATTTTCCCGAACCGTTGTTTGGCTGCTTTGTATTCTTCATCGGCATAATCATTTTCTGCTCCGGGACGCCTTAAGATGAAAATATCAAAGGCGGCAAAATCCATGGCGCTGAAGTACATTGCCTCAGTTCCGTCAGGGAGGGTGTAATGCAGATCGGTGCGTGCCCAATCGAGTACAGGCATAAAGTTGTAAATGATGGTCTTGATCCCGCATTTTGCAAGGTTTTGCATGCTTTCGATGTAGTTGTCGATAAGCCTGTCACGACTTTTAGTGCCCTGTTTGATATCCTCGTGCACAGGCAGACTTTCGACGACATTCCAGGTCAATCCATGCGATTCAACCTTGTTCTTAATTTCCATTATTTCGTCAACCGGCCATACCTCGCCGTTGGGTATGTGATGCAATGCAGTAACAACGCCTGTTGCACTAGTCTGTCTGATGTCATTCAAGGTTACAGCATCGTCATCACCGAACCATCTTAGTGTTTTTACCAGTTCCATTATTTATAATTGAGCTTTTGTAATCTCCCATAAAAGAGAGGAAAGAAACTTGTTACTCCAATACATTTCAAAGTGAAAATACACGACCTCATTCGAGGTTTAATCTAATTCAAACTCCGCTGAAAGCTCTGAATCCCCCGTCAACGGGGAGAACAATGCCTGTGATAAAACTTGCTGCATCGGAACAGAGGAACTGCACCGCTCCATTCAGTTCATCAATATCGCCAAACCTGCCCATAGGGGTTTTGGCTATTACTTTTTTGCTTCTTTCCGTAAGACTACCATCAGGATTGATGAGTACATTGCGGTTTTGATCGCCGATAAAGAAACCCGGTGCAATGGCATTAACGCGAACTTTATCTCCGTATTTACGTGCCATCTCGGTTGCCATCCACATTGTGAAGATATTTATCCCCGTTTTGGCCACCGAATATCCCGGTACTCTTGTTATTGCCGAGTAAGTAGCCATTGAAGATATGTTGATGATGCTGCCCGATCCCTGTCTTGCCATTATTTTTCCGAATGCAAGCGTGGGATAAACCGTTCCGTTAAGGTTGAGATCGGTAACTTTATTGAAATCCTCTATCTTCATATCGAATACCTCCTGATCAGGTTCAAGGGTTGCACCCGGCAGATTGCCTCCTGCCGCATTTATGAGGATGTCAACAGAGCCCCACTCTTTCAATATAGTCCCGGCAAGAGTATTCAATTCATCCATGTCCAGAACACT
>JAOZOF010000432.1 GCA_029933425.1 Marinilabiliaceae bacterium
GGAAGAATAAAAAGTATGGTACTCGGATTTAAAAATTTGCAACTGGATGCGGAAGATATCTTTCAGGAAGGATTAACAAGAGCCGTAATCAACATTAGAAAGGGGGTGTTTAAAGGAGAAAGTACTTTTTCAACTTACCTGTACGGCATTTGCCGGAACCTTTGTCTGAAAGAATATAACCGGAATAAACCCTATCTGACATCAACATTCAGAGATAACAGGGATGAAGAAACCGAACCCGATCATTTTGATCTTCTGCATCTGGTGCTGCATGTAAAACAACGGCTGAGCGAGGAGTGCCGGACACTTTTTGACCTAAGATTCGGTCTGCACGCAGGGCACGCTGCTGACAACGGTATGCGTTTTGAAGAAATAGCCCGAAAACTCGGGGTAAATGCAGCCAGTGCCCGGCAAAAGTTTAAACGGTGCCTCGATAAATTAAAAATACAATTGAAAGAGCATCCTTTGTTTCACGAATTAACAGTGTAAGTATCATGAAAACAAATGAAAGAGATATCGAATTAATTGAACGGTATATCGATGACGAACTGCAGGGAGAAGACCTTGAAGCATTTGAAAAACGACTGAAAGTAGAGCCGGAATTAGCCAAAGAGTACGAAGCACGTAAAAAATTAGTTGAACTATGGAAAGAAACGGCAGAATATGAAACAACCAGGAATGAAATATCCGCTGCATTATATGCCGGACAATCGTCGTTTTTCCGTAGAAATAAAGCGTACCTGATCTCCATTGCAGCTTCGATTGCCGTACTATTTGGTGTTTATCTGATGTTCTTTCAACAGAGGAATAATAATATGAACAATGGACAACAAATAGTTGTTTCGGATTCGGTCTTGCAATTTCAAATGGACGAACCGAAAAAACTGGCTACTATGGATAGCTTAAATAATTCTATAATATTGCTTTTCCCCGTGAACAATGTTATTTTTACAACAAAAGATCCGGTTGTTTTTAAATGGAGATCTTTTTCTGACAAAACAGATACGCTTTACATTTTTAATATGACAGAAAATTTTTTAATAAAAAAACAAATAAGGCATCATTCAACAGACACAAATATTTATAAAGCAGAACAACTTTCTCCGGGAAGGTATTACTGGCATTTTGCCGACACAACCAATAAAGGTACTTTTTCGGTTATTAATAATAAGTAAACATGAGCATTAAAAAACAAATAATAAAGGGCAGATCGCGATTATTGGTTTCAATAACGATGATAATTATCCTAACCTCAGCAGGTGAACTCTTTTGCCAGGAGAAAGATGTAAAAAGTGGCTATGAGAAAGAATTTGATATGTTTAAAAAATCAATCCAGGACGAGTTTTTAGAATTCAAATCGAAAAATGATTCTGTTTTTCTCAGGTTTTTGAAAAAACCCTGGATTGAGTACGATCTGTCTGTTACTCGAAAAGAAGTAACTCCAAAACCGGATGTTCAGCCTGTTGTAATAGAGAAGCAAATAAAGTCGAAAGAGATAATCCCTGTTCACCGGAAGACTATGATGGAAGACACAGCAAGGCAACTTCAATTAAATCTGTCTCCGAAAATGTATGATGCTTTTGAAGAAGTGCCAAAAATGAATATGGTTGTCGATTTTTATGGTACAAGTATTCAAATGCCTAAGCCCCAGGATCCTCTGCCGGTATTAACTGCGGTGTTGGGTACCGGAATATCAGACTGGTTTGGTGAAGCGATGGAGAATAAAGAATTGTATAACATCATTAAAAAGGCTTATACCGAATCTTTAAAACGAGAGCTGAATGGTTGGGGGCTGATGAAACTTCTGCAGGAAGCATCCGAAAGTATTTATGATTCGGTGAATGATCGTGTTTTGTTTACATGGTTCAGCCTGCTTAAATGCAAAAAAAGTGTAAAAGTTGGTTATGATACAAACAATGTTTACCTGATGGCTGACTTCGATACCCCCGTTTATTACATACCTTATTTTGATGCCGGAAATGAGAGATACTATCTGATAGCATTTGAAGGACAGAATAAGATAAGTGATAAAATTTACTCTTATGATGAAGAACATCCGGGAGCAAAAGAGCTATTATCTCTTAATTTCAGATGCCTGCCAAAGCTGGAACCAAAAGCTGCTTTTAAGGAATATGTCTATAACGACAAACCGGTTATGATTGCCTACGATTCGAATATGGTCAATTTCTATACTAATTATCCGAACTGTACTATTTCCATTTATTTTCAGCCACCTTTGTCTGAGGTCGCATATGAAGGTCTGGATAAAATAATATTGCCCAATATAAACGGTAAAAACCTCACGGATAAAGTAAATTTCCTTTTGAACTTTGTTCA
>JAOZOF010000135.1 GCA_029933425.1 Marinilabiliaceae bacterium
CCCAACCTGCTGATCTCTTCAAGCCTGTCGAAGTCCAGTATCTCAACCTCTCCGTTCTCTTCTCTGATTATTCCCTGCTGTTTGAACATGTTAATGGTCCTTACAGCACTCATGGTAGCCATTGCAGTGAAATTAGCCAGTTCGTTGCGGGTAAGTATCATTTTGAATTTGTCATTATGAAAAACTTGTTTTGACAGATACAGATATGCGCTTGCAATTCTTCCGTTCAGCTGTTTGTGAGTAAGGTTGAACATCTGACTGTATGCATGGATAGTGCTTTTATGCGAGCGCTGCAAAATGCCGAGTGCGAAGTCGGGATTTTTACCTATCAGCTCTTTTATGTCTTTTACTTCAAAAAGGCATATTTCCGACGGAACCAGGGTGCTTACGCTGTATTGGTAGATGTTACTCTCGAACAGAGATGACAGCCCGATCAGTTGATTAGGACCAAAAATGTTAATTATCAAATCCTTATTGTCGTCACTTTCCGATTCTATATATAATTTAACGTAACCTTTTTTTATGAAAATGATATGGGATACAAAAGCCCCCTGCTTGGCAACCATTTCTTTTTTGTTGTAACGCAGATGAACTCTGTTTCTGGCCAGATTCTGAAGTTGTGTATTGGTGAGTTTCTTAAAACAATCAGCCAATTCATTTGCATTCCCCTCCCTGTTTCCTTTCTTCATAGTATGCTATTTCGCATTAGATAAACCGGTTATCAAACATTAAGGCATTTGACATATCAATAAAAACATAGATCTATGTCTATAATAATATTGATAAATTTATATCTAAGTGCAAATATATCTAAACCCTCTGTCTTATTAAAATAAATTGAGACATAATAATTTTGTGAACTCAACAGTATGTACTTGAGTTAATTGAAAAACAAGTGTTTAACTGGCTTAATATCAAGACTTAAAACAACGTAGATGAAAAACTTTTTTATTACATTTTTGATATTGATGATTGTTTGGATACTTCTGAACAACACATTTCAACCTGATATATTGATTGTAGGGGCGGTAATAGCTCTGTTTCTCAGTATGTTTCTTTGCAAACGCTGTGAACTTTTCACTGATATGAACTTTACCCCTAAGGGTATTATTTATACAATAATATTCCTGGGAGTATTCATGGTCGATCTTATAAAATCGAATCTTGATGTTACCCGTCGTGTTCTTAATCCTGCACTTCCTATAAAACCCGGTATTGTTGAGGTTAAAACAAAGCTGAAATCGAAATTCGCACGTATGTTGCTGGCAAACTCAATAACACTTACTCCGGGAACTCTTACCGTGGACGTTAAGGATGATTCTTTTTTCATCCATTGGATCGATGTGAAAGATGAGGATGTAAAAGTTGCCAGTAAGGAGATTGTTGAAAAATTTGAAAAATATTTGGAGGTAATTTATGGTTAATACAATTTTAATTGTCGCTGTTGCCATCATTTTGTTGAGCATAGGACTTACCATGATCCGCTTTGTCAAAGGAAAAACATCCGTCGACAGGGTTATTGCATTTGATGTCATGTCAATTGCATCGATAGCACTGATAGGTATTCTTGCCTACGTTACACAAAGAATAATCTATCTTGATGTTGCAATTGTTTACGGTCTGCTGGGTTTTCTTGCCGTGATAATCATTGCAAAGTATTTGGAAAAGAGTTTATAAACGATATTAAAAGGGAAATAATGGAATTACTAGGAGCGATAATTACACTGATGGGTTCATTTGTGCTGCTTGTGGCATCTATCGGCCTGATTCGTATGCCGGATGTTTACAACAGACTTCAGGTGGGTACCAAAGCAACGACTCTAGGAACGATCTTAAGCCTAATAGGATTGGTTTTTCTGATGCCGGGATGGTGGGGTAAACTGATACTTCTCATCTTCTTTGTGATGATGACAAACCCTGTTTCGTCGCATGTACTGGCAAGGGCCTCATATTTCATCAAGATACCATTTACTGACCGTACGGTTGTCGATAAGCTGAAAGTAAGTACCAAGGCACAAAAAGTAGAGTACGAAGAGAAGTAGTAACCTCATTCAGGTTAGAATAAAAAATAGGAATCAATTCCTCAGGGATCAAAATAATTAATACGATATGGATTTTAAAATTATAAGCGCATTACTCGGCATCATAATGTTGGCAATGTCATTCATTGCGATTTATCATAAAAAGATGATAGTAGCGGTAATTGCAACAGGAGCAGTGGGGCTGTTTGCTTCGATAATGTATTTGTTCCTTGCGGCACCTGATGTTGCAATGACAGAAGCAGCCATAGGTAGTGGTTTATCAACTATCATTTTCTTCTATGTCTTGAACCGGATAAGGTCGAACGACAAGGAGGGGCGTGAGAGTGATGAGATAGATGAAGTAATTAAGTAATGCAGATCGTAATCAGAGTAAAAAAATCAATTATACTTTACATATGAAAAAGCTTTTCGTATTTATCATATTAATAGCTCTTGCAAGCATGTTGTATCCGTTGTTGGATACGTTCCATGGAAATGACAAGTTGTCGGAGTTGTCGCAGTTCTATGCTCAGAGTGAGAATGTGTCAAAGGTTAATGCTCAGAACCTGGTAACAGCAGTGGTTGTAACTTACAGGGGACTCGATACCCTTGGAGAGGTTACCATTCTTTTCCTTGCTGCTGCCATCATCGCATTCTTCCTGAAGACAGAATCTGAGAAACGTACTTTAAGAAAGAACAGTGAGATATTCAAAACTGCGGCCAAAATGTTAGTGCCTATCATTACAATGGTTGGTATTTACATTTTCATCAACGGACATCTGACTCCCGGTGGAGGTTTTCAGGGAGGTGCCGTTATTGCTTCAGGTGTGATACTGATGCTTCTTGCCTTCCCAAATATGGAATTCAACCACAAATTCTTCGAAGCACTTGAGAGTATTTCCGGAGTGGTATATGTGGGGCTGGCTGCTTTTGGCGCTATTATAGGACTTGGATTCCTCGATAATGCCATCCTCCCGCTCGGTAAGTTCGGAGAGCTTTTCAGTGCAGGTGCAATACCGGTTATCTATTCATTCGTAGGATTGAAGGTAGGTGCTGAATTGTCGAATATTCTTAACAAATTCAAGTCTGTTCAGGCAGAAAATTAAGAAAAAGATTTACAAATGGAATATATAACTATAACAACAGGATTTCTGATCATTCTTGCCGGCTTATGGGCTATCATGACCCGCAAGAACATTATCCGTATCATTATCGGGTTCTCACTTTTTGATACCGGTATTCATATTGTGATGGTTTCAATGGCTTATGTTAAGGGCGGGGTTGCTCCTATTCTTGACAAAAATGAGCTGCTTACCGATACGGCAAACAAAATAGTTGACCCTGTTCCGCAGGCTCTTGTTCTTACTGCTATCGTTATCGGTCTTGGTGTGACGGCTCTGATGCTTGCTTATGCCATGAAACTGCACAGTGAAAAGAAATCACTGGACATTGAAAGCTTTAAGGACCTGAAATGGTAAGCTGATGTTCGATATTGGAGATAATCAATTAAACGACTAAACAAATAAACAATATAATATGATCTCACCTATTCATATACTAACCATTGGTCTTGGCGGTGCCTTTGCTCTCGGGTTTGTTCCCAAAAAGGCAAAAGATGCGGCTGCTGTTATCATGTTGGCTGCAATAGCTTTGATGGGAGTTCTGACCGGCTCATGGTTGATCGGGTTGATAAACGGAGACAGTGCTCAGCAGGTATTTACAGCAGGATTCAAGCCCCCTTTCTCCATTAATCTTTTAATGGGATTGAACGAGGGTGCGCTTACAACGGCAGTTAACTTTATTGGTCTGCTGGGAGGCATTTATCTCTACAAATATCTTAAAGAGGCAGGTAATCACGCCATAATGGTGTTCCTTATTTTCATCATGGGGCTAAATGTGGTGATAATGACCCGTGATATCTTCAACCTTTTTGTATTCCTTGAAATAGTAAGTATTGCAACTGCCGGTCTGGTAATTCTTACTGAAACAGGCAAAGCCGTTCAGGCAGGATTCAAATATATGCTGGCAACAGGTGTTATCAGCGGAGTGCTTCTTATAGGGATCATCTTTGCTTACTATTACAGTGGAACATTGAATATCGATGGTCTTACACAGGCACATATAGGTGCGTTACGCGGTGGAAGTGTAGCTCTTCTTATGATCATGGTTTCTATCCTGCTCGAATTAAAAACATTCCCGGCCAACGGGTGGGGGCTTGATGTGTATGAAGGTGCAAATGCCGGTATCGGTGCCATGCTTTCGGCTGCCACTGCAACAGGAATGTACTATGTGTTGTACAAACTTCTGGTAATGGCGGGCCCTGAGTGGAATTACTGGATAGCACTTATCGGTGCGGTTTCGTTCATCGGGAGTAATGTTCTTGCTCTCAAGCAAAGAAGTGCTCAGCGCTTGCTGGGTTACTCTTCAATAGGTCAGATAGGCCTTCTTATGATCATTCTCGGATTTAAAGATATTCTCGGAGATAACACTCCTTATGTTGCTTTCGGAATCCTGTTCTCACATTACTTTGCCAAGGCAGGTCTTTTCTGGCTGGCAGGTATTGTTAAGCAGAGCGATATTGCAAACTGGGCTGTTATTCGCAAGAAGCCTTACTTCCTGTTCCTGATGGGAACATTCATTTTTGCTTTGATCGGTTTTCCTCCTTTCCCTTCATTCTTTGCAAAGTGGGAACTTGTGATGGAGCTTGTTAACACAGGGAATCTTCCGTGGGTAGTTGCCATACTGTTCGGCTCGATGATGGAGGCTGTTTATCTGTTCCGCTGGTTCGGATATGCAATAAAAGGTGAAAATGAGAACATCGAAGACTTTAAGATCGAATGGAACAAGATACTTCCTGTAGGAATTGTTGCTATTGCACTTTACGTAACAGGTTACTTTACTGCTCAGCACACTGAAGCAGGAGCTGCTATAAACTGGATACCGTTGTTCTTTGTTGCAGCTATTTTTATTCTTGATTTCCTTCCTGTTTTTGTAAAGAACACAATTGCCATTATTGGAATGGCACTTTACTTCTACAATATTTATCCTGACCTTGATAACATGCGTCTCGTTTTCGAGGCAATTTTCATGATCGGTGGTATCCTTACTCTGATAGCAGGTTATGCCTACAAAGGGAAACGTACAGGATTTTATCCCGTAGCCCTTTTGATGTATGCCGGGCTTACAGCTATCATCGAAGCACAGACCACTCTGCAATTCTTCTTCGGGTGGGAGCTTATGACAGCAGGGTCATATTTCCTCATCATTCGCGGAAAACGTTCAATGCCTCACGGATTGAGCTACATGCTCTTCTCTGTAGGTGGTGCTTATGCATTGCTGATCGGTTTGGGAATGGCATTCGCAGGTCAGGATTCATTGGGAATGGAGATCATCAACACTATTTCATACCTGCCTTACTGGGCTTATGGTCTGCTTATCGTTGGTTTCCTAACCAAGACTGCAGCACTCGGATTGCACATCTGGCTGCCGGGCGCTCACGGTGAGGCCGAAAGTGATGTTTCACCAATGGTATCAGCCATTCTGCTGAAAGCCGGTGTGTTCGGTATCGTTCTCACACTTATCGGAATGGGCGGCGAAAGCAATTCATACCCATGGTTGCCGTATGCACTCGGATGGCTTGGCGCTATCACTGCATTCTCGGGTAACCTGATGGCAGTGTTCCAGGAAGATGCGAAGCGTCTTTTAGCATACTCTTCTATAGGTCAGTTGGGTTACATCGTTCTTGGTATGGCCATGATGACACACTTGGGATGGCTTGGAGGTTTCTCTTATGTTGTTAACCACTTCCTTTACAAAGCTGTTCTCTTCCTTACCATTGGTGCAGTTGTTCTTCGTGTTAAAACACACAACATGTACGAAATGGGAGGTCTGATCAAGCGTATGCCTCTTGCATTTATTGCCGTGATGATTGGTATCATTGCTCTTTCGGGTGTGCCGCCGTTGTCAGGATTTGCCGGAAAATGGTTGTTCTACAATGCTATCCTTGAGAAAGGCTGGTATCTGCAGGGAGCAATAATGTTCTTCTCGGGAGGTATTGCATTCATGTATCTTTGGAGACTTATTCATACTGTATTTTTAGGTCAGCTTAAAGACAATCATCGTAATGTAAAAGAGATATCCATCTGGTTCCTTATACCCATCTATCTTCTGTTAGCCGGAATTATGGTTTACTCGGTTAAACCGCAGTGGGTACTACAGCCACTTGGTGACATGATAGCACAATGGTTCCCCGACGGACAGCTTACCTGGGACGGCGGAACAGCGTTCACAAAATACGGACACTGGGCAGGAACGGCAGTTGCAGTCACCATCATCGTTGCATTCCTTGTGGTACTGGCATTGCTATTGATATCCACACGCAAAGCACATAAAGTTAAGCAGTTCGATATTACTTATTCAGGTGAGCGTCCTGAGCGTCCTGAAACCACACATGTTGCTTACAACGTTTTCGAAGGTCTGTACAAGGCAATGTGGATAGCTACTATTCCTTTGGTTGAAACATGGTGGAACAAGGTGACTGACTTCCTGCACGATACTGCTGATATTGTACGACGCATTTACAACGGGAACGGACAGACTTACATCATTCATATAGTGTTGTTTATTATAGTAACTTATTTTGTAATAATAGGAGGATAATTTAATGACTATTGCTAAATTAGGATATACACTGCTCGGACTGTTCATTGTATGGAACTGGGGCTTTCTGATGGGAGCTACTTTCCGTAAGATCGGTGCACGTCTTGCCGGGCGTTATGGTATTCCGTTCTATCAGCCCTGGATAAACTTTTTCAAGAACATAGGGGTGAGAACCACCATTACTCATGGAGTAATGTACTACCTCGGCCCTGTTTTCCGTTTAACAGGCGGTATCGGGTTGTTCTTTTTCATGCCTATGGTTTTTACAGGTGATCCTAACGGCCATTGGACAAATTTCTCGTTCGAAGGAGACCTGATACTTATTCTTTACTTCCAATTGTTCGGAATGTTGGGAATGGCCCTTGGAGCAGGAGAAGGAGGACATCCTTACTCGGCAATGGGTATTGCAAGGGGACTGGCACAGCATGCTGCCGTTGAACTTCCTTTAACTCTTGCTTTCCTGTCAATTGCTATTCAGTATGATACTTTTTCGGTTTATAAGATCGTAGAGGCTCAGCAGGGAGGCTTTCAGAACTGGGTTCTTTTCACCAACCCGTTTGCTTCAGCAGCAATAATCCTTGCTATGCTCGGAGCAATGGGACACTCTCCGTTTAATCTGGTGAAAGCCCCGAACGAAATTCTTATTGGTCCTGCCACTGAGTACGAAGGAACATATCTTGGTTTCATGCAATCTGCCGGAAGTATACTTCACGTTATGGAAGCAGTTCTTTTCATGAACCTTGTGTTCGGAGGAGCAACAAGCTGGGCCGAATTGATAGTAAAAACATTCCTGATATATTTCTGGTCGGTTTTTGTAGGAATGGTATTCCCGCGTTTCAAGATCGAACAGAGTATCACATGGTTCTTTAAGGTTCCTCTGGTATTGGGAGTATTGGCAATAATAGTTTTTAGTTTCTAAAAAGATATACAATGTCTGAAAAAGATATGAATTCAAAGGTGAACGAAATGCTGGCACGTTCGGAGGCAAATGTCAAGAACTCCGGCAAAAAGTTTGTTCGCCCTGAAGATGAAGAGAGAGAAGTGGTTGCCCCTGACGGCTCTATCATAAAAGTTAACCCTATTTACGACTATTTCAGCGGAGCTCGTCCCGAAGAGGAGAAGCCGCGCAACGGTATTGTTGAGAAGTTCCTGAACTGGGCACGTGCCGAAAGTATCTGGGTTCTTGGTTTTGGCACAGGTTGTGGAAGTATTGAAATACCGCCTCTTGTAACACCGCGTTTCGATATGTTCCGTTTCGGTGTTCAGATGCGTCCTACTCCACGTCAGTCAAATGCATTCATCATCTCGGGTTACCTGTCGGTAAAAACTCTGAAAAGGGTTATACGGACTTATGAGCAGATGCCGTCGCCGAAGTATGTGCTTGCACTTGGTTCATGTACCATCAATGGTGGTATGTACTACGACAGTTACAGCACCATCAATCGTCTTGACCACTACATACCTGTCGATGTTTACATTGCAGGATGTATGCCACGTCCCGAAGCACTGCTTGCAGGTTTTGCCAAGCTTAAAGAGCTTATCAAAGCAGGTAAAGCAGAGAAAGCCAATGAGTACGCAAGGAATTTTGACTGGTACAAAGCAAACCAGAAGAAGATTGTTAAGGACTGGAACATGCCGGATTATAACTGGTAGGCACTGAGAATTTGTTGAATTGTTTATTTGTTGAATTGATAAACAGATAAACAAAAAATCAAATAAACAACAATAGACCAATGAACGAAATATTAGACAAAATAAAGCAGAAGTATAATGCAGAGGATGTGACCATTCAGCGTGAGCGCCTTGCATTTGTTACTGTTTCTAAAAATCTGGCAATTGATGCCGTAACATGGCTGAGGGATTACGAAGGCTTTTCTCACTTTGTGATGATGAGTTGTGTTGACTGGATGGAAGACGGTAAATTTCAATTGCTATACCTGCTGCACAATCCGGAAACAAAGATCGATCTTGGTGTAAAGACATACATCGATCGTGAGAATTCTGTGATGGAGAGTGCTCATCACTTGTGGAAGCAGGTCTGGACTTACCAGCGTGAACTTCGTGAGGCATTTGGAATTGACTTTCCCGGAAGCCCGAGAATTGAAGAGAACTTCGTTCTTGAAGGATGGGAAGATATACCTCACATGCGTCGTGAGTTCAACACTAAAGAATATTCGGAGAATACTTACTTCCCGCGTCCGGGCAGAGAGACTTACGACCCTGCCACATACATGCAGCAGAAACTTTATCCGAACCAACCGGTAACAGCAAAAAGAAAAGACAATGATAAATAAGTTTTTAGGATTTGAGCCTGATGAAAGCAAGCTGCCCTCGAAAAGAGCAAAGATAGGGGCGGATATAGATTTGTCATCGCAAAAATATCAGAAGATATGGCTTGGGCCTAACCACCCGGGTGTTACCGGTAACATGGCTATGGA